>DASYEG010000352.1:0-4200 GCA_036499145.1 Micropepsaceae bacterium | reverse complement strand
CCGATCGCGCCCGTTTTCTCCTCAGCCGAGAAGGCCGATCTGAAGCGCGTTTCGGCCTATCTCAACACGATCCAAAGCGTGCAGGGACGCTTCACGCAGGTGGATGCCGATGGCAAGACCGAACGGGGCGCCTTCTATCTGAAGAAGCCGGGACGGGTGCGTTTCGAATATGAGAAACCCAATCCCAATCTTATCATTGCGGACGGCAGCACGGTCGCGGTCGAGAATAGCGCGCTGAAAACGACCGACCGCTATCCGCTGACCAATTCGCCCTTGCGACTCTTGTTGAGCGACGACATCGACCTCACAAACGATTCCCGCGTTTCCGCGTTGAAGCGCGAACCGGGCGCAATATCCGTCACCGCGCGCGAGATGAGTGCGGTGGCGTCGGGGAGCATCACGCTGACTTTCGCCGATTCCGGCGGCAGGCTCGAATTGCGGCAATGGGAAGTGGTCGATGCACAGGGTGCTCGTACGATGGTGGTGCTCAACGACATGCGCCAGGCCGCCGACATACCACCGCGCCTATTCGTGATTGAGGATTTGAGCCCGTTCAAAAAGAGTGGCCGCTGAATTTTCCCGCGCCTTGCTGTGCGCGGCCGCGCGGCACTAACATCTAAGCCATGCGCACGAAGCTTCCGATCGTCGGCATTGTTTGCGACCGCAAGAAAGTCGGCGATCACGCCTTTCATATGGTTGGCGAAAAATACATCGAGGCCGTGCGCGACGGCTCTGGCGCGTTGCCGTTCCTCATTCCGGCGCTGCGCCCACCTCTCGACCTCGGAGACATCCTCGCCGGCGTCGACGGTCTCCTGTTCACCGGTTCGACCTCGAATGTCGCGCCGCATCGCTATGGCGGCGAGCCTGCGCGCCGCCATACGCCACTGGACGAAGCGCGCGACGCGACCGCCATTCCGCTCATGCGCGCCGCCGAGGCCGCGGGCGTTCCCATGCTCTGCATCTGCCGCGGCTTTCAGGAGCTGAACGTCGCCTTTGGAGGCACGCTGCATCAGCATCTGCATGAGGTTGAGGGTTTTGCCGATCATCGGGCGGGCGACCGCAAAGAATCCCTTGATGAGCAATATGGGCCCATACACGATGTGCGCGTCGTCCCTGGCGGCCTGCTGACGGAACTGCTGCCCGAGCTCGCGCCCGGCGACAGCTTCCAGGTCAACTCATTGCACGGCCAGGGTATCGCCCGGCTGGCGCATGATTTGCGCGTCGAAGCCGAGGCGCCGGACGGGGCCATCGAGGCCGTCAGCATGGACCGGGCGCCGGCGTTCCTGTTTGGCGTGCAATGGCATCCCGAATGGCGGCATGGGGAGAATCCGGTCAGCCGGGCGATCTTCGCCGCATTCGGCGACGCCCTGAGGCTGCGCGCGCACGAGCGCGGACGAGCGCTTTTGGAGGTTGTGGCCCGGTAAGTGCCGTTGCAGCAAGCGCCGGTTAAGCCGCGGTAATTCATCAAGTCCTAATCGATCTCATGGCAAAAGCACCCGTATCCTTCGGATGCGGCGTGATGATCGAACCGATTCGCCTTTTGGGTTTTGCCTTTGCGAGTGCCGATTTCCTTTTCGAAATCGACCGGGAAGGGACCATCCTGTTCGCCACCGGCGCGGTGAGCCTGTTCGCCACCCAAACGGAACTTCAAGGGATCTCCGCCGCGGAGCTGTTTCAGCCGAGCGAGCATCAACGCTTTGCCGCCATTGTCCGCGGGCTCGCCCCCGGCGGCCGGATCGGGCCGCTTCCAACGATTTTGGCGTCAGGCGAAAAGGCTTCGCTGTCCATGTGCTTTCTGCCCCAGAGCGATCGTATTTCCTGCGCGCTGGTCAAACCGGGCAAGCGCGGCGGACTGACGGCCGGCAAGGACAAGCAAACCGGCCTCGCGGACAATGATGCGTTTCTTGCGGCCGCTGCCGAGAGCGCAGGCGGCAGGGGTGCCGTCGCCATGGTGAACGTGCCCAATCTGCCCGACGTTTGCGCCAAGCTGTCGCCCGAAGACGCCTCCGCTCTGCTGGCCGGTATCGGAGCCAATGTCCGCACCATGGGCGCGGTCGTCGCGGCGCGGCTTTCGGAGACCCGTTTTGGCGTGGTGACCGACGATCCACGCGGCGCCCGCAATCTCGCCGAAAAGATCCGGGGCGCGGCGCGCGAACGCGGCTTGGAGAGCCTTCAGGTGGAAGAGGTGCTGCTCTCGCTCAAGGGGCGCAATCTCACGCCGGAACAGAACATCTTGGCGTTGCGCTACGCGGTCACGCGCTTTGCCGAAGGCAAGATCAAGAGCGTGACCGACGCCGATCTTGCGGGAATGTTCGACCGGCTGATGGACGAGACCTTGGCGCGGGCCCATGATTTCAATGCCACGGTGGCGCAGAGCGCGTTCGATCTCGTTTTCGAGCCGATCGTCGATCTGAAGACAGGCACACCCTCCCATTATGAAGTGCTGACCCGTTTCCAGCCGGGCCAAAGTCCTGGCGAGATCATCAAATTCGCCGAGGAGCTTGGCCTCACCGACGCCTTCGATATGGCGGTTGCGCTGAAAGCGTTCGGCATTCTGGAACGCGATTCGGCGATCGCCGCTTCGATCGCGATCAACATTTCGGGACGCAGCTTCGCCAATTCGGCAACGTTTGGTGTCCTTGCGGGCCTGCTTGCGAAAAAGCGCGCCTTCGCGAAACGCGTGCTGATCGAGGTGACCGAAAGCGCCGAGATGCCCGATCTTGTGGCCGCGGACAAGGCGATCCAGTCATTGCGGCTGATGGGTTATCGGGTCGGTATCGACGATTTCGGTTCGGGAGCCGCATCGCTGCAATATCTGCACAGTTTCACGATCGATTTCGTGAAGATCGACGGCGCCGTGATCCAGAGAATGGGCAAATCCCCCCGCGAGGACGCCCTTCTCAAAAGCATGCTGTCCACCTGTGCCGAACTCCATATCGAGACGGTCGCTGAGTGGATCGACAGCCCGGAAAAGCTTCAGCGTTGCCGCGATATCGGATTCCAGCACGGTCAGGGCCGCCATTTCGGCGGTTCTCTTACAGAGCTTCCCAAGGTTGCGGTTGCGGTTCCGCGCGCCCGGCGCGAGGGCGTCAAGGTCAGTTGGGGCTGAGGCCAAAGTTCTTCGCTTCAGAAACTCGCTTCGTTTCGGATACAATTTCCCCTATTGACGTAATCCGGTCGCCCATAATCCTGGCGCCGCCTTTCGAGGGCTGCGCGACCGGAAGGACATGACAAATGGCCCGCACGAAGAAGGCCCTGCCGAACTCCAGCAATGAGACCCAGCATTGGCGGGCGATAGATGCCGCCCACCATATTCATCCCTTCACCCAGACCGAAGCGCTGGTACGCGAAGGTGTGCGGGTCATCACCCGCGCGAAGGGAATCTATCTCTGGGATTCCGACGGCAGGAAATTGATCGACGGCATGTCGGGACTGTGGTGCGTGCAATTGGGCTACGGCAACAAGGAACTCGCCCGCGCCGGCTGCGACGCGCTCCAGACGCTTCCCTATTACAATCATTTTTTCAAGACGACGAATCCTTGGACGGCGGAACTGGCCGCGAAACTCACGGCGCTGCTCCCGGAAGGCCATCGCCATGTGCTGTTCGCCAATTCCGGTTCGGAAGCGACCGATACCGCACTCAAGCTCATCCGCTATTACTGGAATTTGAAGGGCCGTCCGGAGAAGAAGATCCATCTTTCACGCACGCTGTCCTATCACGGCGTGACGATGGCTGCCGCCTCGCTTTCCGGCCTGACGCCTCTGCACCCGCAATGGGATTTGCCCCTTCCGGGCTTCGCGAAAGTCCCTGCGCCCTATTGGTACGGCGCAAAGGCCACGGGCTATGGCGATATCGGCGCCGATGAATTCGGAATCGCGATCGCGCGCGATATGGAAAAAATCATTCGCGAGATCGGACCCGAACGCATCGCTTCTTTTTCGGCCGAACCCGTGCAGGGGGCCGGAGGCTTGATCGTGCCGCCCAAAACCTATTGGCCGGAAGTGTCCCGTATCTGCGCGGAAAACGATATTCTTCTGCATTCCGATGAAGTCATCACCGGCTTTGGCCGCACGGGCGAATGGTTCGGCAGTTTCACCTATGATCTCAAGCCCGACATTGTCACGATGGCGAAAGGTCTTTCCTCAGGCTACCAGCCGATCTCCGCGATCTCGCTGGGCGCGCGCATGGGCGAAGCGATC
>DASYEG010000351.1:0-4067 GCA_036499145.1 Micropepsaceae bacterium | reverse complement strand
CGCAATCGCGTTGCCGTGGTTGCTGAGTGCGATTGCAGCGACGACACCGACTAGCGCACCCGCGCCAACAATCCACATTGTTGGAGTGGCGCCTTCAGCCTGGGCGGCTTTCAATCCCGCGGCGCCGCCGGGAGCCAATGGACCGACCTCAGCGCAGTGCGCGGGCAATGATGCAGCCGTCAATAAGACGCTCAAGGATAATGGAGGTGCGAGCTTCATGCAAAACACGTAGCAGCTTGGCAAAAGCCTGGCTCATGCTTTCTATAGTTAACGCGTGACGGAATTGAATGTTGGATAACGTGGACCGGCTATGATTGGCGGCTATCTTGTCCGCGTGACGATCCCTCTTCGCGAAGGGGGGAAACACCCATGCGGCTTCTCTATGTCGTTGCGGAAGAAGACGAAGGCGCCGCGATAGAGGGTATCCGCCGGCACTCCCGGGTGATTCAGGACGCGTAGTGGAATCGCTAGGGCGATCACTAAAGCTACAGCGCGATGGCCCGCGCGTTAGCACGAACCCGGATTAGCGGGGACAAGCGGGTAAGGCCCCGAAATGCCGCAAAAGCTTGGGAAAAAAGACGAGATGGAATGGCCGTGACGCCTCTGCACGATTCCGCAGACCCTTGCGTCACCACTCCCCCACATGGCCGAATCCTGCAGGTGCAGGGGAAGCCGGCACCCGTGAGCCCGCCTATATCAGATCGCCGGCCGCGGCCCACAACCTTGCTCGTGCCATGAATTGTCAGCCGCACCCCATGCCACTATAAGCGGCGGCACCCGCTTCCTTTTGCCGGATTCATGAAATGATGCTCGACACTGCCGACCAGCGCGCCAACATGGTCGCTGCCCAGCTCCGTCCCAACGACGTGACCGATGCGCGCATCCGCGATGCCATGCTGAGCGTCCCACGCGAGCGCTTTGTCCCTGAGGGGTTTGCACCCGTGGCCTATATGGAAGGCACCATTCCCATTGGGCCGGGGAGGGTGCTTCTCGATCCGCGCTCCTTTGCCAAGCTGCTGCAATTGGCCGGCGTAGGGCCGAACGATCATGTGCTCGATGTCGCCTGCGGCACGGGCTATTCGACCGCGATCCTTGCGCTCATGGGGCGCGATGTCGTGGGTCTGGAGGACAATGCGGAACTTGCCGCGCGCGCGGCCGCCAATCTGGGTGATCTGGGTGCGGCCAATGCGCGGGTGATCGGCGGGCCCTTGGTGTCCGGCTGTCCGGCTGAGGCTCCATTCGATGTGATTTTCCTCAACGGGGCCATCGAACGCCAGCCGGTGGATCTGCTCGGCCAGCTCGCCGATGGCGGACGGCTCGTGGCGATCGTGCGCAACGGCGCCGCCGGCCACGCCTTTGTCTATCTCAAGCACCAAGGCGCCGTCGGCGAGCGCAGCGCGTTCGACGCGTGTGTGCCGGTTCTGCCCGGTTTCGAGACGCCGCCCCGCTTCGTGTTCTAAGATTCGCGGTCGTCTGCGGATTTCACGGTGGCGCGTGCGAATTCCTGCGCCCGGCGAACCAGATCGTGAAGATTTCGCTGGAATTGCTCGAACCCGAAGGCCAGCGCTACGAGCTTTTCATCGCCTTTGATCGCGTGCATTGCTTCCAATACGCGGCGCTCGGCGGCGATGAACCCGTCGAGCGGTGGCGGAGATGCACGCTCGGCAAAGGCCGTTCCGATCGCACGCAGGAACTCGGTCGCAACCGTGGAGTACGCCGCCAAGGCGCGCTTGAGCGGCGAGCCCGGGTCTTCGGGCAAAGGTTCGGCGGCGATGCGCCCGATCAGCACCAGGTCGTGGCGCACCCGCCGAAGGGTCCTCGCGATGGGTTCGGGGTCGGAATCGTCGGTGAGGTAGTTGCGTTTTTCGCGCGCGGCTTCGTCGGAAACGTTCTCGAGCGCGGTGAGTGCTGCGCGCACCGCATCATGGCGCGCGATGATGGCCTTTGCATCCACCGGCGTGGCGAGGCCTTCCATCAGATCGCCGAGCAACGCGGCCAAACGCTGCAGCACGCGATTGGCCGCATCGCCCATCAGCGCGTGAGCCCGCGCCGGGAGTACGAACAGCGAGACGGCGATTCCGATAAAGCCGCCCAGGGTGACCTCCACCGTGCGCAGCACGGCGGCGATGAACGGACCTTCGACGCTGGCCGTGCCGCCGAGCAGAAGAACCACCGCCGTGATGGGAGCGACGCGATAGCTCGGGTAGAACGCCGCGAGCCATGCAAGGGGCGTCAGCGCGATCGCGAGCGCGATCCCCAGCATCAGCACGTCGTTGTGCGGCACCAGAGTGGCGATGGCCGCTCCGTAAATCGCGCCGAACAGGGTGCCGGCGAGGCGGTCCACGGCAGCCTTCCACGAGCCGCCCACGCTTCCCTGCACAACCAGCACCGCGGTGAACACGGCCCAATAGCCCTGCGGCAGGCCGAGCAGATGGGCGGTCACATAGCTCAGCATTCCGGCGGCCGCGATGCGCAGGCCGTGCCTGACCTCGGCACGGCGACGCGACAAAATGGTGACGAAATCCGCCATCATCAGCCGAAAATTCTGTGTGCCGTTCGGTGCGAACGCAAACGCATCATGATCGTAAATGCAACATTAACTAATATGGCTTTCCTATAGCTTCTGCCTTAGGGTCCAAACGGCCTGAAACCGCGCAACGGCCGCCGCCCAGTCGAGAGAGTACCAATGAGCAGTTCTGCCAATCCGCAGCATGAACCAACAATGGAGGAAATTCTCGCCTCCATCAGAAAAATCATTTCGGAAGATCAGACGGAAGAGAAACCCGCGGACGGGGCAAGCCCGGTCCAAGCTGTCGCGAGCGCGCCCGCCGATCAAGCCGCCGGTGGCGAAGCCGACGTTCTGGAGCTGACCGAGGAGCTAAGCGAAGAAGAACCCGAACCGCCGGTTCCCGAACCTGCTGCGCAAATCGAAGACGATATCGCGTTCGAAAGCGTGGAAGCCGAACCGAAAGTGGAAGCCCCGATGGACGATCTGATCTCCGATTCCGCGCGCAGCGCCATGGACCGCGCATTCGCTCATCTGGACCGCGGCGGCCGGGAACTCGCCGCTCCGGCCGCAGCCGCGACCGGGGGCACGCTGGATGCGCTGTTTTTGCGGGCGATCCAGGATGCCTTTACGCCGACGCTGCTGGAATGGGTCGAAGGCCATCACGCCGAGATCCTGGAGCAGATGAAGCCCCTGATTCGCGATTGGATGGACGAAAATCTGCCCAGCCTGATCGAGGCCGCGGTCACCAAGGAAATCTCGCGCGCCGCGAACGCCCGCGGCCGCAGCCGGTAGAATCCACAACCGGGCCGCGCAGCAGCCTTCCGAAAGGAAGACGCGCTCTTTTCTCTTGACGATAGGGCCCTGTGCGCCGTCCTTTCAGCAAAAGCTGAATTTTCAGGATCATCATGCTCGAAAAAACCTTTCGATCTGGCGAGGTGGAAGCCCGTCTTTATGCGCAATGGGAGGATTCCGGCGCCTTTCGCGCCGGGTCCAAACCGGGGGTTCCCGGTTTTTCCATCGTGATTCCGCCGCCCAATGTGACCGGCAGCCTTCATATCGGCCATGCCCTCAACAATACATTGCAGGACGCCCTCGCCCGTTTCGAGCGCATGCGCGGCAAGAACGTGCTGTGGCAGCCGGGCACCGATCATGCGGGCATCGCCACGCAGTTGGTGGTCGAGCGGGAGCTTGCCAAGCGCCAAACCTCGCGCACCAAACTGGGCCGAGAAAAATTCCTCGAAGAGGTCTGGCGCTGGAAAGAGGAATCCGGCGGCACGATCGTGCGGCAATTGCGCCGGCTGGGGGCCTCCTGCGACTGGAGCCGCGAGCGCTTCACCATGGACGAGGGGCTCTCCCGCGCCGTGCTGAAAGTGTTCGTCGCGCTGCATCGGCAGGGCCTGATTTATAAGGACAAGCGCCTCGTCAATTGGGACCCGCGGCTGCAGACCGCCGTCTCCGATCTCGAAGTCGAGAGCATCGAGGTCAAGGGCAAGCTCTGGCATATCAAATATCCGCTCGCCGGCGGCGCGACCTTCCAATGGCCGGTCTTCGATGAAGA
>DASYEG010000350.1:0-2181 GCA_036499145.1 Micropepsaceae bacterium | reverse complement strand
TCCCAGGCGGCTGTTGCCGGCCCCGACAATGGCGCAGGCATTGCGCAAGCGTTGCGAGGGCGCGATCATGTGGTCTTCGCCATGGCAATGCGGGCGAGCACTTCTTCATTATGCTGACCGAGATCGGGGGCGGCGCTGCGAATCTCAGGCGGCGTTTCACTCAAATTCACCCCGCCTCCGACCAGCGACACATGCCCGAGCTTGGGATGAGGGACTTCGCGAATGAGACCGAGATGCTTCACTTGCGGATCGGCGAACACCTGATCCAGCGTGTTGATGGCGGCACTCGGAACATCGCGCGCCTGCAGGAGCGCGAGCCAATGATCGCGCTCTCTCGTCACGAAAATTTCCCCCAGCAATCGGTGCAGCACGCGGTAATTTTCCTGGCGATCGCGTTTCTTCGTAAAGCGCGCATCGTCGGCCCATTCGGGATGGCCCGCGACCTCGGTCAGGCCGCGCCAGAATTTTGTGGGTGAGGACAGATGCACGACAAAACCTTCGCCCTTCGCATCGACAAAGGCATAAACCTGTGCGGAACGCGCCCGCGTCTCGCGCGATGGCGTCTTGCCGGTCTCGAAGAATCGCGCCGCATTCTCGCCAAGGAACGCGATGCTGGCCGCCAGCAGCGATGTCTCCACCCGCTGGCCCCGTCCGGTTTGCCCGCGGGCCATCAGTGCGCCCAATATGCCATAGGCCGCCATCATCCCGGTCAGATGGTCGGAGAGTGAAATCCCCATCGGCTGCGGATTTGTGAGATCGGTGAGCACGCTCAAAAGCCCGCTCATCGCCTGGCCCACCGTATCATAGCCGGCACGCTCCGCGTAAGGACCGGAGCCTCCGAAGCCGGTGATCGAGGTGTAGATCAGCCGTGGATTGGCGTCCGAGAGCTTCGCATAGCCGAGGCCCAGCCGATCCATGGTGCCGGCACGAAAATTCTCGATCAACACATCGGCGGTACGTGCGAGCGCCAACGCCGCCGCAAGCCCGTCGGCCGTCTTCAGATCGAGCGCCACGCTTTTCTTGTTGCGATTCACCGAACCGAACGTGGCGCTGTAATCGGCCGCACCCCAGCCGCGAAACGGATCGCCGCCATCGGGCGATTCAATCTTGATCACTTCGGCACCGAGATCGGCCAGCATCATCCCGGCATAGGGGCCGCTGACGTAATTGGCGAATTCCAGGACAATGATTCCGTCAAGCGCCCGCATGGATGGCCTAAAGCTTATTGCAACGGAATCGTCAACGACCCTGGATTCCGCGCACCGATGAGATATCGCGGTGCTTCTCGCCGCAAACATAATCTCGCAGCCGGATGTCGTTGCGCAGAGCATAGACGAAGCGTGCGCTCCAATCCCGCGTGAACATGTCAGGGTCGTGCACCGTGACCACATCTTCGAGCTGGCTACCCGTCTTGCGGATGCGTTCCACCGTCTTCATCGCATCGCTGTGCGGGGCACCGGTGGCGTCAAGGAACGTCTTGTCGTTGAAGCCCGCCGTTTCGACCACCAGCGTATCGCCATCCCAATGGCCGGCCGAATGGCCGTCATAATAGGGATAGGGGATCAGTTCCTCGTCCTTGGGCAGCGGCTTATCCATCGCCACCACGCGGATCGCATGGTTGAGTTCGTAGAGGATGGTGGTCTGCCCCGGCGTCTGAATGATCTCGAACGGATAGGGCGTCGCGAGAACCCTCGGCACGCCGTCAGGCACGCAGAAGCGGCGGGCGGCATCGATCCGCTCTCCGCTTTTCAACGCAGCGACGTTCTTCTCATAGGCCGCTTTTCCAGCGTCCGTATACGGAAGATCGCCGCCGCCCACGAGCGGGATTTTGGGACTGTAAGTGGTCGCCCACCAGACTCCGGAAATATCGGGCACGGCGGCAGGTCCGGCGGCAGCTTGCGCACCGGGAACAGACGCAAAAGCTGCGATCCAAAATGCAAAGACCGCAATTACGGGAAAATGGCCGGCGGGAAACGAAGCGTGCTTCGCCTCCCTGGCCAGTATGATATCGAACATTACATTCACCCGAGACCGGATGGGTGCAATCTTCGGGCTAATTGGCTGCCGCGCCCGCGTTGGCGCCCGCTGCTCCATTCGGATTGCCTTTCAGCGTTCCATCCGGAAGCGTGACCGCCATGAACTGGCCGCCGTGGGTGCCGTCCTTCAGGGGATGGATCACAG
>DASYEG010000349.1:0-2656 GCA_036499145.1 Micropepsaceae bacterium | reverse complement strand
GCAATTCACCCGCGACTATCTCGATCCGGAGAAACGCTCGATCGCCAACGGAATCATTGTGCGCTTTGCCGATGGAACGATTCTGCCCGAAGCCGCGATCGAATATCCCATCGGGCACCGGCGGCGGCGCACCGAAGGCATTCCGCTTCTGGTGGAGAAATTCCGCACCAATCTCGCGCGCCGCTTCACGTCCGAGCGGCAGCAGATCATCCTCGACGCGTCGCTCGATGGGGCGCGACTCGACGCCATGAACGTCAACGATTATGTCGATCTCTACATCATCTGAAATGGGAGGCATGCATGCCCTTCTTGGTCGGCGCCGATCTGCCCGATAGGCCCGCGGGCGAGCGCTTCCGCGCCCTCCTCTCCCGGTCTCAGATCCTGCAAATCCCCGGTGCGCATACGGGCATGGCCGCACTGCTCGCCAAACGCGCCGGCTTCGAGGCGCTTTATGTCGGCGGCAGCGCGATGACCGGCACCATGGGTCTTCCCGATCTCGGCATCATCACGGTGGAAGAGGTGTCGTTCTTCATCCGCCAGGTGGCGCGGGCATCGAGCCTGCCGGTGCTGGTGGATGGCGATACCGGCCACGGCGAGGCCCTCAATGTCATGCACATGGTGCGCAGTTTCGAGGACGCCGGTGCTGCGGCCGTCCACATCGAAGACCAATTGCTGCCCAAGAAATGCGGCCATCTGAACGACAAAAAACTCGCCGATGCGCGTGAGGCCGCCGCCAAGATCGCCGCCGCCATCAAGGCACGGCGCCACCTCTTCATCATCGCGCGCACGGATGCGGCGGATAGCGAAGGCATGGACGGCGCGGTGGCCCGCGCGAAGCTTTATCTCGAAGCGGGCGCCGATGCGATTTTTCCCGAAGCGCTGACGAATGCGCAGATGTTCCGCGAATTCGCTGCCCGCGTGGGGGGACCGCTGCTGGCCAACATGACCGAATTCGGCCGCACGCCCGTGTTCACCGCGAGCGAGTTCGAAGCCATGGGCTATCGCATGGTCATCTGGCCGGCGAGCGCGATGCGGGTCGCGGCCAAAGCCCAAGACGAGCTTTACGCAGCGATCAAGCGGGATGGCGGCACGCACGGCATGCTGGCACGGATGCAGACGCGCCAGGAACTATACGACACCATCGGCTACTCCGATTACGAGATGCTCGATGCCAGCATCGTCGCGAGCGTAACGCCGCGAAGTCCGGCGCGGTGATCATCGGGGCCCGGCTTGTCGTGGCAACGCCGATCTAAGCCATCGCGGCCCTGTTTTGCGTGACTGCGACATGGTTGCGGGCCTGAGCCCCTTGACGGGGCGGGCTCATTTCCTGTCCCCTTCGCACATGCAGCATTCCCTTTTCGCGACCGCTGAAGATCGGGCCGCGCCAGGCACCGGCGGGCATTACGCGAATTATGCGTTGGGGGCTGCCTATGACGAGATGTTCACGCCGGACCGGCGGGTGCGGCCTCAATATGCGGAGCTGCATCAGCGGGTCGGCGCGCTGCCTTCCGACGAATTGCGCCGAAGCCAGCAGGCTTGCGAACAATCCTTCCTACATCAAGGCATCACCTTCACCGTCTACGGCGAAAACCAATCCACCGAGCGGATCATTCCGACCGATCTCCTGCCGCGCATCATCACAGCGGCGGAATGGGCACGTATAGAAGCCGGTTTGAAACAGCGCATCCAGGCGCTGAATCTTTTCCTGCACGACATCTATGCCGAAGGGCGTGTGCTCAAGGATGGGCTGGTGCCCCGTGCGCTGATCTACGGCTCCAAGCATTACCGGCGCGAGATGCGCGGCATTCCGGTTCCGCACGGCGCCTATGTCAATGTCTGCGGCACCGATCTCGTGCGGCGCGAAGACGGCACCTTCGTGGTGCTCGAAGACAATCTGCGCGTCCCCTCGGGCGTCTCTTACATGCTGGCCAATCGCGATGTGGTGCGGCGTGCCTTTCCGGCGCTGTTCCGCACCGCCGGCGTTCGCCCCATCGAACATTATCCGCAGGATTTGCTCGCGACGCTCAAATCGCTCGCGCCCTCGCAGGACGATGTCTCGATCGTGGTGCTGTCGCCGGGCGTCTTCAATTCGGCCTATTTCGAACATGCGTTGCTGGCGCGCCAAATGGGCGTGGAGCTTGTCGAGGGGCGCGATCTTGTCGTCAACGACAATTCGGTGCATGCGCGCACCACGTCGGGCTTGAAACGTGTCGACGTGATTTATCGGCGCATCGATGACGATTTCATCGACCCGTTGGCCTTCCGCTCGGATTCGACGCTCGGCATTCCTGGCGTGTTCAACGCCTATCGCGCGGGCAATGTGGTGATCGCCAATGCACCGGGCACCGGGGTCGCCGACGACAAGGCGGTCTATGCCTATGTGCCGCGGCTCATCCGCTATTATCTTTCCGAGGAGCCGATCCTCGACATTGTCGAGACCTTTCTCTGCCGCGAGCCCAAATCGCTCTCACATGTGCTCACCAACCTCGACACATTGGTGGTGAAGGCGGTGGGAGAATCCGGGGGCTACGGCATGTTGATCGGCCCGCATGCCTCGAAGGCAGAACGTGAGGATTTCGCGCGGAGGCTGAAGGCCGAGCCGGACAATTACATCGCGCAGCCGACGATCCAATTGTCCACCGCGCCCTGTTTCATC
>DASYEG010000348.1:0-1574 GCA_036499145.1 Micropepsaceae bacterium | reverse complement strand
TGCATTCACGCGCGTTCCCGGCGGATCGACCGGCATGGTGAGAACGCCTTCGAACATCGCGGGGTCCAGCTCGCTTGGCGCGCGATTGGCGTCCAGATATGCGCGCGGAAAACGGGCGGCGATCATCGGCGCGCCGAGTTCAATCGCATTGGCAAACAATTCATCGACGAAAGCATCTTCGGAGCGGCGCAAGCCAAGCGGGCTCAGCCGGCTCGCCGATGCGAAGCTGCGCGGATAGACGCGCCCGGAATGGGGTGACGCGAAGACGAAGGGCACGCGCTGCCGCTCGGGCAGGAAAAGATCGAAGCTGCGCGCATGCAGGCTTTCGAGCGCGGAATCTCCGGCTCCGTCTGTCTGCTGTGCGCCGTCTCGCCTCATGCTTGCTGCCGATTCCCAATGTTTGCGAAGCGAGTGGACCATTCCTGCGGCCTGCCAATCAACCCTTTGGGGCGGCTGTAAAGTCGCGCGTTAACGACATTTACCGGCCGCCGGTAATAGGGTTTATTCCGGGGGAGGGGATCCATGGCCATGGCGCATATTCTGCTGGCGGAAGACGATGAATCGCTTCGGCGATTTCTCGCCGCTGCGCTGGTGAAAGCCGGCCACACCGTCACCGATTTCGGCGATGGGGATGAAGCCTATGCCTGCCTCAAGGGTGTGCGCTTCGATCTTCTGCTGACCGATATCGTCATGCCCGGCATGGACGGCATCGAATTGGCCAAGCGCGCTGCGGAAATGGATAGCGCGCTCAAGATCATGTTCATCACCGGCTTTGCCGCCGTGGCCCTGCATCCGTCATCGCAGGCGCCCAAACAGGCGAAGGTTCTGTCCAAGCCCTTCCACCTGCGCGAGATCGTGCAGGAAGTGGAGCGCATGATCGCGGCCTGACTGGAACACAAAGTTCCACACAACCTCCCGTAAAGCGCCGTTCAAAAACCCGGCAATAGCCACATTCCTGCGTTGTATTTGCAGGGTCTCGCGGGTGCGCCGGGAGAAAGCTTCCGGCGTGTCTGCGATCCGCGCATTTTTTTGAACGGGAGCAATATTATGAACAACCCCGCATTGACGTTTCGCGCACCGCTCGAACAGGCCAATAGCGGTTGGCGCCGCTACGCCGGAATTTCCCTCGCCATAGCGTTGAACGGCGTATTGGTGTGGGCGCTGGCGAGCGGGCTTGCGATCAAGCTCACCAAATACGTTCCACCGGTGCTCGAAACCAAAGTGATCGACGCGCCGCAAGCGCAGCCAAAACAGGTTACGCCGCCGCCGACACCGCAAATAGAAAAGATCGTTCCGACGCAGCAGACGCCGGAGCCGGTTATCCAGATCGTGCCGGATCCGAATGCGCAAAGCATCCAAGTCCAGCCGCAACAACAGCAGCCGATGCAAGCCACGGACAGTTCGGCTTCGGGCATGACCAGCACGCATACCTCGCCGCCTTATCCGCCCGTGGCGCGCAGGCTGGGCCAGCAGGGTGTGGTGATCCTGGCGATCACCGTGGCGGCGGATGGTTCGGTGTCCGCGGCGCAGGTCGCGACATCGAGCGGCGTGCCCGAACTCGACCAGGCGGCGCT
>DASYEG010000347.1:0-2976 GCA_036499145.1 Micropepsaceae bacterium | reverse complement strand
CTGGGTTTATAAGAACGCGGCGAGTTTCGGGGGCGATCCCAACCATATCTATCTGTGCGGCCAATCCTCGGGCGCGCATCTGTCGGGCGTGGCGCTCATCACCGATTGGCAGAAGGATTTTGGCCTGCCCGCCGACATCGTCAAGGGCGGTGTGCTGCTCTCGGGCATGTATGAGATGAAGCCCGTGCGGCTGTCGGCGCGCAGCAAATATGTGAAGTTCGACGACGCCATGGAAGATTCCATGAGCACCATCCGCCACATCGACAGGCTGCACACGCCGATCACGCTGCTCTATGGCACCAATGAGACGCCGGAATTCCAGCGCCAAAGCCGCGATTTCGCGGCCGCCGTGAAAGCCGCGGGAAAGCCGGTCACGCTGATCGTCGCTCCCAACCACAATCATTATGAATTGCAGGAGACAATGGCCAATCCCTATGGCTGGGCGGGGCGCGCCGCCCTCGCCATGATGGGACTGGGCAAGCCCTAGAGCGGTGGCTAGGCGCGCGCCACCCGCTTGCCCGCGAGGATAGTGGCGCTCGGCAGGAGCCGCTGCTTTCCCGGCTTCGTGTTCTTGAAATTGTCGAGATATTCGAAATCCCCGGCACGCAGCTCGAGCACCGCAACATCGGCTTGGGCACCCACATTCAGCGTGCCGCGATCGTTGAACAGCGCAAACATGCGCGAGGGATTGACGGTGGCGCGCGCGACGGCCTGCTCGACGGTCATGCCATAGTCGAAATATTTCGACATGCAATTGGGAAGGTCGATAACCCCCGTCATATGGGCATTGGTGTTCCAGTCCGTGGAGAAGGAATCCGGCCAGAAGCCCGCCTTCATGATGGCCGCGACTGTGTCCCATCGCATATGGCCGGCCTGTCCGTTGCCGACGTCGAACCACACACCACGCCGCCGGGCGGCGAGCACTTCGGGAAGGATGCGGCCGTTCTCGTCGATGATGCTGTTGGGGGGCGGCGCGAACATATGCGTGACGACGTCGCCCTTCTTGAGCTGATTGATCAGAAGCGGCAGCGGCGAGATCGTCTGGCCCATATGGATCATCACGGGCAGGTTGAAGGCGCTCGCCACTTCCTGCGTCCGGCGCATGACTTCATTGTCGTTGGGGCCGGCGACATCGCGCGACAGCCGCGCCTTGACCCCGACGATGAAGTCGCGATTCTTCGCGATTGCGTCCTTAGCCGCGGCGACATCGGCGCGTGCGAGGTCCATCGTATCGCCTTCGGGCAGGATGCCGGCGCGCCCGATATTAATCAGGACCCGGCCCTGCTGCGGTGAGCTTCGCGCCACCGCGATGGTGTCGCCGATATGATCGGCGCCCTGCGAGCCCGCATCGATCCATCCCGTGACACCGTCCTGCAGGACGAGGCCCGGACCTTCCTTGGTGCGCGCGGCGTGGGTGTGGATGTCGATCAAGCCCGGAACGACGAGCTTGCCGCGGGCATCGATCATCTCGGCGGCGCCGGCTGCGATATTCGGCTCCACGGCGGCGATACGCCCGCCGGAAATCGCAATGTCGCGCACGCCATCCAGCCTGAGCGAGGGATCGATGACGCGTCCGCCTTTGACGATGAGATCATAGCGGCCTTGCGCGGCGAACGCGCCCGTCGCGCGCGCAAAACCGAGCGTGCCCGCGGCACAGGTAAGGCCATATGCAAACTGACGCCGGTTCATCATCATCGCCCTCCCGAACTCTTATGGTCGTATTATAGCATAGAGCGGGAGCGGTTTTGTTCGCAGCCGGTAAAAGGCCGAAGCTTATTTCCGCATCGCTTCGGCGCGTCTCGCGGCAAGCAGATATTCGCGATTGCCGTCGCCGCCCGCGATGGGACTATCCATCGTGCCCAGCACCTGCCAGCCGGCGGCCACGATCCAGGCGGCGATGCCGGCAAGGGCCCCTTCGCGCAAGCCATCGTCCTTGACGATGCCGCCGCGCGACACACCGCGCGGGCCAACCTCGAATTGCGGCTTGACCAGAAGCACCGCCCAGGAATCCGCGCTCGCCAGATGCAGCGCCGGGGTCAGCGCCACCTTCAGGCTGATGAAGCTGACATCGGCGGTGATCGCGCGTGGCGGTTCGGGAATTTTCGTGGTGTCGAGATCGCGCGCGTTCAGCCCATCGATCCGAGTCACGCGCGCATCGGAGGCGAGCTTGGCATGCAATTGTCCATGCCCGACATCGATCGCATAGACGCGCGCGGCGCCGCGTTCCAGCAGCACCTGCGTGAAACCCCCGGTCGAAGCGCCGACATCGAGGCACACGCGCCCCTCGGGCGAGAGTGCGAAATGGTCCAGCGCCGCGGCAAGCTTCACGCCGCCACGGGACACATAGGCATGCGCGGGCTGGTAAAGAATGTTCATCCCCTCTTGAAGTTTCTGCGCCGGTTTGGAGACGGTCTGACCATCGGCCGTCACGTTGCCCGAGCGGATGGCGCCTTGCGCTTCGGAGCGCGTCGCGGCAAACCCCCGGCTGACGAGGAAAAGGTCGGCGCGCTCGCTTGGGTCGGGCATTATCCCCGCACGGCCGCGGCGTCGCGTTCGCGTCCAAGCGCCGAAAGTCCGGCGGCAACGATGCCCTTGGCGTCAAGCCCGGAGATTTCGTACATCCGCTCGGGCGTGTCCTGATCCAGGAAGCGGTCGGGCAGGATCATGGTGCGAATCTTCAAGCCGCGATCGAGAAGCCCGTCCCAGGCCGCGAAATGCAGCACATGCGCGCCAAAGCCGCCAACGGCACCCTCTTCGACGGTCAGCAGCACTTCATGGTTTTGGGCCAGCCGCCGTACCAGATCGGTATCGAGCGGCTTGGCGAAGCGGGCATCGGCCACTGTCGCAGACAATCCGTAGGCGGAGAATCTTTCGGCGGCCTTCAGGCATTCCGCGAGACGCGCGCCGAAATTCAGAATCGCGACGGAGCTTCCCTCCCGCAGGATGCGGCCCTTGCCGAGCGCCAGCGGCTGCCCG
>DASYEG010000346.1:0-6188 GCA_036499145.1 Micropepsaceae bacterium | reverse complement strand
TCCGGCGTCAAATTGTAGTTGGAGCGCAAATAGCGTTTCAGCATTTTCAATTTCTTTCCGTCTTCCAGACAGATGATGTAGTCGGGATTGACGGAACGTTTGACGGCCACCGCAGGTTTCTGGCTTGTCTGGATTTCATTTTGGGTGCCGCCACCCAATCCACCGAGCGTGCTATGTACGCTTTTGATCATGGCGGGGACTTCGGAAAACGGAATGGGATTGTTGCTGACATAGGCGGCAACGATCTCTGTCGTCAATTTGAGGATATCGTCGGATCGTAGAGATTGGTTATCCGAATTTTGCGCCATTTCTGAAAACTCCAAGAGCTAGACAGTACCAATGCTTGAGTGTTGCTTTTATGCACCTGACACAAAAGAGAAATCAAGACCACACATGGGCATTGGAAAGCTGACGCCGGCTTTCGAACAATTTGGGTGGTGCCCGAATCCTTCATAAGCAAATCATGATGGTGCGCTGTTTCCGTGGCCTCAAGAACTTGCCTTGCGCACCCAATGCGGCGCTTGAAGTCTTTGGAATACCCATTGAGGCGGTCTTTAGCTCTGTCTTGCCTATGCTATAGGCATCGGAGGATCGGAGTTTTCCATCCAAACCCCATGGAAAGATTCCTGTTGAGGCGGTCCCGCGATTGATCGTGCATCGCCCCAAGATTTGGTAAAGGTGCCCGAAAGGTGCACAACACGATCGGCGTTACCGAGGAGCGGGCATGGTTGCGGTGAGTGAGAATTTTTTTGGACGCGGCGTGGCCGCCACGGATCCG
The DNA here is from genome assembly GCA_036499145.1 of Micropepsaceae bacterium. Taxonomy (GTDB): domain Bacteria; phylum Pseudomonadota; class Alphaproteobacteria; order Micropepsales; family Micropepsaceae; genus CAIYRG01. The sequence goes on along the minus strand of DASYEG010000346.1, from coordinate 5,410 downwards.
GAGGTCGCATCGGCGATCGCCAAGGAGCTGAAACGTCAGCAGGATAAGATCGAGCTGATCGCATCCGAAAACATCGTCAGCCGCGCCGTCCTGGAGGCGCAAGGCTCGGTTCTGACCAACAAATACGCCGAGGGTTACCCTGGCCGCCGCTATTACGGCGGCTGCGAATATGTCGACATCGCTGAGACGCTCGCCATCGAGCGGGTGTGCCGTTTGTTCCAGTGCGATTACGCCAATGTGCAGTCCCATTCCGGCGCGCAGGCGAATCAGGCGGTATTCTTCGCCCTGCTGCAACCCGGCGATATTTTCATGGGGTTGAATCTCGCATCGGGCGGACACCTCACGCACGGATCGCCGGTGAACATGTCAGGCAAATGGTTCAAGCCGGTGCCGTACAATGTACGCCGTCAGGACCATCGTATCGATATGGACGAGGTGGCGGCGCTGGCGCTCGCGCATAAACCCAGGCTGATCGTCGCCGGCGGCTCGGCCTATCCGCGCACCATCGATTTCGCCGCGTTTCGCAAAATCGCCGATTCGGTCGGCGCCTATCTGATGGTCGATATGGCACATTTTGCCGGCCTGGTGGCGGGCGGCGTGCACCCCAATCCGCTGGATCACGCCCATGTCGTCACCACGACCACGCACAAGACGCTCCGGGGCCCGCGCGGCGGCGTGATCCTGTCGCGCGATCCCGAGCTTGGGAAGAAATTCAACTCGGCCGTCTTTCCCGGCCTGCAGGGCGGCCCCTTGATGCATGTCATCGCCGCCAAGGCGGTCGCGTTCGGTGAGGCGTTGAAGCCGGAGTTCAAGCTTTACGCCAAGAATGTCGTCGAAAACGCGAAAGCGCTGGCCGAAACGCTTCAGTCGCGCGGACTCGACATTGTATCGGGCGGCACCGATACGCATTTGATGCTGGTCGATCTGCGCCCGAAAAAAGTGACGGGCCGTGCCGCGGAAAAAGCGCTCGATCGCGCCAATATGACCTGCAACAAGAATGCGATTCCCTTCGATACCGAAAAGCCCGCGATCACCTCGGGCATCCGCCTCGGCTCGCCTGCGGGCACCACGCGCGGTTTCGGCGCGGCCGAATTCCGCGATATCGGCAACATGATCGCCGAAGTCATCGATGGCCTTGCCGCCAAGGGTGAAGAGGGCGATCCGTCGGTCGAGGAAAGCGTGAAAAATCGCGTGCTCGATCTCTGCCGCCGCTATCCAATCTATTCGTGACGAAGCCAATCTATTCGTGACGAAGAAAGGCATTTTCTCCCATGCGTTGCCCGTTCTGTGGACATGACGACACCCAGGTGAAGGACAGCCGTCCCTCGGACGACAACGCCGCCATCCGCCGCCGGCGCTTGTGCCCGGGCTGCGGCGGACGCTTCACCACCTTCGAGCGCGTGCAGCTTCGCGAGTTGACGGTCCTCAAAAAGGCCGGACGGCGCGAGCCTTTCGACCGCGAGAAACTGGAGCGCGCGATCCATCATGCGTTGCGCAAACGCCCCGTGGAGGCGGAGCGCGTGGAACGGATGATCACCGGAATCGTGCGGCGCCTGGAGAGCCTGGGTGAGAACGAAATCCAATCCAGCATGATCGGCGAACTGGTGATGCAGGCGCTCGCCTCTCTGGACAAAGTCGCCTATATCCGGTTTGCCTCGGTGTACAAGAATTTCCGCGAGGCGAAGGATTTCGAGACCTTCGCCAGCGAGCTTTCCGGTGTCGATCGGGACTGATGTGCTGGACTCTGAGAAAACTTGACCTCGCAGCATGACGACCTTGTCCACATGCGCCACGCGCTGCGCCTGGCAGAACGCGGCCTGGGCGATGTAGCGCCCAATCCGGCGGTTGGCTGCGTCATTGTTTCCACCGATGGCCACATCGTGGGACGCGGTTGGACACAACCCGGCGGCAGGCCGCACGCCGAAACCGTTGCGCTGGCTGAGGCCAAAGAACGGGCGCGCGGCGCCACCGCCTATGTCACGCTCGAACCCTGCGCGCATCATGGCGCCACACCGCCTTGCGCGGACGCGCTGGTTCAAGCGCAAATCGCACGCGTGGTGGGCGCCGTGCGCGATCCCGATTCCCGCGTCGCGGGCAAAGGATTTGCGCGGCTGGAAGCGGCTGGCGTGGCGGTGACGCTGGGCGTTCTGGAAGCGCAAGCGGCCGCGCTCAATCTTGGCTTCTTCAAACGCGTGACGGAGGGTCGGCCTCTGGTCGCGCTGAAGATCGCCCAGAGCCTCGATGGTTATGTCGCCGACGCAAACGGCAACAGCAAATGGATCACGGGGGAGCGCGCCCGCGCCCATGGCCATTTGCTGCGTGGGAAATACGACGCGATTCTCGTTGGCATCGGAACCGTGCTGGCCGACGATCCGGCGCTCACCAGCCGCCTGCCGGGCCTCGCAAGACGTTCGCCGCGGCGAATTGTGCTGGATTCGCGTCTGCGCCTTTCGCCCGGCTCCCAATTGGCCCGCACGGCGCGCGAGCATCCGGTGATTGTGTTCACAACCGCAAACGGCGGCGGCGAAGCCTTGTCCGCGTTGGGGGTGCATATCGAGCGTGTGGATCGCGATGCCGCCGGCCGTCCCGATGTCGCTGCTGTGCTCCAAGCGCTGGCCAAGCGGGGCCTGACGCGCCTTCTGGTGGAAGGCGGCCCCAGCGTGCATGCCGCATTCCTGGAACGTGGATTGGTGGACATGCTTCATATATACGGGGCGCCGCTGTTGATCGGCGGGGGCGGGCGCCCTGCCGTTGCACCCTTTGGGACGTCCGATTTGAATGCTGCTCGCCGCTTCACATCGATCGAACGGCGGACGCTCGGCCCCGACGTCCTGGAAACCTTCACCCTCACAGTCTAGAACATCCTCATGTTCACAGGCATCATCACCGACGTCGGCCAGGTCCGGCATGTCGAGAAGCGGGGCGATACCCAAATCGTCATCGCCACCCATTATGATGTGGACGCCATCGATATCGGGGCTTCCATCGCCTGCTCGGGCGTCTGTCTTACCGTGGTGGACAAGGGCAATGCCAAGGATCGCTGGTTCGCGGTGACGGCGTCGGGTGAAACCCTGTCGAAGACCACGATTGCGAACTGGAAACCTGGCGACCCGGTGAACCTGGAACGGCCGATGCGGCTGGGCGACGAATTGGGCGGCCATATCGTCGCCGGTCATGTGGATGGTGTGGCCGAGATCGTGGGGGTCGTGCCCGAAGGCGAATCCCACCGCTTCACGTTTCTCGCGCCGCCTAGCCTCGCGCCTTTCATCGCCTCCAAGGGATCCGTGACTGTGGACGGGGTTTCCTTGACCGTCAACGAGGTGGAGGGGGCGCGCTTCGGCGTCAATATCATTCCCCATACAAGGAAGGTCACAACATTCGGCGCGGCCAAATCCGGGGGCACGGTCAATCTTGAAGTCGATCTCCTGGCGCGTTACGTCGCGCGGCTGGCCCAAGTCACAAAGCTTCCATGAACATTTTCCACGACTACATTTCCGAATTGCCCGACGTCATCGATGATGCGCGCAATGGACGCATGTTCATCCTGGTGGATGCCGAAGACCGGGAGAATGAAGGTGACCTCGTCATTCCCGCGCAGATGTGCACGCCGCAGGCGATCAATTTCATGGCCCGCTTCGGGCGTGGTCTCATCTGCCTTGCCTTGACGCAGGAACGCGCCGATCAGCTCCAGCTTCCGATGATGGCAGTCGAAAACCGCACGCGCAACCAGACGGCTTTCACCGTTTCCATCGAAGCAAAGGAAGGCATTTCCACCGGCATCTCCGCGCATGATCGCGCGCACACGGTTTCGGTCGCGATCGATCCCACCAAGGGGCCGAGCGACATTGTGATGCCGGGCCATGTCTTCCCGCTGGTCGCGCGTCATGGCGGCGTATTGGTGCGGACCGGCCATACCGAAGCCGCCGTCGATATCGCGCGGCTCGCGGGACTTTATCCGGCCGGCGTCATCTGCGAGATCATGAACGACGACGGCACCATGGCACGGCTACCGGACCTGGTGAAATTCGCGCAATTGCATGGGCTGAAAGTCGGCACCATTGCCGATCTTATCTCCTATCGCCGCAAACACGATCATTTCGTGAAGCGCATCAAGGAAATGGATTTCGAAAGCCGCAACGGCGGGCATTTCAAGCTGATGTTCTATCTCAACACCATCGAGAACCAGGAGCATGTGGCGCTGGTCAAGGGTGATCTCAGCGGCCCCGAACCGCCGCTCGTGCGCATGCATGCCTACAATATGTTCGACGACACGCTGGCTGCGAAATGGGGACCGGGCGATATTCTGGGCGAGTCCATGCGCATGATCGGCAAAGCGGGGAGGGGTGTCGTCGTGCTCATTCGCCGGCACCGCATTGCGCCTATCTCCGAGGTGCTGGCGCAATCGACCAAAACCATGCCCGACATGGAACAGTCGCGGCTGAAGGAATATGGGGTGGGAGCGCAGATCCTGCTCGACCTCGGTGTGGAAAACATGGTCTTGCTCAGCAATGCCACCGGCCGCCGGGTGGTCGCGCTCGAAGGTTATGGGCTGAAGATCGTGGAGACGAGGTCTGTCGTGCCGGGAACGGTGAAATGACGCGCGTACTGATCGTCGAAGCGCGTTTCTATCCGGAAATTTCGGATGCGCTCTATGCGGGTGCCGCGCGCGCACTTGAGGCGGCAGGTGTGGAATACGAGCGCGTGAACGTTCCGGGCGCGCTTGAAATTCCGGCGGCCATCAAATTCGCCGGCGCCCATTATGACGGCTTCGTCGCGCTGGGCTGCGTCATTCGCGGCGAGACGTATCATTTCGAGATCGTGGCGAATGAGTCCGCGCGTGGGCTGATGGATCTAATCCTTCGAGACGGTCTTTGCATCGGCAATGGAATTCTCACGGTGGAAGACGAAGAGCAGGCATTCGTGCGCGCCCATACGGCCGAAGGTGACAAAGGCGGCGACGCGGCGCGCGCGTGCCTGGCGCTGATCGCGCTCAAAACGCGTTTCCGGCCATGAACGGTACGGCGGCTGACGCTCATGAAACCCGCAGCGCCGCGCGGCTGGCGGCTTTGCAGGCGCTGTATCAGCTGGAGATGACGGGCAACGCGCCCGGCGATGTCGTCGCTGAATTCATTCAGCATCGTTTTGGGCGCGATTCCGAGACCGGAGAGGGCGTACCCCATGATGAAGCGTTCTTCTCCGATATCGTGCATGGTGTCCTAAAGCATCAGGTCGAGATCGACCGCTCGGTTGCGCGTTCGCTCGCCTCGGGCTGGACGCTGAGCCGGATCGATTCGATTTTGCGGGCGCTTTTACGAAGCGCGACCTATGAGTTGGTGGCGCGGCGCGATGTGCCGGCCAAGGTGGTGATCGACGAATATGTCGAACTTGCCCGAGACTTCTTCGAAGGCGA
>DASYEG010000345.1:0-9606 GCA_036499145.1 Micropepsaceae bacterium | reverse complement strand
CGGCGTATTCGGCGGCAAGAGAACCCAGGTGCGAAAGCGCCTGGGTTCTTTTTTGCGCGTCTCACAGATGCTTACAAACGCTCGCGAACGGCGACGTTTTCGCGCCAAAGTCTCGTATCTCGCGCGCCAGCGCGCTGCCACTTTTGCCCGCGTGGAAATGGTGGGCAAATCGATGAAACTCCTGGCAGGATTCACTGTACTGCTTTTGACAGGAACGGCGGCATTGGCGCAAAGCGCGCCGCCGCGTCTGTCTGTGCCGGATGCGGGGCATGTTCTGACACCGCCGCTGGCGTTGCCGGCGCCGGGACCAACCGGTCCGGTGCTGCCGCAGCAGCCCGATCTGCCAGCCGCGGCTCAGACCCATCTGCGCTTCACCCAGGTGCAGATCGTAGGCGCTGTGCATCTGCCTGAAGCGAAGATCGCCGCGGCTTTTGACGCGTTCAAAGGCAAAAAGATTTCCGGCGCGGAGCTGAAGGTCGCGTTGGACAAGGTCAACGCGCTCTACGCGGAGGCGGGCTATCCTCTGGGCCGCGCTTTCGTGCCGGCGCAAAAAATCAAGAATGGCATTCTCACTGTTCGGGTGGTCGAAGGCTATATCGAAAGCATCGCGGTGAATGCGGACAGCGAGAAAACCAAAGCCTTGGTCGAGCGCATGGCCGCGCGCCTGACCGCCGAAAAGCCTTTGACGCGGGAAACTCTGGAGCAGGTCATTCTGTCGATACAGGATCTGCCCGGCATTACGCTGGGTTCAAAGTTCGAAGCAATGAATCCGGAGACCGGCGGCACACGGCTGGTTCTGGCCGCGCAGGTGCGCTGGGTGACGGTGGGTCTCAGCCTGGACAATCGCGCCAATCTGCAATCTCTGCCCTTCCAGCCCTATGCCACCGTGACTTTGAACAATCTTCTGGGGCAGGGCGACCGCATCTCGTTGACGGCGTTGTTGTCGCCGCGGCAGAAGGACTATGCTTTCTACGATCTGGGTTATTCCCAGATGATCGGCAGTGACGGCCTCAATGCCGGTCTGGACGCGGCCTGGGCTCAAACGCTCGATGATGTTAGCCTACGGCCTTTCGAAGTGCGTAGCCGCGTGACACGGCTTTCGACTCAGGCGCGCTATCCTTTGAAGCGCGGCACGGACGAGAATATCAATCTCACCGGCAATCTTTATTATGCGGGAGCCGATTACAGCCTGTCGCACACATCGGTCGGCACCTTCGCCAATGACCGCAATCTGGCGCTGCAACTGGGCACCGACTACATGCGGATTTTCTCGCCGGCTTTCGGCGTCACCGGCAATGCTTTTGTCACGCAGGGGCTGGCTGGCTTTGCCGAAGAGCCGCATACGCGTTTGCATACCATCGACCGCTTCACAAAACTTCGTGCCGAAGGGCATGCCGCCTGGCAGCCTTTTGAAAATATGACCCTTAAGTTCGGGGCGATGGGCCAATACAGCCCCAATTCCCTCATTGCCTCGGAAGAGGTGGCGTTCGGCGGGCTCACATTCGGACGCGGCTTCGATACCGCCGAAATTTCCGGCGATGAAGGCATCGGCTTTTCTTTCCAACCCGAATATCGCATCGCGCTGGGATCCGGCTTCAGTATCACGCCCTATCCGTTGATCGATTATGCCAAGGCCTACAACCGGCGTAACGATCTGCAACCCAATGGCGAACTCGTTTCGGCCGGTGTTGGCGCCCGCTTCGGAATGGACAATGTTGCCACCATGACCCTGGAACTGGATAAGCCAATCAACCGCACGCCTTTCGGCCGGCGCGATCGCGGCTGGCGCGTTTATGCAGGCTTTGAAATTGGCGTCGACGGTGCGCTGTCGCTTATCGGACAAAACCTGTGAAGACATAACCGCGCCCGCGCACGGTCTTGATTACCAGGGGGTTGTCGGGATTGGGCTCCAGCTTGCGCCGAAGCTTGACGATGATCCCGTCCAGGCTGCGGTCGTATGGACTCCATTCGCGATTAAAAACGCGGCGGCAGAGTTCGTCCCGGGTTTGCGGCAGTCCTTCCTTGGAAACCAGTTCGATCAGAAGGTCGCATTCGGCCGTGGTGAGGGGGACCTGTGTGCCGTCGGGCGCACTAAGGCTGCGCCGCATGGGATCGAATTTCCAGTTGGGCTCGGAGTCATTGCCTGCCGGCGGCATGGGCTGATTTCCAGGCTCATCCGGCGGGCCACTGCGGCGGATCAGAGCGCGGATACGGGCCAGAAGCTCGCGCAGATTGACCGGCTTGACCATATAATCGTCGGCGCCAAGCTCAAGGCCCACAATCTTGTCCGTGATCTCATCTTGGGCCGTGACCATGATGCAGGGTGTTCTGCCCAGCTGACGCAAGCGCCGCAGCACGTCGAAGCCATTTTCGCTTCCCAGCCATAGATCCAGCAGCATGATATCGAATCTATGCTCCATCAAATGCCGTTCGGCTTCCGCGCCGTTTGCAGCTGTGGAGACTTGAAAGCCGTGGGCTCCCAAATAGGCGCTCAGTTCGGCGCGGATCTCGCCATCGTCATCCACCAAAAGGATGTGGATGTCGCTAATAGAACTGGCTTCGCTGAGCGTGGCCATGGGCGTTTCTCTCAAGGGAAGTTGGGGCGCCTGGGAGCGCCCATACGCAATGAAACATATCTCGACAATTGTTTGGACCCTGGCTGGGCCATACTGGGCCTGTCCGCTTCGGGCTGGGGACAACGAAAAGGTCTGCTATATGGCTCATAATGAAACTGCGGTTCCCGGCGCTGAAGCGTTTTCTGCCGACGAGCCAATTGGTCAGTTTGTGTTTCACACGACATTGCCGGGCGCGATCCGCTCTCTCGATGATGCCGAGTTGCGAATTCTTCTGATCGCGTTGCTTCAGGAATGGCGCGGTCGTGCTGACGGGGTTCAGCGCGGAGCCTGATCGCGGTAAGGGGAGACATTGCAGCTTTTTTTGTCATGGTACCCCCGCCGTGACGGGTCGCGGGGCAAAAGATAGAATTCTTGCTTCGGGGCGTCGTAAAATAAGCGTAATCAACCCGCCGCCGGCCTCGCTATTGCTGACCAGCAGTCGTCCGCCATGCTCGCGCAAGATTGCGTGCGCGATAGAGAGGCCGAGGCCCGTGCCTTTGCCTTCCGGTTTGGTCGTGAAGAATGCGTCTAGCGCGTGTTTGAGAATTTCCGGCGGAAATCCCGAGCCATTGTCTTCGACTTCCAATTTAACGACGCTGGGATCGGCGAAATCGTCTCGTGCCCATATGCGAATTCTTCCACCCGCCCGGCCTGTCATGGCATCGGACGCATTCTGAATCAGATTCACGAGGACCTGTTCGATCTCCAACTCGTCCGCCAAGACCTCTAAGTCATCGGGGACTTCGATATCGACCGCAATGCCGGACGAGATTATGACAGGGTCCATCAGAGAACGAGCGCTGCGCGCTATGGCGGCGGCCGATGCCGGCTTGTACTCACCCACTGTTTTCCTGCCGAAGCGGCGCATCCGGTCCATGACTTTGCAGGCGCGGTCGATCTGCGCCAGGATTCGTTCGGTTTTTTCTTGTAGGAATTCCGGACCGGCTTTTCCCAGACCGACCATCAGGTCGATATTTTGCGCCGCGATTGAAATGGCATTAAGCGGCTGGCGCAATTCATGTGCGATGCCGGTCGACATCTGGCCCAATGCTGACAATTTAGCGGAATGCAGAATTTGCTTTTGATCGGCCTGCAGAAGAATTGCCTGTTGCAACAGAAGCGAAACCCGTTCGGCGAGGCCGTGATCGTCGGAATTGAGGTTACGCCTTGTGCGGCATAGGAGATAATAGCGCTCTGCCGCGGCCGGCAACGCGACCAGAACGATGTCACCGTTCCGCATGGCCAAGGCTTTGCATATACGCGCATTGTCGTGACCAGTTTGGCGAAGGAGGGTGACCGTGCGCTGCCCGGCCAAGGAGGCAATATCGGTCAGTGCGGAATTCTCTTCTCCTCGACCTTCCGGCAGTACAAGACGAGGTGCTTCGCCCGGGCGGAACAGAACGAGGCGGACTTCGTCGCCATCGATCGCGTCCGCCAGCCGCCTTACCAATTGCTCCAATTTTTCGCGGAAGGGAGAGTCGCCCAACAAAATCCGCAAGCCCATCATCATGGTTTCGGTCTCCCGGCGCAGCTGCTCTTCGCGGTGCCGTGATGCCAGGATGGTCTCGAGGGTATGGGTGTCGATCACCAATCTTTCTCTTGCTTGCTCGAGCGCCGTCGCAATCGTGCCGCGCAAGGGGAATGGCGCGGAAGGCCCAAGGGTGGGGCAAGCTGTGAGAAATATAGGCCCGCTCGCACCAGTTACAGTAACGGGTAGCGAGCGCAGCACCTGACCGGATTTTGCGGCACTCTGGAGGTCGCTGGCGCCAACACCGATGTCGCTAAGGACGCGGCCTTCAAACAATTTCGCCAGATCGCGGCGATCCTGGAAGATATGCGTGACATGCAGAATGCCATCGCTGTCGGCCTCCCAGATCAAATCGGCGTTGGCGCGGAGCAGTGCCGTATCGCGGGCCCCGTCTATATCCAACCTTTGCCGGCGGCGAAGAATTTCGCTTTCCCGTCGCAAATGACAAAGGTGGCGCGCTGAAAACTCCGCCAGGTCGCGCATGGCGCTTTCCAGTGGTGGAGGCAGCAGCGTGCCATCCGCGATCAACGCGACCATGGGGGCATCGCCTTCCGGCGCTCCAGCCATGAGTAGTCCTGTGGCGGCATCACCAAACGCCAGGCTGCGACCCGGATTGCGGCTGGCGCGCTCGAGCCAAGCACGCAATAGGGGGCCGGAGCCGCGCAAGGGACCGTCGGTTTGCCATACAACGGCATGTCCCTGCGGCGTGGAGGCGATTTCAGCCACTGCCAGAGTGGAGAAGCCGAATTCTGCATCCAGCAACTGCGCGGCGTCGGCCAATCCTTTGTGACAGGCTTGCACAGAGGTCGCGCTCAGCACGCGGCGAAGTCCAGGCAAAATGCCTTGTCCGGTTGCGGCGTCTCGCCGTGCGGGTTCAGCCGGAAGGATCGGTGACATAGTATGTAACCGTAACGGGTGCCTGATTGTTGAAGTTCGGTACAAAGGGCAACACGGCGAAGCGGGTATCGTTGTAGGCGATCCCGATATTGATCTTCTGGTCGGTGGCTTCGGCGGTCATATCGAAGCTGATGGTCGCGTTGCCCACTTTGATCAGCGGTTTCAAGGCTGTGAGGGCCTTGGTGATGGCCCCGCGCGCCAAAGTCTCCCGCTCGCCGTCATTCAGTCCGGCCACAGCAGCGCGCCCGCCTTCGGTTGCGGCATAAGTGAGTGCGATGTGCGTGGCGAATTGCATGCCGAAGCCGATGATCCCGAACATGATGGCGAACAAGAACGGCGCGACAATGGCGAATTCAATCGCCGTGGTCGCGCAGCGACTTCGCCGGAACCGGTGGCAGAAATCTTCCATTCGCGAAATTGATCGCATCGTTCGTCAGTTGCGTGTTTAAGGCGTCGCTTCGGAAAGGTTGCCTTGCACCGTTGTATAGATTGCCCGCAACGAGGTCCCCATTCCGGATATTAGGGTCCAGAGACCGACTGCGATCCCGGCCGCCAGCAAGCCATATTCGACAGCCGACAGCCCGCTCTCGTCGGCAAGAAATCGGCAAGTCAGGTTTTTGATAGTGTCACGCATGGTACTCACTCCTCTGTGTCAAGGGCTGTTTTCAATCGGGACGTCGTTGCGCATTTCGCTATTCGGCGCAGCTTGTGTGCTTTTGCCGATGGCTTTCCGATAGGCGTCGGCGATAGCGGCTGTTTCGGGCCCGCTGATGCTCCCATGCTCGCCTTGCGCGCGATATTGCTCCGCCATCACTTGGTCCGTGGTGGGGGAAGGCCGCACGGCGGATGAAGCGCAACCGCTCAGGCCGGTAAGGGCCACGCCACACAGCAAGAAAGCGATGCGCGTCATGGCGTGCTTTCCTTGATGCCGGTGTCGCCCGTCCAATCCGCCTTCCAGGCTGTGGAAAAATCCGCGACCTGTTTGCGTTTGGCGGCGTCGGGAATGGTATTCAGAAAAGCAAGAAATTGGTCGCGCGAACCGGAAAGCGACAGCGCCAGAGCCAGGTTGGTGCGGATTAAAGGCGAGGCGGGGTCGAGTTCATGGGCGCGTTGCAGCTCGCTGACCACCGGCGCCAGATCGGCGCCCTGGAAATTCTGCTTCATCTGGGCATACGCGAAGTTGTTCAAATACCCCGCATTGGACGGATCGAGTATGGCGGCCTGGCGAAAATTCTCGGCCGCTTCCGGCCATTGCCCGCGTGCGGACAGGGCGCGGCCGATACCGTTATAGGCCTCCGGCGCGAAATTGGATTTGAGGGTATGGCAATAGGCGGCGATCGCCTCGTCGAAACGGCGCGCGCCGGTCAAGGCATCGCCTGCGAGCTTGTTGTAACGCGGTGTCAGCGGTTCGGTCTTCTGGTATTTCGCGAGAAAGGCGATGGCCGCCTCATAGCGCTTCTGCCGGATCAGACCGTCGATCACGCCAAGATAGAGTTCCGCCTGGGCGGGGGGCGTCATTGCCACATCCGCGGGCTGCGGCCGCGCAGGCCCGGATGCGTGCGGCGCGGCGGCGCATCCGGTCAGGAACAGAGTGAAAATCAAAAATCCTGCTTTCATTTCTTTTTCCCCTGCATATCGCTCGCGATATGTTGCAACGTGCCCAGAACATCAGTGACGGCGGGGGCGGCAATCGCGATCATGAGGACCGGCATGAAAAAGGCGAGCATGATGAGGGTCAGCAGCACCGCTTTGCGCCCGGTTTGTTCGCGCGCATTGGACAGCCTGGCCTCGCTGATGTCCGCGGCGAGACGGCGCAGCGGCTGGCCCAGTTCTCCGCCTTGAAACAGGTTTTGCTTCAGCAGGCCTGCGAAATCGCGTCCTTCGCTGATCGCCATGCGCTGCGCCAACCGGTCGAGCGCTTTGTCATAAGGCATCCCATCGTCCGTGTCGGCGATATATTGCGAGAGCATATGGGCGGTGAGAGGGGCGACGCGCCCGATCTGCTGACTGACATGCTGAAGGGCCTGGTCGATGCTGACGCCGCTGTCGAGAACCATCAACAGCAAGTCCAGAACATAGGGCAGTTCCCTGCGGACGTCCCGCTGGCGGCTCTCGCTGCGCAGTTTGAGAAAGATCGTAAAGCCGCGATAAATGAAGAAGCCGAAAAAGAAACTGATCGCGGCGTCGCCGGAAGCGATCGTCCCGTATTTGAGAAAGGGACGGGCAAGCAGGACGGAAGCCGCAGTCAGGGTCGCAATCAACCGTAAAGCGGCGAATAGGAAAGCCGCACCCGGCGCAAAGTAGCCGGCTTGCAGCAGCGCATCCCGAAGCTGGCGGATGGAATCCGTACCAGCAATCCTTCGGCCAAATCGCTCCAACAGAGTACGGAGTTGCGCTCGCATTCCTGGCGCCGGCAAGCTGGGCGAAACATGCTCGCGAAAGCGTCTCGCCACGGATTGATCCAGAGCATAATCCCGCAGGCTGTGAACGAGCGCGATCCCGCCGGTCAAACCGCACGCAATACAGAGCGTCCATGTCAGAAGCGGGGCCATGTCAGTATCGAGTCCGTATTACCAGGCGCATGCAGCCGATGCCCATGATTTGGGAAATGACGGCATAAAGGATCATGCTGTGGCCTTTTTCGGTCGATAGAAACCAGCGCGCATAATCCCGGTTGGTCCACATCACCAGAGTTGCGACCAGGATCGGCAAAAGGGCGAGCACCCATGCGCTGGCGCGGATTTGTGTCGTGTTGGCCCGAAGCTCCCGTTCGATGGAAGTGCGCCTGCGAATATTTTCGATGATGTTGCGCAGAATGGCTGTCATCGATCCGCCGAAGCGCAGATTGGTTCGCGTCGCGGTCGCCAGGAGGTGCAGCTCGTAGAGATCGAGTTCAGTTGCGCAACGCTCCAGGCTTTCAGCCACGCCGCTGCCGTTGGCGATCCGCCGCAGGGTGGGCGCCAGACATTGTCCCACGATGGGCGGAGAATTTTCCACCGCTCGCTCCAGTGCTACCGCCAGGCTGTTGCCCACGGAAAGCAGCTGACGGATGCGCTCGAGAAAGCCGAGCATGGATTGCGACAGCAATTTGATCCGGGCGACAGCGCGATATTCGAGAAATGCAAAGCTTATAAAAATGAGCGTTATAGCAGTCGATCCAGCCGCGAGCGGGCCGGAGACGGCCATTGCGGCCAGGGTGAGGGCAATTGTTGCGGTTGCTCCAGCCAGAATTTGGCGCCGGGTCGGTTCCCAACCGGCGCGTGCCAGAATACCTGAGACGAAGGGCGGCAGGCGGCTTTCGGATTTTGCGTCCTGGGCCATGTGCGGCGCTGCCGCCAAGACGGTGTCCAACCGGCGCAGGTCCGACAGTCTCGACCGCGCGGCAGCGAGCCGCACCAGCAGCAAACCGGAAAAGGCGACACAGGAAAGCGCGACGATGGTTCCGGTTATCGACATCAGCGCACCACAGCCTTCCGCTCGACTTGTTCGGGGCCGCGATAGACTTCACGCTGGGCGTAATGGGATCCTTCCAGCCCCGTGATTTCGACCACGCTGGAGACGGTGCGCCGTCCGCCTGCGCCACGCATGGTCTGTACCACGATATCGACGGCGCTGACGATGAACCGGCGTACCGCGCGAAGGTCGCTGGAAAAACCGTGCAGGCCGACCAGCATCTCCAATCGCTCCAATGCATCGGCGGTGCCGTTGGCGTGAATGGTCGCCATCGACCCGTCATGGCCGGTTCCCATGGCTTGCAGCACCTCGATCGCCTCGTGCGAGCGCACTTCGCCCAGAATGATCCGGTCGGGACGCATGCGCAGGGCGTTGCGGACCAGATCGCGCGCGGTGATTTCGCGCGCGCCGTCCACGGTCGCCGCACGGGTTTCCATGCGCACCACATGCGCCATTTGCAGCTGAAGTTCGGCGGTATCTTCGATGGTGACGATACGCTCCTTGTTCCCGACATAGGAACTCAAGACATTAAGAAGCGTGGTTTTGCCGGAGCCCGTACCGCCGGAGATCAGAATATTGCGGCGTGCGCGCACCGCGCCGGACAGAAAGCGCAGGCCTTCGGGGCCCAGGCTGCCATTGTGCACCAGGTCTTCGCCGGTGAAGGGGACGGCACGGAATTTTCGAATCGAGATATGCGGGCCATCCAGCGCCACCGGCGGGATGACCACATTGATGCGCGAGCCATCCGGCAAGCGGCCGTCGACATACGGGCTGGATTCATCCACGCGCCGCCCGATGGGCGCGACGATGCGCTGGATGACATTCATCAAATGATCGAGATTGCGGAAACGGGTGGTCACCGGCTCCAGCTCGCCATTGCGTTCGGCATAAATGGTCCGCGGCCCATTCACGATCACATCGTCCACCGTGGGATCGTCGAGCAGCGGTTGCAGGGGCCCAAACCCCGTGATTTCGTTGACGACATCCAGGATGAGCTGGGAGCGTTCGGGCGTATTCAGCGCCAGACCCCGTGAGCCGACAACGATGGAGATGGCACGGGCGATCTCGTCCAAAAGCGCGGAATGCTGGATCGTGTCGCCCGTCACGCCGCGC
>DASYEG010000344.1:0-13726 GCA_036499145.1 Micropepsaceae bacterium | reverse complement strand
TTTGCGTTTGTTCGTTCATAACGGGTTCAGGCGCAGTGGATGAGGTTCAAGTCTATCCCTATGTAGGGACGTCTTGGCACAATGTCGCCCGCTGCCGCCTCGTTTTCGCCATTCTGGATGTTTAATGAGCCTTGGCTCTGGGGATTAGAGGGGAATCAAGGCGATACAATGGCTCGCGAACGTCCTCCGGCGTCCAAGGATGCGGGCCCTTCTTTGCGCGGCCTGCATCCCATCCGCTCCGGCGGCGAGCCGCCCCCAAAAGCGCCCGAAGGAAGAAAATCGCGGCTTCGCGCAACTCTGCTCATCGCCGGGGCGTGGGTGATTTTCGCCGGCGCCATCCTGCTCGCGCATTGGTTTTCAGAGCTTCCCAATACGTCAAACCTGTTTGCCTATGAGCCGGGGAACGACATCTCCGTAATGGATTCGAAGGGCCGTCTGATCGCGCGCCGGGGCCTGACGCAGGGAGAAAGCGTCAAGGTCGGTGAGCTTCCGTCCTATGTCGGAAACGCCTTCATCGCGGTGGAAGACCGCCGCTTCCGCTATCATTTCGGCATCGATCCGGTGGGACTGGCGCGCGCGGCCTTTACCGATATGGTCCAGGGCGCCTATGTCCAGGGAGGCTCCACGCTCACCCAGCAGCTTGCCAAGAATCTGTTCCTCAAACCGGACCGCACCTTCGAGCGCAAGATCGAGGAAGCGATCCTCGCGGTTTATCTGGAAACCCGGTACACCAAGGATGAGATCCTGACGCTCTATCTGAACCGCGTCTATTTCGGTGCCGGGGTCTATGGCATCGGCGCGGCGTCGGAACGCTTCTTCGCCAAGCCCCCGCGTGAATTGACCCTTACCGAGGCCGCGATTCTTGCGGGCAGTGTGAAAGCGCCCTCGCGCTACAATCCCGAAGCATCGCCCGACGCCGCGCTCGCCCGATCCTCCTTGGTGCTCCAGGCGATGGAGGATTCAGGGTTCATCGATGCGGCGCGCCACAAAATTGCAGCCGCGACGCGACCCAAGATCGCGCACAGCTTCGCGACGCCCGGTGCGGGATATTTGGTGGACTATGTCGTTTCGCAGGTTCCCGCCTTCGTGGGCAAGCCGAAGGAACGGCTGATCGTCGAAACCGCGCTGGATCTCGACCTGCAGGACCTGGCCGAGAAGGCGCTGGTACGCGCACTCGCGAAGGATGGCTCCAAGCTTGGCGCGACGCAGGGCGCGCTGGTTGCGATGACGCCGGACGGCGCGCTGCGTGCGCTGGTCGGTGGACGTTCCTATGACGACAGCTCATTCGACCGCGCCACGGAAGCCCGGCGTCAACCGGGCTCGGCGTTCAAGCCCTTCGTTTATCTCGCCGCCCTGGAAAACGGCCATCGCCCCGGCGATATCGTTTTCGACGGGCCGGTGACGATCGGCAATTGGAAACCCGGAAATTACGAAGGCGAATATGAGGGCAATGTCACGCTTGCTCATGCGCTCGCTCATTCTTCCAATTCCGCGGCGGTTCAGCTCACCAATGAAGTGGGTCCGGCGAATGTCGTGCGGATCGCGCATCGGCTGGGAATCGCGGACACGCTGCATCCCGTGCCCTCGCTCGCACTGGGCACCTCCGAAGTCACACCGCTCGAATTGACCGGCGCCTATGCCGCCTTCGCCAATGGCGGCATCGCCGTCGCGCCCTACGCGATTATCCGTATACGTACTGTATCCGGCAAGGTGCTCTATCAGCGCCGCGGCTCCGGCCTCTCGCGCGTGATGAGTCCGGAAAGCGACGCCGACATGACCGAGATGATGATGGGGACGGTGACGGCGGGCACGGGGACGGCCGCCGCCCTCAAAGGGCACGACGTCGCGGGCAAGACCGGGACATCGCAGGATTACCGCGATGCCTGGTTCGTCGGGTTCAGCGCCGATTTCGTGACCGGCGTGTGGATCGGCAACGACAACGGCGTCTCCATGAAAAAGGCGACCGGCGGCGGCTTGCCGGCGCGCATTTTCAAAGCCTTCATGGACGATGCCGAACGCGGTCAGCCCGCGCGGCCTTTGATCGGGACGACTTTGTTCGCCGCCGAGGAAACGCCGCCGGCAGAGCCACCGATGGTCGAAGACGCTTCGCAACATCCCGAGTCGCCCAAGAGCGACGGCGACGTGCTAAGCGCCTTTCAGGACCTGCTCGACAAATTGTTCTGAGCTATTTTGACTGAGACCGCTCCAGCGGCTTGCCGGTTTCCAACAGACTTTTCAGGCTCGAAAGGATGATCGGCCAGCCGCCGGACACCGCTTCGATCAATTTTGAGCCCTGTTTTGCGATCTCGTGGACGACCGTCAGTTTGACCATGTCGCCTTGCGTTTCGAGCTCGAACGTCGCGCGGGAATAACCTTCCGCTGTCAGCTCGGGCTTGAACTCATTGCGCCATGACAAGACCAGCCGGCGCGGCGGATCGATCTCGACCACCTTGCCGCTGTCCGTCACCTTGCCGTCGGGATGGACCATCCGCCACGCCGAATCCGGCGTCCATTTCGACTCCACCGTAACGCCGAAAAAATATTGGCGCGTGAATTCTGGCTCTTTAAGCGCGTTCCAGACTTTTTCCTGAGTGGTGCGGATGTAGGTGACATAGATAAATCGGTCGTCAGCCATTGTGGTCTCCTTCGAGGTTTTTCTTGAGTTGGGCGAGCGCCTGAAGGCGGCCGCGCTCATATTTGCCGATCCAGCGTTCGGCGATTTCGTTGATGGGGACAGGGTTGAGAAAATGAAATCGCTCGCGGCCTCGCCTGATCGCGGCGATCAGATTGGCATCTTCCAGAATGACCAGATGTTTGGTCACCGCCTGCCTGCTCATACCGAGGCCCTCGCACAGTTCGTTCAAACTTTGTCCATTGCGGGCATGGAGCCGGTCCAGCAACAGGCGGCGATTGGGATCCGCCAATGCTCGGAACACAGCGTCCATGCTCATAACGCCAATATGCAACCATTTGGTTGCATGTCAAGCCGCCATGTCACGAATAGCGCTGCGAAATATTTTCAAAATTTCAGGAACTATTCCGCCGCGATAACGCGTTCGGCTTCGGAGAGCGACACCGAAACAAGCTGACTGACGCCGCGTTCGGACATGGTGACACCGAACAGGCGCTCCATGCGCGACATGGTGAGCGCGTGATGGGTGATGATGAGATAGCGTGTCTCGGCGAGCCGCGTCATCTCGTCCAACAGCCGGCAGAAGCGGTCGACATTGGCGTCGTCAAGCGGCGCATCCACTTCGTCGAGCACGCAAATCGGCGCGGGGTTCACTAGGAATACCGCGAAGATCAGGGAGATCGCGGTCAGCGCCTGCTCTCCGCCCGACAGCAGCGACAATGTCGTCAGCTTCTTGCCCGGCGGTTTGGCCAGGATTTCCAGCCCGGCTTCCAGCGGGTCTTCGGATTCGGTGAAGGTAAGCCGTGCCTCGCCGCCCTGGAACAGTTCCTTGAACAGGCGCTCGAAATTCGCATTCACCTTCTCGAAAGACTCGAGCAGCCGCTCGCGTCCCTCGCGGTTCAGGCTTTGAATGCCGCGGCGCAATCTTTGGATCGCCCCATCCAGGTCCTCGCGGTCGGCGATCAGCGATTGCAGGCGCTGCTCATGTTCCAGAGCCTCTTCTTCGGCGCGCAGATTGACGCCGCCTAATTGTTCACGTTCGGCCTTCAATTTCTCCACCCGTTTCTCCGCCGCGTCGAGTGGAGGAATCTCGGAATCGGGTTTCAATTCGGCGCGGGCCGCGAGCGCATCGGGCGAAGTATCGAGTTCGTCGCGGATGCGCAGGGCAAGCTCCGTCAAGCGGGCGGCGCTCGATTCGGCGCGCGCGACACAGCCGGCGCGTTCCTCGCGCGCTTCGGTGAGGGCAAGCGTCGCGGCTTTGGCAAATCGGTCGGCCTCCGCAAGTTCGTTTTCCGCGGCCGCACGCGCATCGGCGGTTTCCTTGCGAGCTTGTTCGGCCGTGCCGACCGCATCCATCAGATGCGAACGCCGCGTCGCGATCTCGGCGGGGGCCGCCTCAAGTCCGGCCAATTCTTCCTGCATTTCGGCGATGCGCGTGACTAAAGTTTCCATCTGGCGCCGGGCCGCGTCACGGCGTGAAGACCAGCGCGCGATCTCCTCGCTCACAGTCCGTAGCCTTGCTCCGCGCGCCAGCGTCTCACGGCGAATGGTTTCGAGGCTTGCGCGCGCCTCGCTGGTCGCGGTGCGTGAGTCCGCCGCGAGATTGCGCGCATTGTTGAGTTCGGCGCCGAGCGCTTCGCCATCGGGCAGCGCGCGGAGCGCATCGGACGCCGCCGCGGCGGCGCCAAGCGCAGTCTCTCGCGCCGCATCGAGATTCTTGATCTCCGTTTCGAGGGTCGCGAGCCTTCCCGCGCGCTCTGCCGCGAGACGAGCGGCCTTGGCGGCCTCGTCCTGGGCGGCGATGAGCGCGCTTTCTGTCTCGCGCAGCGCGCGCGATGCGGCGCGTGAGGCCTCATTGGCGTGCGCCGCTTCGTTCTGCGCCATGGCATAAATCGCGTGCGCGTCCGCGCGCACCGTTTTCGCCGCAATTCGTTCGTGTTCCAGCGCCTCAAGGCGGTTGCGCTGCTCCAGACGTATCGCCGCCTGGCTCGGCGCATCGGCGGAAGCCGAATATCCGTCCCAACGCCACAGATCGCCGCGTTGCGAGACCAGACGCTGGCCTGGCTGCAGATGTTTCTGCGCGGCGGGGCCGTCTTCCGGCGTGACCACGCCGGTGAACGCAAGACGGCGGGCAAGCGCGTGGGGGGCTTCGACGAAATCGGCCAGCGCGATGCCGGCGGGCAATGGCGGCACGCCGTCGAGCGCATCCAGATCGCGCCAATGCTGAGGGGCCGCTTCATCCAGAGGCGCGTCCAGATCATCGCCCAATGCGGCGGCCAATGCGGCCTCATAGCCAGGCTGCACTTTCAGCGCGTCGATCAGCGGCGGCCAAAGATCGTTGCCTTGGGGGCGCAGCAGATTCGTCAGCGCGCGGATTTCCGCGTCCAGGCGCTGCACGTCGCGCTCCGCGGTTTCCAGAGGAACACGGGAGCGGCCTTCGGATTCGGCTGCCGCGCCCAGAAGTGTTTCGGCGTGTTCGGCGGTGGCGCGCGCCTGCGTTACCTCCGCGCGCATGGTTTCGACCCGCGCTTCGGCCTGACTCACATCGGGGGTTTGCGCGATCTCGGCAAGAACGGAATCCGCGCGCGGCTGAAGCGCGGCGCGCTGGGCTTGCGCCCGCGCGGCCTGTTCGCCGCCTTCGTTGCGGGCACGCTCATAACTCGCGCGCGTCGCATTCAGCTGCGCCAGCTCCGCCGTCAGCCGGTCGAGATCGCGCTCGCGCGCCGCGAGGGTTTCGGAGAGGCGCTGAACCTGTTCCTCGGCTTCGGCCAGTTTCTCGGCGGCGCTGGCATTGGCGTTTTCGAGCGCCTGCAACTCGCCTTCGAGATCGCCGAGCGCGGAGCCTGCATCCTGTTCCAGCGTGCCCTCGCGCTGACGATCCTGCTCCGCGGTTCCCATCCGCTGACGCAGCCGCTGGGCATCTTCGCGGGCGCGCGCCTCTTCGGCATCCAGCGCGTTGCGCTCATGCAGCAGCCGCTGCAGGGCTGCACCCTTGACGGCCTCGTTTTCGCGCAAGGGCGGCAGAGTGGCTGCGGCTTCGGCTTGGCGCGTGGACGCGTGGGTGGCGCTTTGCGTGCGTTGGGCGACCAGCAGCGACACGGCCTCGAGCGCTTCGCCGGCGTTCTTCGCCAGGCTTTCCAAATCCTGCCAGCGCAGCAGGAACAGAAGGGCCTCGGCCTTGTGGATAAGACCGGAGAGATTGCGGTAGCGCGATGCTTGCCGCGCCTGGCGTTTCAGGCCCTGAAGCTGGCCTTCGACCTCGCCAATGACATCGTTCAGGCGTCCGAGATTGGTTTCGGCCGCCTTCAGCCGCAATTCCGCCTCGTGACGGCGCTGATGCAGGCCTGAAATGCCGGCCGCCTCTTCCAGGATGGCGCGGCGCGCGAGCGGCTTCTGATTGATGAGAATGGAAATCTGGCCCTGACGCACCAGAGCGGGTGAAGCCGAGCCGGTCGAGGCGTCGGCAAAGAAGATCTGCACGTCGCGCTGACGGACCTCGCGGCCATTGATGCGGTAGAGGGAGCCGGCCTCGCGCTCGATGCGGCGCGTGACCTCCACGACGTCGAACTCATTATAGGGCGCGGGCGCGCTGCGGTCGGAATTGTCGATGAACAGCGTGACTTCCGCGTTGTTGCGCATGGGCCGCGAATTCGTGCCGCCGAAGATCACATCGTCCATGCCGGAACCGCGCATGGAGGTGGGACGATTTTCGCCCATCACCCAGCGCATGGCTTCCAGAAGATTGGATTTACCGCAGCCATTGGGGCCAACGACACCCGTCAACCCGGGCTCGATGAAAAGCTCGGTCGAATCGACGAAGGATTTGAAGCCGCTGAGCCTTAGACGGGTAAACTTCAATGTCTCGTTCCTGTTGCGCCCGCCCTTGAAGCTTTACGACTTCACAAGCGGATCCAGAATCTTCTGCAGGTCTGGGTACGGAATTTCGCCCGAATGCGTCACCCCGTTGATGATGAATGTCGGCGTCGAGTTCACATTGTATTTGGTCTGACCTTCCATCCAATTGCCGTCCACCAGCGCCAGATTTTTTGGATCCTCCGAGCAAGCCTTGACCTTGTCGGCAGGCATGCCCGCAATCCGGCCCATCTGGGTCAGGCCTTCGAGGACATCCTCCTTGGTGAGCTGACCGTTGCCATCGAAATCCTTGATCCAGTTCATCTGATTCTTGAACAGCAGATCAATGAAGGAAAAGAATTGATCCCCAGGCAAACAGCGCGCGACCGCCGAAGCCATGCGCGCGGCCCCGTCGAGGGGATATTCGCGGAAGATCACCTTCACCTTGCCGGTATCGACATAGTCCTTGTTGAGAAGGGGGATGACGTCCTTCTGGAAGGCCGCGCAGTGCGGGCACGTCATGGAGGCATATTCTATGATGGTCACGGGCGCTTTCGGCGAACCATGGACCATGTCGGTGGGCTTGATTTCGATGCTTTGCGCGCCGGTGATCGCGGCGAGCGGGCTTGAGCCGCGGCCGAAGGCAAACCAGCCGGCGGCGGCGGCCACGACGAGTATCGCGGCCAATGCACCATAGGTGCGGGTGTTCTTATTCATAGCCGGATTCCTCCAGAAGTCCCGGCCGCTGTTGTGGCAGAGCGCCGGTCCAGGTTCAATCGGGGGATGATTGAGTTTAAGGGCGGCTCGTTTTGAGCCGCTTGCGGGCGCCGGCGAGCCGCTCCAGGGCGCCGGGCAAATCCGGCGTCTCCGCAACCCAGCCGGTTGAGGGAGCCGGATGGGGCGGCACCTCGGGCTTCCGTTCCAATTTGCCGGCCACCAGCTTCAAGCGGTTGATTCGCCCGCGCCCAAGATACGCATTGAGCCGTTCGGTCAGTTCGCGGGTTTGATGCTGCAGGAATACAATCGCGCCCGCTTCGCATTTGAGTGTGAGCGTGGCGCCTTCGGGGCCGTCCTGCCACCTGACCGGCCGTGCGATACGGGCGATTTCAGCGCCCGCGATGGCGGTCCAACGCAACAGGAGCGTCGCATCGGCAAAGCCGGCGCGCGCGAATGCGTGTCCGGCCTCACCGAGCACGGTCTCACCCGCGGGCCTCACCCAGCCGTGGCGGGCGGGGGGGTGCGATTCTCCTTGCGGGGATTTTGGTTTCGCGCTTCTGCTCATCCATGCCGGTCCTGAAGGAAAGACAGCATAAGCGAATGACGGGCGCCCGCGCGAGTGCGTCCGAAGCGCTTCTCGCCTGGTACAATGCGAACAGGCGCGATCTGCCCTGGCGCGCGAAAGCCGGAGAGGGAAACGATCCCTACCGTGTCTGGCTCTCCGAAATCATGCTGCAGCAGACGACGGTGGCCGCGGTTGCGCGCTACTATCGCGCATTCCTCGAACGCTGGCCGGATGTGGCGCAATTGGCCGCGGCCTCCCAGGATGACGTGCTCGGCGCCTGGGCCGGACTCGGCTATTACAGCCGGGCGCGCAATCTGCATCGCGCCGCACAAATCGTCGCAACTCAATTCGGGGGATCGTTTCCCACCAGCGCCATCGCCTTGCGCAAACTTCCCGGCGTCGGCGCCTATACGGCGGCGGCGGTCGCGGCCATTGCGTTCGGCGAGCGGGCCGCCGCCATGGACGCCAATGCCGAGCGCGTCATCGCGCGGCTGTTTGCCGTCGAAACACCGCTGCCCAAGGCGAGGCCCGCGCTCGCCGCGTTAGCCGCGCCCCTGGTGCCGGAACAACGTCCAGGCGACTTTGCCCAGGCGCTGATGGACCTCGGCTCCCTCGTGTGCGTGCCAAAGCGTCCGTTCTGCGGTGAGTGCCCCCTTGCCGCGCAGTGCCGGGGACGGCGGCTGGGCGTTGCCGAGGAGCTGCCGCGAAAGACGGCCGAGCGTGCCCGCCCCCTGAAGCGAGGCGCGGCCTTCGTGGCGCTCGATCCGCTGGGCGCGGTCTATCTCGTTCGCCGGCCGCAGAACGGTCTCCTCGGCGGCATGCTGCAACCGCCGCTCGGCGAATGGTCCGAGGCTTTCCCGAAACACTCCGTAGCGGTCGAAGAAGCGCCCTTCATGGGCGACTGGGTCAAAAAATCGGGGTTCGTGCGTCATGGGTTCACCCATTTTCAATTGGAGTTGGAAATCTATGTGGCGCAATTCCACCACCGGCCCAATGGCGTGGGCGCCTGGTTTTCCGTAAACGATCTGAAGCACGCCGCGTTGCCGACACTCATGCGCAAAGTGATCTCACATGCGCGTGACGACAGCGTGCCGCTTCTGGCTCAGTTGAGCTCGGCACGAACCTGCTGACGCAGAATATCGATCGGGAAGGGCGCTCCCTTTTCCCGGTAATACCAAAAGGTCCAGCCATTGCAGGCATCGAGTCCCTGCACATGGGCGGCGATGCGATGGATCGAGCCGGTGGCATCGGCGCACACCAGCGTGCCGTCGGCGCGCACCTTCGCCCGGTAACGTCCGGCCGCGTCCATCAGGACCGTGCCGGGTTTGAGAAGCCCGCGCTCGACCAGCGTGCCGAATGGAATACGCGGCTCGGATTTCTTCGATCGCGTGACGGCGATCGTCTCGCTGTCGCCGGGTTCGACGGCGTCGATGCGCGCCTGTGCCAGCCGCACATAGTTCGAATCGCGCTCGATCCCGACGAAACGGCGGCCCAATCTCTTGGCCACGGCACCCGTGGTGCCGGAGCCGAAAAACGGATCGAGTACGATGTCGCCCGGCGATGTGGATGCCAGGATCACCCGGTGCAGCAAGGATTCGGGCTTCTGGGTCGAATGGGCCTTGCCGCCCAGTTCATCCTTCAGTCTTTCGCCGCCGGAGCAGATCGGCAATTGCCAATCCGAACGCATTTGCAGTTCGTCGTTCAGCGCCTTCATCGCTTCGTAATTGAACGTGTAGCTTTTCTGCTCGCGCGATTTCGCGGCCCAGATCAGGGTTTCGTGCGCATTGGTGAAGCGCATGCCGCGGAAATTCGGCATCGGGTTGGATTTGCGCCAGATCACGTCGTTCAGAATCCAAAAACCGAGGTCTTGGAGGATCGCGCCGACGCGGAAAATATTGTGATAGGAGCCGATCACCCAGAGGGCGCCATTGGGCTTGAGCACGCGCCGCGCGGCGGTCAGCCAAAGCGTAGTGAAACGGTCATATTCGCCGAGACTCGCGAATTGGTCCCAGCCATCGTCCACCGCGTCGACCTTGGAATTGTCGGGCCGCCGCAACTCGCCTTCAAGCTGAAGATTGTAGGGCGGGTCGGCAAAGACGATGTCGGCGACGCCTTCCGGCATCGCGTTCATGTGCGTCACGCAATCGCCTTGGATGATCCGGTCCGCTTCGAAAACGCGGGCGTCCGCGCCTTCAGATTTCTTAGCCATGCCCCATGTTCCCCCGAATTACGCACAGGGCGGGCACAGTGATTCACAGGATTCGTCAGGTCAATCGAATAATTGAATCAAGCGCTTAAAATAGAGTCCTCAGGATTCACACCACGCAATATCTGGTAGACCGGTGCAAAACTCCGTATTGAGGTCTAGCGGCTGGTGGCATTTAGCCCCTAGGCGTCAGGAAGATCAGCGAATTAGCGACACCGGCTTTACTTCCAGTCATGGCCATAGGGTCCCGTACCGTGGGGTTGGGATCAAAATTGGATCCAGGATTTGGACGTCCGTCTCGCGAATTTCCGTGGCGGTTTTGCCCACAGAAAGCTGAAAGCATATGCGGTCCAAGCGCGCTTAGACTGTCAAATGCCAAGTTAACGAGATATAAAGAATGAGTCGTTCTGCCGGTTCTTCTAATGCTCGGTCCCATTTTCGATGTCAACAACGCCGTGGTGGCTATCGCCTCCAAGGCGCGTGACCTTTTTGTGCAGTACCACGATGCGGCTTGGGCACTTATTTTCGCAGTAATCGTCCCTGCGGTTTTGTCGAGGCTGCAATCTGCTCGGCAAGCTTTGAGGGGATTCTATGACGTCGTGGGCCGTGAGGTTCAGAAAATCGGCAAGGGGCCACGCTTAGTAGGCGAATATAGGGCTGTTGTGGAGCAACCTGAGAGGCCCAAGCTCAAGGCGCGACTCCAATTTAGACAGCGCGGTAATCGCGTATGGGGAGGAGGGCTCCTGATAAGCTCTGCGCCCGGCAAGGGCATCCCACGAATAAATCCCATCGTGCTCTCGGGCACGATCTCCAGAAGCGGTCATGCTGAACTCGTATATCGCCCTAAAGACCCAACGAGCGAAGGGCGAGGCACGATGTTTCTAAAAGTGGACAAATACACAGGTGTTGCTGAGGGAAATTTTTCCGGCCTGAGTTTGCGCAATCAAGAGCCCGTGTATGGGACTTTGGAACTGAGAAAAGTTCGTTTGCGCCGAGCGGCGTAAACGGTCCTCGAAATGGGGAAGATCACTTTTTTCGACGGGACCTGCTCTCACGATAGCGGCTTTCTATCTCGTCCCGCTGCTGGAGCTAACTTCATTGGGCTCGTTGGGATAGGTAATAAGAATAGACCGGTGCAAAACTCCGGCGGTGATGGAGGCACGGCCCCAGCCGGTTCAGCGCCCCCAGATGCTCCTCGGTGCCATAGCCCTTGTTGGTCAGCCAGCCATAACCGGGAAATTCCGCATGCAGCGCGCGCATCATGCGGTCGCGCGTCACCTTGGCGATGATCGAGGCCGCCGCGATGGACACCGAGCGCGCATCGCCATCGACCAACGTGTCGTAACGGCAGGGCAAGGCCGGTGCGTCATTGCCATCGACGAGCGCGAAATTGGGCGCGACGGGAAGCGCCCGCACCGCGCGCGCCATCGCCAGATGGGTTGCCTGGCGGATGTTGACGAGGTCGATCTCGTCCACGCTCGCTTCGCCGACGCCGACCACCGCGCATGCCATGATCTGAACAAAGGCGTCCTCGCGGGCCTCCGGCGTCATCTGTTTGGAGTCGTTCAGGCCCTTGGGAATGCGCTTGCGGTCGAGAATGACGGCGGCGGCGACCACCGGCCCGGCCAGCGGCCCGCGCCCGGCTTCGTCCACGCCGGCGATAGGGCCATCCACCGTCTTCAGCCAGCGCGCTTCGAAGATGTAGTGCGGCAAGGGTCCGCCCAACGATTCAACCACGTCCAAATTCATAGCGCGGAAGCGGGTAGGTGGGGCAAGTGCGTTTTCCCATTTGCCCACATCATCGCCAGGGCACGGCGGCTTAAGCGAACCCGTCAGACCGAATCGTTTTCCCGTAACTTTTCTTATCTAAGACAAAAAGCGTGCGAAGGAATCCGAACCTCTGTCGCGGCCCCATTGCAATGCGGGCCCGATATTTCCAGGCCTGATGTTTCCGGCTTGGATATTTCAAAGCAGCGCGAGTTGATCGCCGGTTTGCGGCGGGCGGCGGAATTTGGCCGTGTCCAGCGGCACACGAATCTGGTTGAGGCCACGACGGCGCGTGGCAATGGCGAAGCGCTGCGAGATCAGACTCGCATAGGGCCCGGTGCCCCGCATCCGTGTGCCCCAGTTGGAATCATAGTCCTTGCCGCCGCGCATCGAGCGGATCAGCGACATCACATGCTTGGCGCGGTCCGGCACCTGCGCTTCCAGCCATTCGCGGAACAGATCCTTGATCTCAAGCGGCAGGCGCAAAAGCGTATAGCCGGCCTGGCTGACGCCGGCTTCCGCTGCCGCCGCCAGAATGGATTCCATTTCCTCATCGTTGAGCGCGGGAATGATCGGGGCCGTCATCACCGTGGTGGGAATGCCCGCCTTGGAGAGCGCGCGCAAGGTCTCCAGCCGGCGCTCGGGTGTAGCGGCACGCGGCTCCATGATGCGCGCGAGCTTGCGATCGAGCGTCGTCACCGAAAGTGCGACCTTTACCAGCCCTTCCGCCGCCATCGGCGCCAGAATGTCGATGTCGCGCGCGATCAGCGCCGATTTCGTCACGATGCCGACCGGGTTTTTGAATTCGGCCAGGACCTGAAGAATGGAGCGTGTCACGCGGTGTTCGCGTTCGAGCGGCTGATAGGGATCGGTGTTCGTCCCCATGGCGATGACTTGCGGCTTGTAGGACGGCTTGCGCAGTTCGGCTGCGAGCAATCCCGCCGCATCCGGCTTGACCAGGATCTTGCTTTCGAAGTCGAGCCCGGGCGACAGGCCGAGATAGGCATGGGTCGGCCGCGCGAAACAATAGATGCAGCCGTGCTCGCAGCCCCGGTAGGGGTTGATCGATTGATTGAACGAGATGTCCGGCGATGTATTGCGCGTGATGATGGTGCGGGTGGCGTCGCGCATCACTTCGGTTCGAAGGGGCGGGGGCGCTTCGTCCTCATGATCCCAGCCGTCGTCGAACCCGACCCGGCGTTCGTTGTCGTACCGGCTGGAATCGTTCGATCGGGCGCCGCGCCCTTTGACGAGTCTCGGATCGGCGGCGGCATTCAGCACGCGGGTCATAGATGCAGTCTAAAGAGATAAAAGAACAAATCAAGAACATTTGCGTCGGATAGGCACTTTAAATCGTTCAGTCTGGGTTCATGTGAGGCTGAAATAATACAGGCTGGAATCGCACACGGCGCGCCGTACATTCAGCGTAGACGCCGCGGTATGATCGTCTCAGGAGAACATGATGCGTAGGATCGTTCATGCGTTTTGCGCCGCCGCTTTGGCAGTGCCATTTGCGGTTGGCGCGGCGGCGGCGACCACCCAGACGGATAGGTCAGGCGCCGCGGCGCAGCCGGCGGGTGTCACTTTGCCGGGTGTCACTTTGATTGAGGCGGCCGGTCCACGGGGCGGTGGCGGCGGCGGTGTCCGTGGCGGCGGCGGTGTCCGTGGTGGCGGCGGTGGATTTCGAGGGGGCGCCGGCGGCTTCCGGGGCGGATTCAGAGGTGGTTACCGCGGAGGATTCCGGGGTGGCTTCCGAGGCGGCGTGTTTATCGGGCCATCTTTCGGCTATTACGATCCATTTTATTGGCCGTATGCCTACCCCTATGGTTACGGCTATTACGCGCCGCCGGTCGTTGTGCAAGACGGAGGTGATTATGACGCGCCGCCGCCCGATTATCTTCCTCCACCGGATGCCCCTCCGCCCGAGCAGAGCTGGTATCATTGCTCGAATCCGGACGGGTTTTATCCCTATGTGCGGAACTGCGAG
>DASYEG010000343.1:0-9608 GCA_036499145.1 Micropepsaceae bacterium | reverse complement strand
CGGCGTATTCGGCGGCAAGAGAACCCAGGTGCGAAAGCGCCTGGGTTCTTTTTTGCGCGTCTCACAGATGCTTACAAACGCTCGCGAACGGCGACGTTTTCGCGCCAAAGTCTCGTATCTCGCGCGCCAGCGCGCTGCCACCTTTGCCCGCGTGGAAATGGTGGGCAAATCGATGAAACTCCTGGCAGGATTCACTGTACTGCTTTTGACGGGAACTGCGGCATTGGCGCAAAGCGCGCCGCCGCGTCTGTCTGTGCCGGATGCGGGGCATGTTCTGACACCGCCGCTGGCGTTGCCGGCGCCGGGACCAACCGGCCCGATGCTGCCGCAGCAGCCCGATCTGCCGGCCGCGGATCAGACCCATTTGCGCTTCACCCAGGTGGAGATCGTAGGCGCTGTGCATCTGCCTGAAGCGAAGATCGCCGCGGCTTTTGACGCGTTCAAAGGCAAAAAGATTTCTGGCGCGGAGTTGAAGACCGCGTTGGACAAGGTCAACGCGCTCTACGCGGAGGCGGGCTATCCTCTGGGCCGAGCCTTCGTGCCGGCGCAAAAAATCAAGAATGGCATTCTCACCGTTCGGGTGGTCGAAGGCTATATCGAAAGCATCGCGGTGAATGCGGACAGCGAGAAGACCAAAGTATTGGTCGAGCGTATGGCCGCGCGCCTGACCGCAGAAAAACCTCTGACGCGGGAAACCCTGGAGCAGGTCATTCTGTCGATACAGGATCTGCCCGGCATTACGCTGGGTTCGAAATTCGAAGCAATGAATCCGGAGACCGGCGGCACACGGTTGGTTCTGGCCGCGCAAGTCCGTTGGGTGACGGTGGGCCTCAGCCTGGACAACCGGGCCAATCTGCAATCTCTGCCCTTCCAGCCCTATGCCACTGCGACTTTGAACAATCTTCTGGGGCAGGGCGACCGCATCTCGCTGACGGCGTTGTTGTCGCCGCGGCAGAAGGATTATGCCTTCTACGATCTGGGTTATTCCCAGATGATCGGCAGTGACGGCCTCAATGCCGGTCTGGACGCGGCCTGGGCTCAAACGCTCGATAATGTCAGCCTGCGGCCTTTCGAAGTGCGTAGCCGCGTGACACGGCTTTCGACTCAGGCGCGCTATCCTTTGAAGCGCGGCACGGACGAGAATATCAATCTCACCGGCAATCTTTATTATGCGGGCGCCAATTACAGCCTGTCGCACACATCGGTCGGCACCTTCGCCAATGACCGCAATCTGGCGCTGCAACTGGGCGGCGACTATATGCGGATTTTCTCGCCGGCTTTCGGCGTCACCGGCAATGCTTCGATCACGCAGGGGCTGGCGGGCTTTGCCGAAGAACCGCATACGCGTTTGCATACTATCGACCGCTTCACAAAACTTCGTGCCGAAGGGCATGCCGCCTGGCAGCCTTTTGAAAATATGACCCTGAAGTTCGGCGCGATGGGCCAATATAGCCCCAATTCCCTCATTGCTTCGGAAGAGGTGGCGTTCGGTGGGCTCACATTCGGACGCGGCTTCGATACATCCGAAATTTCCGGCGATGAAGGCATCGGCTTTTCATTTCAGCCGGAATATCGCATCGCGCTGGGATCCGGCTTCAGTATCACGCCCTATCCGTTGATCGATTATGCCAAGGCCTACAACCGGCGCAACGATCTGCAACCCAATGGCGAGCTCGTTTCGACCGGTGTCGGCGCCCGCTTCGGAATGGACAATGTTGCCACCATGACCCTGGAACTGGATAAGCCGCTTAACCGCACGCCCTTTGGCCGCCGTGACCGTGGCTGGCGTGTTTATGCAGGCTTTGAAATTGGCGTCGACGGTGCGCTGTCGCTTATCGGACGAAACCTGTGAAGACATAACCGCGCCCGCGCACGGTTTTGATCACCAGGGGATTGTCGGGATTGGGCTCGAGCTTGCGGCGGAGTTTGACGATGATCCCGTCCAGGCTACGGTCGTACGGACTCCATTCGCGATTGAAAACGCGGCGGCAGAGTTCGTCCCGGGTTTGCGGCATCCCTTCCTTGGAAACCAGTTCGATCAGCAGATCGCATTCCGCCGTGGTGAGCGGCACCGATGTGCCATCGGGCGCATTGAGACTGCGGCGGAGGGGATCGAACTTCCAGTGGGGTTCGCCATGGTCGTCCGGCGGCCGCGCTGGCTGACCGGCGGGCTCGCCGGAAGGGCCGCCGCGCCGGATCAAGGCCCGAATGCGTGCCAGAAGTTCGCGCAGATTGACCGGTTTGATCATGTAGTCGTCAGCGCCGAGCTCCAACCCGACGATCTTATCGGTGACCTCATCCTGTGCCGTGATCATAATGCAGGGGGTCTGCCCCCGTTGGCGCAGGCGGCGCAGGACATCGAAGCCGTTCTCGCTGCCCAACCACAAATCCAGCAGAATGATGTCGAAAGCCTTTTCCGCCATGTGGCGCTCAGCTTCTGCGCTATTGGCCGCGGAGGCAATTTTAAAGCCATGGGCGCCCAGATAAGCACCGAGTTCTGCACGAATTTCGCTGTCGTCATCCACCAAAAGGATATGGATGTCGCCTGCGAGGATGGTTTCGTTGACAGGTGCCATGAGTTTTCCCCTCAAGGTTTCCGGGGTGCCCAGGGGCACCCATACGCAATGAAACATATCTCAACAATTGTCCGGGGGCCGTTCGAGCCATACTGCGGGTGTTCGTATGGGGATGGGGACAATGAAAAGGCTCGCAATATGGTCCATGATAAAACTAAAGTTCCCGGTGCCGGGGCGTTTTCTGCCGAGGAGCCGATCGGGCAATTCGTCTTCCATACAACTTTACCGGGTGCAATCCGTTCCCTCGATGATGCGGAGTTGCGGATTCTTCTGATTGCTTTGCTTCAGGAATGGCGTTGCCGTGCCGATTCAGCGCCCCCTGGGATCTGACCGCACTGCAAAAAAACGAAGGACGCTCCTCTGTCATGGTGTGGCCGCCATGGCAGACCGTGAGGCGAGGGATGGGAAAGCGGCCTCTGGCCGGCGCAGCACCAAGGTGATCAATCCGCCGCCGGCCTCGCTGTTGCCGACCAACAGGCGTCCGCCATGCTCGCGCAGGATGGCATGGGCAATCGATAGGCCCAGGCCCGTGCCTTTGCCCTCGGGCTTGGTTGTAAAAAAAGCATCCAGGGCGTGTTTCAACACCTCCGGCGGGAAGCCGGGACCATTATCCTCGACTTCAAGGCGGATAACGCCCGGGTCGTCGGGATCATCCCGCGACCAAATGCGAATCTTTCCGCCCGGCCGACCCGCCATTGCGTCGGATGCGTTCTGGATCAGGTTCACCAAAACCTGCTCGACCTCCAATTCGTCCGCAGAGACTTCCAACTCATCCGGTATCTCGATATCCACCGCGATGCCGGACGCGATGATCACCGGATCCATCAAAGACCGAGCGCTGCGGGCAATTGCGGCAGGAGACGCGGGCTTGTGATCACCGACCGTCTTGCGGCCAAAGCGGCGCATGCGATCCATGACTTTGCAGGCGCGATCGATTTGCGCGAGAATTCGCTCGGTCTTCTCCTGAAGAAACTCAGGTCCGGCTTTGCCCAGGCCGACCATCAAGTCGATGTTCTGGGCCGCGATCGAAATGGCATTGAGCGGCTGGCGCAATTCATGTGCGATGCCGGTCGACATCTGGCCCAATGCCGACAATTTCGCGGAATGCAGAATTTGCTTTTGGTCGGCCTGTAGAAGGATTGCCTGCTGCAACAGAAGCGAAACCCGTTCTGCCAGGCCGTGATCGTCGGAATTGAGGCTGCGCCGCGCGCGGCAGAGAAGGTAATAGCGCTCCGCCGGCGCGGGCAACGCGATCAGTGCGATGTCGCCATTCCGCATATTCAATGCGTCGCGTATCCGCGCATTGTCCTGATCGCTTTCGGGCATCAGCGTGATCGGCCGCGCGCCCGCCAGGGTGGCAATCTCCGCCAGCGCGGCCTCTTTGACTGCCAGTTTTTCCGGCAGCACCAGGCGCGGCGCTTCGCCCGGCCGGAATTGTACCAGTCGAATTTCGTCGCTGTCGATGGCGCTCGCCAGGCGCTTGACCAACTGCTCAAGCTTTTCGCGGAAGGGTGCGTCGCCCAGAAGGATGCGCAGGCCCAGCATCATGGTTTCGGTCTCGCGGCGTAGCCGCTCCTCGCGATGTCGCGACGCCAGAATGGTTTCGAGGGTAGTGGTATCGATGGCCAGTCTTTCCTGGACCTGCACCGGCGCCGCTGCGATGGTGCCGCGCAGGGGGAATGGCGCCGATGCGCCCGAGCTGGGACAGGCGGTCAGAAAGAGCGGCTCCTCGGCGCCCGCTACCGTGACGGGCAGTGACCGCAATACCTGACCGGTTTGCGCCGCACGTTGCAGATCGCGCGTGCCGACCGTGATGTCGCCAAGTACCCGGCCTTCGAATAACCGCGCCAGATCGCGGCGATCCTGGAAGATATGCGTGACATGCAAAATGCCGTCGCTGCCAGCCTCCCAAATCAAATCGGCGCTAGCCCGCAGCAGAGCCGCGTCTCGGGCGCCGTCCATATCCAGTCTTTGCCGCCGGCGAACGGTCTCGCTCTCGCGCCGCAACTGATAGAGGCGGCGAGCGGAA
The DNA here is from genome assembly GCA_036499145.1 of Micropepsaceae bacterium. Classification (GTDB taxonomy): domain Bacteria; phylum Pseudomonadota; class Alphaproteobacteria; order Micropepsales; family Micropepsaceae; genus CAIYRG01. Next base: position 5,003 of record DASYEG010000343.1, on the reverse strand, counting down.
AATTCCGCGAGGTCGCGCATCGCGCTTTCCAGCGGAAGGGGGAGCTGTGTGCAATCCGCGATCAAGGTGACCATGGGAGCATCGGCTTCGAGAGCGCCGGCCATGACCAGGCCGGCGGCGTCATCGCCAAAAGCCAAGAAACGCCCGAGATTGCAGCTTGCGCGCGCGAGCCAAGCGCGCAGATGAGAATCCGATTTGTGCAGAGAGCCGTCATATTGCCAAACGATGGCTGGCCCTTGAGGAGCGGGCGCGATTTCCGCCGCTGTCAGGAGGGAAAACCCGAATTCCGCACACAGCGGCTGCGCGGCGTCAGCTAGCGCCGCATGGCAGGCCTGTATAGAGGCCGCGTCCAACACGCGGCGCAATTCTGGTGCGATGCGTTGAGAAGCCGCGGCGTCACGCCGTGCCGGCTCAACCTGACGGGTCTGTGACATAATAGGAAACCGTGACGGGAGCCTGATTGTTGAAATTGGGTACGAATGGCAGCACGGCGAAGCGGGTATCGTTATAGGCGATCCCGATATCGATCTTCTGGTCGGTGGCTTCGGCGGTCATATCGAAGCTGATGGTCGCGTAGCCCAACTTGATCAGCGGATCCAGAGCGGTGAGGGCTTTGTTGATGGCTCCGCGCGCCAGAGCTTCGCGTTCGTCATCGGTCAGCCCTGCCACGGCTGCTCGTCCGCCCTCGGTCGCGGCATAGGTGAGCGCGATGCGCGTGGCGAATTGCATTCCGAAGCCTATGATCCCGAACATGATGGCGAACAGAAACGGTGCGATGATGGCGAATTCCACCGCTGTCGTGGCGCGGCAATTTTGCCGGAATCCACGACCGGGCATTGATGTCCGTGAAAGCGGCCGCATCATTCCCGGGCTGCGCCTTCAGGTCGCCGCCTGTTGGAGATTGGTCTGCACCTTCGTATAGATAGAGTGCAGCGACGTGCCCATTCCCGATATTAGGGTCCAGAGGCCAACAGCGATGCCGGCTGCCAGAAGACCATATTCGACCGCCGACAAGCCGCTCTCATCAGCGAGAAAACGGCGGAAAAGTAATTTCATCTTGTCATGCATGGTACGCACTCCTTTGTGTTAGGGACTGTCCTTGGCCGGAATCTCATTCTGTGTTTCTCCGCTCGGCGTGCTTTGCGAGCTTTTGCCGATGGCGTTCTGGTAGGCGTTGGTGATTGCCGTCGCTTCGGGGCCGCCGATAGCGCCATGTTCGCCGCGCGCGCTGTATTGTTTGGCCATCACCTGATCGGCCGTGGGCGATGGGTGCACGGGTGTCCCGGCGCAACCGCTCAGGCCCATGATCGTCAGGACGCACAGGAAGAGCGCGGCCCGGTTCATGGCATGGTCTCTTTGATGCCGGTGTCGTTGGTCCAGTTCGATTTCCAGGCTACGGAAAAATCGGCGACCTGCTTGCGCTTGGCGGGGTCGGGGATCGTGCCCAGAAATGCGAGAAATTGGGTACGGGAGCCGGACAGCGAAAGCGCCAGGGCCAGATTGGTGCGGATTAGTGGCGAGGCAGGGTCCAGTTCATAGGCGCGCTGCAATACGCTGACCGCGGGTGCCAAATCGGCGCCCTGGAAATTCTGTTTCAGTTGCGCATAAGCATAATTGTTGAGATAGCCTGCATTGGAGGGATCCAGCAGGGCGGCCTGACGAAAATTCTCGGTAGCTTCTGCCCATTGCCCGCGCGCCGACAGAGCGCGGCCGATGCCGTTATAGGCCTCTGGTGCGAAGCTGGATTTGAGGGTCTGGCGATAGGCGGTGATGGCCTCGTCGAAGCGACCCGCACCCGTCAAGGCATCGCCCGCGAGTTTGTTGTAGCGCGGCGTCGGCGCCTGGGTCTTTTGGTATTTCGCCAGGAACGCGATGGCCGCTTCATAGCGCTTCTGGCGGATCAAGCCGTCCACGACGCCAAGATAGAGCTCGGCCTGGGCCGGGAGCGCCATGGCCGAGTCGGTGTGCGGTGGCGGCGCCAAATCGGCTTTATGCGCAGTGGTGGCGCATCCTGCGAGCAGCAGCGAAGCAAAGAGCAAATATCCGGCCTTCATTGTTTTGTTCCCCGCATGTCCTGTGCGACATGTTGCAATGTGCCCAGAACGTCGGTGACGGCGGGCGCGGCGATGGCGATCATGAGAACCGGCATGAAAAAGACGAGCATGATCAGGGTCAGAAGCACGGCTTTGCGCCCGGTCTGTTCGCGTGCATTGGCCAGACGGGCCTCGCTGATGTCGGCGACCAGACGGCGCAGGGGCTGGCTCAACTCGCCACCCTGAAACAAATTCTGCTTCAGCAAGCCTGCGAAATCGCGGCCCTCGCTGATCGCCATGCGTTGCGCCAGGCGGTCGAGCGCCTTGTCGTACGGGGTGCCGTCGTCGGTGTCGGCGATATATTGCGCGAGCATATGGGCGGTGTGGGGACTGACGCGCCCGATCTGCTGGCTGACATGATGCAGGGCCTGGTCGATACTCACGCCGCTGTCGAGCACCATCAGCAGGAGATCCAGAACATAGGGCAGCTCCCGCCGGATTTCGCGCTGGCGGCTTTCGCTGCGCATTTTCAGGAAGAGCGTGAAGCCGCGATAAACGAAGAAACCGAAGAAGAAGGCGAGGGTGGTGTCACCGGGGGCAATCGTTCCGCTTTTGAGAAAGGGGCGGAGCAGCATGACCGAGGCCGCTGCCAAGGTTGCGATCAGGCGCAACGCGGCGAACAGGAAGGCCGCGCCGGGCGCGAAATACCCGGCTTGCAGCAACATCTCCCGCAGCTGGCGGATGGAATCCGCGCCCGCGATCTTCTGGCCAAATCGCTCCAGCAATACGCGCAGCCGCGCGAGGGCGCCGGGCGCCGGCAGGCTGGACGAGACATGCTCGCGGAATCGTCGCGCCACGAATTGATCGACGGCATAATCCCGCAGGCCGAAGACAAGCACAGCCGCGCCGGTCAAACCGCACGCGATACAGAGCATCCAGGTCAGGGCCAGGCTCATATCAATACCGCGTCCGTGTCACGAATTGCATGCAGGCAACGCCCAGGATCTGCGACGCGACGGCATAGAGGATCATGCCATGACCCTTTTCGGTGGACAGAAACCAGCGCGCATAGTCGCGGTTCGTCACCATCACCAAGGTTGCGACCAGGAGGGGCAGCAGCGCCAGCACCCAGGCACTGGCGCGGATCTGCGTCGTGTTGGCGCGAAGTTCTCGCTCGATAGACGTGCGTTTGCGGATATTGTCGATGATGTTGCGCAGGATCGCACTCATCGACCCGCCAAAGCGCAGATTTGTGCGCGTCGCGGTCGCCAGCAAATGCAGTTCGTAGAGATCGAGTTCGGCCGCGCAACGCTCCAAGCTTTCGGCCACGCCGCTGCCATTGGCGATGCGCCGCAGCGTGGGCGTCAGGCATTGCCCCACGATGGGCGGAGAATTTTCCACCGCCCGATCGAGCGCTACCGCCAGGCTGTTGCCCACCGAAAGCAGTTGGCGGATGCGTTCCAGGAAGCCGAGCATGGATTGCGCCAGCAGGCGAATACGTGCGGCTGCGCGATATTCGAGAAACGCAAATCCCAGAAGGACGCTCGTGAGAGCAGACGAGATGGCCGCAAGTGGCCCGGATGCGATCATCGCCGTCAGGGCGAGAAGCAGCATTGCGGCGGCGCCCGTCACGATCTGGCGCCGGGTCGGCTCCCAACCGGCGCGTGCCAGAATACCGGAGACGAAGGGCGGCAGGCGGCTTTCGGATTTTGTGTCCTGGGCCATGTGCGGCGCTGCCGCCAAGACGGTGTCCAACCGGCGCAGGTCCGACAGTCTCGACCGCGCGGCAGCGAGCCGCGCCAGCAGCAAACCGGAAAAAGCGACACAGGAAAACGCGACGATGGTTCCCGTCACCGACATCAGCGCACCACAGCCTTCCGCTCAACTTGTTCGGGGCCGCGATAGACTTCACGCTGGGCGTAATGGGATCCTTCCAGCCCGGTAATTTCGACCACGCTGGAGACTGTGCGCCGTCCGCCTGCGCCACGCATGGTCTGAACCACAATATCGACGGCGCTGACAATGAACCGGCGTACCGCGCGAAGGTCGCTGGAAAAACCGTGCAGGCCGACCAGCATCTCCAATCGCTCCAATGCATCGGCGGTGCCGTTGGCGTGAATGGTTGCCATCGACCCGTCATGGCCGGTTCCCATGGCCTGCAGCACTTCAATTGCCTCGTGCGAGCGCACTTCGCCCAGAATGATCCGGTCGGGGCGCATGCGCAGGGCATTGCGGACCAGATCGCGCGCGGTGATTTCACGCGCGCCATCCACGGTCGCCGCACGGGTTTCCATGCGCACCACATGCGCCATTTGCAGTTGAAGTTCGGCGGTGTCTTCGATGGTGACGATACGCTCCTTGTTCCCGACATAGGAACTCAAGACATTCAGAAGCGTGGTTTTGCCGGAGCCTGTACCGCCGGAGATCAGAATATTACGGCGTGCGCGCACCGCACCGGACAGAAAGCGCAGACCTTCGGGGCCCAGGCTGCCATTGTGCACCAGATCTTCGCCGGTGAAGGGAACGGCGCGGAATTTTCGAATCGAGATATGCGGGCCATCCAGCGCTACCGGCGGGATGACCACATTGATGCGCGAACCGTCCGGCAAGCGGCCATCGACATACGGGCTGGATTCGTCCACGCGCCGCCCGATGGGCGCAACGATGCGCTGGATAACATTCATCAGATGATCGAGATTGCGGAAACGGGTGGTCACCGGCTCCAGCTCGCCATTGCGTTCGGCATAAATGGTTCGCGGCCCGTTCACGATCACATCGTCCACCGTGGGATCGTCGAGCAGCGGTTGCAGGGGCCCAAACCCCGTAATCTCGTTGACGACATCCAGGATGAGCTGGGAGCGTTCGGGCGTATTCAGCGCCAGACCCCGTGAGCCGACAACGATGGAGATGGCACGGGCGATCTCGTCCAAAAGCGCGGAATGCTGGATCGTGTCGCCCGTCACGCCGCGC
>DASYEG010000342.1:0-1935 GCA_036499145.1 Micropepsaceae bacterium | reverse complement strand
TTCTGGACGCCGCAGGAATTTGCCGGGCTGGAGCAGGTCGCCCGCGCCAAGGGCTTTTTGATGGTGTCGGCGTCGCCATTGACGCGCTCTTCCTATCACGCCGACAGCGACTTCGCCGCGCTCAAGGCGGCGCGTGCGCAGATTAAGTGACCGAGCGCTCGCAGAAAAAGTGTGCAGCGGTTTTTCGTCTGCGAGCGCGACCAGAATGACCGAGCATACGGAAAGCCGGGTTGTTCCGTACACTGCCGATCTCATGTTTTCGGTCGTGGCGGATGTGGAGCGTTATCCCGAATTCCTGCCCTGGGTGGTCGCACTCAGAATCAAATCACGGTCCAAGGAAGAGGGCCGCGAGATTCTGATGGCCGAGATGGCTGTCGGCTATCGCGCATTGCGGGAACGCTATACCAGCCGGGTGATGCTCGATCCCCAGGCGCGCACCATCGATGTCGTTGCCGTGGAAGGACCTTTCAACCGTTTGGAAAATCATTGGCGCTTCACGCCCCAAGCTGAGGGCACGCGGGTCGATTTTCGCGTCGCATTCGAATTCTCCAACCGGTTTTTGCAAGCGGCCGCGGGGCAGGCTTTCGAGAAGGTCCTGTTCAAGATGACGGACGCGTTTGCGGCGCGCGCCGCCCGCCTTTCGGGGCCGTCGGCCTGAGGCTATAGTCTCCCGAAATCGGGGGAGATATTCATGAAAAAGTTCTTGTTGCTGACGGTGGCCGCACTTGCGCTGCCGGCGGGCGCGGCATCGGCCAAGACCATTCTCTTCATCGGCAACAGCTTCACCATGGGCTCGGGCTCTCCGGTGCTGAACTATCAGGCCGACACGGTGCACGATCTCAATCCGCCCAACGACCGCGGAAAAACCTTGGGCGGCGTTGCCGCAATCTTCAAGGAATTCACCAAGGAAGCAGGGCTGGATTACGATGTGAGCATCGAGGCCGTGGGCGGACGGAATTTCGATTTCCACTACAATGAGCGTCTGACGATGATCGACCGGCCCTGGGACGTCGTCGTGATGCAAAGTTACTCTCAGTTGAACAAGGACAAGCCGGGCGATCCCGCCATCGTGACCGAATATGGCGCCAAGCTGGACAAGGCGTTCCACGCCAAGAATCCGAACGTGCAGGTCTGGTTCAACGCCACCTGGTCGCGCGCCGACTATTCCTCACCGGAGATCGCGCCCTGGAAAGGCAAGCCCATCGATCAGATGGCCAAGGACGTCTATGCGGGCTTCGAGAAAGCGCGTGCCGCTTCACCCGATGTGATGGGGATTATTCCGGTCGGTATGGCCTGGAACCGGGCCTGGGCAACCGGCGTGGCGGACAGCGATCCGACCGACGGCATCGGTCCGAACAAACTCAATCTGTGGACCTATGATTCCCAGCATGGCAGCTCGGCGGGTTATATTCTCGCCGGCCTGGTGATCTTCGGCCAATTGACCGGGCGCGATCCGTTATCCTTGGGCGAGCGCGAGCATGTGGCGATGGATCTGGGGCTTTCGCGCGCGCAGATGACCGCACTCGAACACGTCGCGCATGACGAATTGGCGGCGCGCGGCGTCAAGCTGGCGATGAATTAAATCAGAAACGCTCGCGCAGCAGTGTGAGCGCTTCTTTGACCGTGGCCATACGAACCGCGTCACGGCCGATATCACCGAACCGGCATTCGCGGATTTGTGTTTCGCCACGTGCGGAGGCCGTCGCGATATAGACCAGCCCGACCGGCTTTGCGGCGCTGCCGCCGCCCGGGCCGGCAATGCCGGTGACTGCGACACTCAATTGCGCATGGGATTGTTTCAGCGCGCCCTCTGCCATGGCGCGTGCCACCGGGGCCGAAACGGCGCCATGGGTATCCAGAATATTGGCCGGAACCCCCAGCATTTCTTCTTTGGCCTCATTCGAATAGGTAACGAAGCCGCGATCCACCACATCA
>DASYEG010000341.1:0-1876 GCA_036499145.1 Micropepsaceae bacterium | reverse complement strand
TTCTGGACGCCGCAGGAATTTGCCGGGCTGGAGCAGGTCGCCCGCGCCAAGGGCTTTTTGATGGTGTCGGCGTCGCCATTGACGCGCTCTTCCTATCACGCCGACAGCGACTTCGCCGCGCTCAAGGCGGCGCGTGCGCAGGCTAAGTGACCGAGCATACGGAAAGTCGGATTGTTCCGTACACGGCCGACCTCATGTTTTCGGTCGTGGCGGATGTGGAGCGTTATCCTGAATTCCTGCCCTGGGTGGTCGCACTCAGGATCAAGTCACGGTCGAAGGAAGAGGACCGCGAGATTCTGATGGCCGAGATGGCTGTCGGCTATCGCGCCTTGCGGGAACGCTATACCAGCCGGGTGATGCTTGATCACCAGGCGCGCACCATCGATGTCGTTGCCGTGGAAGGACCTTTCAACCGTTTGGAAAATCATTGGCGCTTCACGCCCCAAGCTGACGGCACGCGGGTCGATTTTCGCGTCGCATTCGAGTTTTCCAACCGGCTGCTGCAAGCCGCGGCGGGGCAGGCTTTCGAGAAGGTCCTGTTCAAGATGACGGACGCGTTTGCGGCGCGCGCCGCCCGCCTTTCGGGGCCGCCGGCCTGAGGCTATAGTCTCCCAAAATCGGGGGAGACATTCATGCAAAAACTCTTGTTGCTGACGGTTGCCGCACTCGCGCTGCCGGCGGGCGCCGCATCGGCCAAGACCATTCTTTTCATCGGTAACAGCTTCACCATGGGCTCGGGCTCTCCGGTGCTGAACTATCAGGCCGACACGGTGCACGATCTCAATCCGCCCAACGACCGCGGAAAAACTCTGGGCGGGGTCGCGGCGATCTTCAAGGAATTCACCAAGGAAGCGGGGCTCGATTACGATGTGAGCATCGAGGCCGTGGGCGGACGGAATTTCGATTTCCATTACAATGAGCGTCTGGCGGTGATCGATCGGCCCTGGGACGTTGTGGTGATGCAGAGCTATTCCCAGCTCAACAAGGACAGGCCGGGCGATCCCGCTATCGTGACCGAATATGGCGCCAAGTTGGACAGGGCGTTCCACGCCAAGAATCCGAATGTGCAGGTCTGGTTCAACGCCACCTGGTCGCGCGCCGACTATTCCTCACCGGAGATCGCGCCCTGGAAAGGCAAGCCCATCGATCAGATGGCCAAGGACGTCTATGCGGGCTTCGAGAAAGCGCGTGCCGCTTCACCTGATGTGATGGGGATTATTCCGGTCGGTATGGCCTGGAACCGGGCATGGGCAACCGGCGTGGCGGACAGCGATCCGACCGACGGAATCGGTCCGAACAAACTCAATCTGTGGACCTATGATTCCCAGCACGGCAGTTCGGCGGGTTACATTCTCGCCGGTCTGGTGATCTTCGGGCAATTGACCGGGCGCGATCCGTTATCCCTGGGCGAGCGCGAGCATGTGGCGATGGATCTGGGGCTTTCGCGCGCGCAGATGACCGCACTCGAACACGTCGCGCACGACGAATTGGCGGCGCGCGGCGTCAAGCTGGCGATGAATTAGATCAGAAGCGCTCGCGCAGCAGCGTGAGCGCTTCTTTGACCGTTGCCATACGAACCGCGTTACGGCCGATATCACCGAACCGGCAGTCGCGGATTTGTGTTTCGCCACGTGCAGAGGCTGTCGCGATATAGACCAGCCCGACCGGCTTTGCGGCGCTGCCGCCGCCCGGGCCGGCAATGCCGGTGACTGCGACACTCAATTGCGCGTGGGAGTGTTTCAGCGCGCCCTCTGCCATGGCGCGTGCCACCGGGGCCGAAACGGCGCCATGGGTATCCAGAATATTGGCCGGAACCCCCAGCATTTCTTCTTTGGCCTCATTCGAATAGGTAACGAAGCCGCGATCCACCACATCA
>DASYEG010000340.1:0-17008 GCA_036499145.1 Micropepsaceae bacterium | reverse complement strand
GGTCTGATCGTATCGCTGGTGAGCCCGGTCCCCTGCTCGGCGGACGACATCAAGGCGGAACTGCGCCGGCGCCATTCGGGACTTTCCCACGTCACGATCGAAGTCTCGGTCTGCCAGGACTGCGCCCCGGCTTGAACGCCTGGGGTTCAGCCGCGAACCGGCGAAGCCGCCGCCAAGGCCGCACGCAGTTCGCGCAGCTTCGGCGGTTTGGCAAGCACCTGATCGACATTGGCCGGAGTGTCGTTTGCGGCGAGCAAACGCTGGCCCCATCCGGTGAGCAGGATCACATGCACATTGGGAGCGGCGGCGCGCAAAGCGGCGGCGACCTTTCTGCCGTCGACATAAGGCATTCCCAGATCGGTGATGGCCACATCGAACGGCACGCCCCGGTCCTGTGCGGCATGGAACGTGTCGATGCCCGCCTGCCCGCCTTCGGCAATCGTGACCAGGTGCCCGTCTTTCGTCAGGGTCTCGTACATCGCCTGCAGAAGAATCGGGTCGTCGTCCACCAGCAATACCCGCAGCCTCGCGACCGGGCCTGTCGCGAGCGGCGCAGCGGCATGGGCGGTTTGCGCCGCTGCCGGGAAGACCAGCCGTATCGTCGTGCCCGCACCCGGCGCGCTTTCGACTTCCAGCTCTGCAGCGTGGCGTTTCGCCATCCCGTACACCATCGCTAGCCCCAGTCCGGTGCCCCGCTCGCCTTTGGTCGTGAAGAAGGGTTCCATGCAGCGCCGCCTGGTATCCTCATCCATACCAACCCCCGTATCGATCACTTCGACGCACACAGATGAGGAGGAATCGTCCGGCGCACCGGCCAAGAGGAACGTGCGAACCGTCAGCGTCCCTCCTTGGGGCATCGCATCGACGGCGTTGAAGATGAGATTTGTCAGCCCGTCGCGAATTTCGTTCTCAACCCCCATCACATTCGGCAGAGAGGCGGGCAAGTCGGTTTTCAGCTCCATCGCGATGCCATCGGATTGCGGGAAATCGCGCCAGCGAACACGCGTCAGATCGACTGTATGCTGCAGGCATTGGGTGAGATCCACCGGCTGAAGCCTGAGCTGGGTTTCGCGCTGGCCGTAGAATTCCTTCATCCGCGATACCGTATTGGCGACATCTTCCAGGGCGCGCCGCACGATTCCCAGTTGCTGGCGTGCATCGGCGTTCAATATGTCGTCGCGCTCCATCAGCGCTTCGGTGTAGAGCGCCGCCGGAGTCAGGGCATTGTTGATATCGTGCGCGATTCCACTGGACATTTGCCCCAGCGCGCGCAGCCGTTCCTGCTGCATCACGGTCTGCTGGCTTTGGCGAAGATCGTCATAGGCCTGTTTCAGCGCGGCGTATAATTGCGATTGATGCGTGGACAGAGCGACGTGCTCGCTGAGCTGACGCAGGAATTCGCAATCGGAGCTGACGAAACTGTGCGGCTCCCGCCGGCAGGCGATCAAAACCCCGGCCACACTGCTTTCGGTGATCAAGGGCGCCACCACGAGCGCTCTGAGACCGACTTTCGAGAGCCGTTTCGGAAACGGAAAGGGCAGCCGGCTTATGTCTTCTTCGTAGACGAGAACCCCTTCCACGGCGCGCGCAAGGCCATTGCCCTCCACGGAAATGCGTGCGTTTTCCGGCATCGCGAGTTCGCTGGCCAGACCACGGCTGCGAACGCCCACGCTTTCGATCGTCAGCGAGACCGTGTTGCGGTCGTAAAGGCCGATGCAGCAGAAATCGACATTCAGATGATCCTCGATATTGCGCACGACAACCTGAAAGATGCTGCGCGGGTCCTGCCGTTCGCCAATGGCGCGGGTGATATGATTCAACAGGTCCAGACGTGCGAGTTGGCCGCGCGTTTTCTCTTCCGCCGCGGAACGATCCGCATCGGCTTTGTGAACCACGCCCGCGGTATGCCAGATCAATCCGGAAAAGATCGCGATATTCGCGGTAGCGAAAAGCGCAAGGCCCACATTGGCATCGTACAGTCCGGCTTCTTCGCCTTGCAGGCGCAGCCAGCCCAACGTGGGTGCTATGATCAGCGAAGCCGGCAGCAAGCGGCGAACCAGGAACCCGGACGCACCGATGGCGGTCATCCGCGCTGTGATTCCGCGGTCGGGCCGGGCAAAGATCACGCCGAAACCCAGAAGGAAAAACAGGATCGCGCCATGCAGAGCCACCGGTCCGCTGACACGCGCACGATAGATCGAGGTGACGTCGTAGGCATAGCCAAGGATGACGGCAAAAGAGATCGCCGACACGAGGATCGCCAGCCATTGGGCCGGCCAACGATTCTTCTGCCTGACATCGACCGACGACAAGGCCGTGCCCAACAGCGCGAAAGCGACCGCTCCGGTCAGCGGGATGCGCCCCGGATAGGGGCTATCTCCGGTCCGGTCGGCGGCGATCAGTTGATCGATCCCCGCCTGAAAGCCAAACACATATTCGACGAGCGTCACGAGAGCGATGACCACGATCGCCAGCGCCACGGCCCGGGCGGCCGTCCGGCTAAACCGGAGACCGTTCAGAAGCCATAGGGACAGTCCCGCGAATATGAATGCGAGAGCCGAATTCACCTTCATTTCCGGAAAGCCGGGGAAGAGGCTCTTCAGCGCCGGGATTCCGGCGGCCCAACCCAGACACACCAAAAGGCCGACCACCGCCGTAAGAGCGGCGATCAGCCGTGAAACCGACCGGAGAATATCCCTAAGCGTAGCCAAGCGCCTCGTCCCATCGCTTTTCCCCCTGCGACTCAAACACGAGCAAGGCATCCTTCGGGCATTAGCGATCCATTGCAAGGGGATGCGCGTAGCAGCCTAAGACCGGGGAAGGGCGAGAGCGCCGCGCGCGTTAATGGTTTGTAAACCGATGGAAGTCAGCGTGGGCCGATGCGGCTTTGCGTGCAGAAAGCAGGTTCGATTCCATGAATATCCTGGTCGTTGACGACGAACCTGCGATTCTGAAGGCGTTGCAGACGATCCTGACCCTGGACGGCCATACGGTTCATGCCACCGTCTCGCCGCATGAGGCCATTGAAACGCTCCGCGCTGCAGATACGCCCTTCGATCTGACGATCACGGATCAAACCATGCCAAGCATGAGCGGCCCGGAATTGGCGCGCGCGGTGAAGGCGGTGGCACCATCGATGCCCATCGTATTGCTGACGGGCGTATTGCTGACAGGAATGCCGGGCGTCAGCGGTCCGGATCGCCCGCCCTGTATCGATTACGTCTTGCAAAAGCCGATCCGTCTCGCGGAGTTGCGCAAATTCATGAGCGACTTCGCACAACGCGTGACTGCGGAAGCCGGCGCGCGCTGACCTCGCGCTGCCCCCTTACGCAAACGAAAAGACCGCCCTCGGGCGGCCCTTTTGTCCCTCCCAGGATGCGTAAACTCAGCGCGGCAACAGGCCTTCGCGCTGCAGGCGCTTGCGCTGCAGCTTGCGATAGCGGCGGATCGCCTCCGCGCGCTCGCGAGCGCGTTTCTCTGACGGTTTCTCGTAATGGCCCCGGAGCTTCATCTCGCGGAAGATGCCTTCGCGCTGCATCTTCTTCTTCAGCGCCTTGAGCGCCTGGTCGATATTGTTGTCGCGAACGATGATCTGCAAGCGAGGCCCTTTCTTCTAAATCCGGCGCGGGTTCCTATCAGAACCCCATCAAACTGTCTACTACCGGGCTTTTCCACATCCCAATAATCTGCCAGGAATGAACCTATGCGCACAAAAACCGCACTCACGCTTGCCGACGCCCAGACCATGATGACCGCCGCCAAGGCCGAAGCCCAAAAGCAGAAGTGGGGGGTCACCATCGCGGTCGTGGACGATGCCGGCCTGCTGCTGATGCTCGAACGCATGGACGGGGCCCGTCCCCAGACCGCCGAGGTGGCGCTTTTGAAGGCCCGTTCCGCCGCCATCACCCATCGGCCCGGCAAGACCTGGGAAGAGACCGTCAAGACGCGGCCGGGCACGTTGAATTTCCCCGACGCCTTCCCGGTCACCGGCGGGGTCCCCATCCTTTATCACGGCGAGGTGATTGGTGCTGTCGGAGTCTCCGGCGTGCAGAGTTCCGAGGATGAGCAGGTGGCCATGACCGGCATTGCCGCGCTTGGCCTCTGACCCCATGTCCGGCTCATGGCAATTCTGAAGATCGCCCGGATGGGGCACCCGGTTCTGGCAGGCGCCGCAGCGCCGGTCCGCGATCCGACCGCACCCGAGATCAAGCGCCTGGTCGCCGATATGATCGAGACCATGGAGGATGCGAACGGCGCCGGTCTCGCCGCCCCGCAGGTGCACGTGCCCCTGCGGCTCGTCGTGTTCCAGGCCCCTCCGGCGCGGGCGGAAGGTGGTCTTTCGGAAGCCGAAGCCTTTGACCACACCTCCCCGCTGACGGTGCTCATCAATCCGGTGATCGAAGTTGTGGACCCCACGACCGAAGGCGGCTGGGAAGGGTGTCTTTCGGTGCCGGGCATGCGCGGCTGGGTCGAGCGTGCGCGCCATATCCGCTATACGGGCTATGACACCGAGGGCAAGCGCATCCTTCGCACCGCCAAAGGGTTCCACGCCCGCGTCGTTCAGCACGAATGCGACCACATCGACGGTGTGCTCTATCCCCACCGCATGCGCGATCTGGGCAAGCTGATCTTCGAAAGCGAGATACAGCATTGGCTGAAGCGCGAGAGCGACGACGCCCCATGAGCGATGCGATCCGCGACCGCGTGCTGACCGCAGCGCTTGCCGAAATCCCGGTGACCGGCGTGTCGGATGCGACGCTCGCCCTGGCCGCGGAAAAATGCGGCATCTCGAAGCGCGAGCTTGGCGACGCATTTCCGCAAGGCCCGGTGAGTCTGGTCGAGGCCTTCTCCCATTGGGCGGACCGGCGGATGACGGAAATCCTCAGCCTCCAGGACAAGCAGCGGATGCGGGACCGCATCACGAGCGCGGTGCGAACCCGGATCGAACTGATGACGTCCCACAAGGACGCGACGCGCCGGGTGACCGCATTTCTCGCCCAGCCGCAGCATGCGGGGCTCGCGGCCAAATTGATGATGGGAAGCGTGGATGCGATGTGGCGCGTGGCCGGCGACCGTTCGAGCGATTTCTCCTATTACACCAAGCGCGCCACGCTTGGGGGTGTCTATGGCGCGACCTTTGCCTATTGGCTCAGCGATTCGAGCGAGGGGAACGCCGCGACGTGGATGTTTTTGAACCACCGCATCGACAATGTGATGAGCATCGAAAAATTCAAAGGCACAGCGAGGCAGGCGATGGCAAAGCTCCCCGGCCCGCTGAAGATCTTCGATGCGTTACGCGGGCGGCCGCGCTGAGCTTAACGCCGCAAACTTCCGAGTGGGGAGAGCGTCGTGATGTGGCCCATCTTGCGGCCCGGCCGCACGAATCTCTTGCCATAGATGTGCAGTCCGGCCTTCTCGTTCGCGAGCGCGCGCCAGGCTTCCACCTCTGCGCCGATGATATTCTTCATGACCGCGTCCGAATGCCGTGAGGCATCGCTCAAGGGCCAGCCCGCCACCGCGCGGATGTGCTGCTCGAACTGGCTCACCGCACAGGCTTCCATCGTCCAATGGCCGGAATTGTGCACCCGGGGCGCGATCTCGTTGACCGCGATCTCGCCGTTCCTGCCGATGAACAGCTCCACGCCCAGAACGCCGACATAGTCGAGCGCTTCCGCGATTCTGCGCGCGATTGTCACCGCTTCGCGCGCCGTGGAATCCGCCAGCGGCGCAGGCACCGTCGAACGGCGCAGGATGTGATGTTCGTGCTCGTTCCTGGGCGGATCATAGGCCACGAAAATCTGGTCGCGTCCGCGCGCCGCCACGACCGAGGCCTCAAACGTGAAGTCGACGAATTTCTCCAGGATGGCGGGAACGCCCCTGTGATCGGCAAAAGCGGCGACGCATTCCTCGGACGTGCGCACGATCTTCTGGCCCTTGCCGTCATAGCCGAGCCGGCGCGTCTTCAGGACGGCGGGCCCGCCGCCCAGCACAGCGAACGCATCGGAGGCATCCGCCGCATTCAGCACGTTGCGGAAGGGCGCGGTTGGAATTCCCAGGCCCGCGACAAAGCTCTTTTCGAGAAACCGGTCTTGCGCCACGGCCAAGGCCCGGGAATCGGGCGCGACCGGAACATGCTCCGCCAGGTACTGCGCCGTCGCATCCGGGACATTCTCGAACTCGAACGTCACCACGTCGCAGGCGCGCGCGAAGCGGCCCAAGGCCTCTTCGTCGTCGTAATTCGCCCGGATGGTCGCGGTCGCCACGTTGAAGGCGCAGGACTCCGTCTCGTCGGAATAAATATGCGTGCGAAAGCCAAGCTTGGCCGCGGCGAGCGCCAGCATGCGGCCCAATTGCCCCCCGCCGAGAATGCCGATCATGGCCCCGGGCGCCAGAGGGGCGCAAAGCACGGCGGGAGCGCTCACCGTTTTGTCCGCTTCGATTTGATGTCGGGCGTAAGCGCCACCGCGCGGGTCTGCCGAGCGCGCCAGGCATCGAGACGCGCGGCAAGACCGGCATCCTGGAGCGCCAGCAGCGCTGCGGCAAAAAGTCCGGCGTTCTTGGCGCCCGCCTCACCGATGGCGAAGGTCGCCACCGGAATGCCGCCTGGCATCTGCGCAATGGAGAGCAGGCTGTCGAGCCCCTTGAGCGCCCGCGTTTCGACCGGGACACCCAGAACCGGCAGCATTGTCATGGCGGCGGTCATGCCGGGAAGATGGGCCGCTCCGCCGGCGCCCGCGATGATGGCTTTCAGCCCGCGTCCTTTCGCGCTTGTGGCATAGGAATAGAGCCGTTCCGGCGTGCGATGGGCGGAGACGATTCGCGTCTCATAGGCGACTTTCAATTCGCCCAGAATAGACGCGGCGCTGCTCATGGTCGGCCAATCGGACCGGCTTCCCATAATGATGCCGATGAGGGGTTTGGACGCTTGGTTTCGAGGTGGCATGTGGAGAGTTTGGCTTCGCGCGGGTTTCCCCGCGAGAAAAACTGCGGGGCAGGAATCGGAAGCGGCCGATTATAGGGGCGAAAATGTTGGAAGAAAGCGGTATTGCAACGCTTTGCGCTAGATGGATTTGATGTCAATTTGCATACGAAGCGCGAATCGCGCAGCGCACGGGCCCTTGAGCAGGACGGAATGAAAGCGGGAAAAGCGGATCGTACGAGCCGAATCGGAAAGATCGCCGGCTCCAGCAAGCCCCGAAGCGCCGCCAAAGCAATGGAATCGGGCGTTCCTCCGCCTTCCGCCACCGCCTCGGTTCTCGGCATTCCGGAAGAGGAATTCACCGTGCGCGTGCGCGACGCGATCATGACGCTGATGCATGAGGTCGACCGCCTGCGGAAGGAGGTCGACCAGACGCGCGAGCGTCTGGAGGAAATGGCGCGCACGGCCGATCAGGACATGCTGCTGCCGATCCTCAATCGTCGTGCCTTCGTGCGTGAGATTTCCCGCTTCATCGCCTTTGCCGAACGCTATGGCACACCGTCGAGTCTGGTCTATTTCGACCTCGACAATTTCAAGACCATTAACGATGCGCACGGTCACAATGCGGGCGATTTCGTGTTGCATCATTTCGCCGATCTTCTGCAGACCCAGATCCGCGACAGCGACGTCCTTGCCCGCATCGGGGGCGATGAATTCGCGGTCATCCTGGCCCATGTCACGCTCGACCAGGCGAAGAAAAAAGGCGCCAGCCTCGCGCAATCCCTGCGCGAGAAACCGGCGGTGTGGAACGGGCACGTCGTGAACCTGAATTTTTCCTTCGGCGCTTACGAGCTGCAGGCGGGTGCGAGCGTCGATGCCGCCTTAGAGCAGGCGGATCGCGCGATGTATTCACAAAAGCGCTTGGGTTCGAAAATCTAAGGCGGGTCTCTTCGCCGGTTGCGCGTCAGGCCGAAATGTCGGGCAGAAGCGAATCCTCAATCTGAGTGATCTGGTCCTTGAGCTGCAATTTGCGCTTCTTCAGCCGCGTGAGCTGGAGCTGGTCGCAACGCGCCGAGCCGGCGACCGCAGCGATCGCCGCATCGAGGTCGCCATGCTCCTGGCGAAGCTGCGCGAGCTTGGCCCGCGAGACCTGTTCTTCTTCGTCGATCATCACACGCGACGCTTCATGATCCTTGGACTTGCGCTTGTCGAGCCGTTTTTGAGCAACCCTGCCGCAACTCCGATGATAGCTTTCGCGGATGCAATAGGAGGGCTCTCGGATCGGTGATCGGACTTTGCTAATCACGTCTGTCAGTCAAGGCGTGACAAACGCTTTTCGCGGTGCTCTAATTCCATGCCTTCAAGCGATGAGGCTACCGATGGCTTTAGAGTCACACGTCAGAGAAATCGCAGATAAACACCAAAGAATTCAAGAACTTATCGAAACCGAGATGACGAATTCCGCGTGGGACGAAGTCCGCGTGGCGGCTTTGAAAAAAGAAAAGCTCCGGCTGAAAGACGAACTCGAAAGATTGCGGGCGTCCCGCCACTGAGGCTTTGCATTTCCGGCTCGCGAGGCCCTCCGATAGGGGGCCTTAGCGGAGTGTTTTTGCCTGCTCGCGCAAACGGAACTTCTGGATTTTGCCCGTGGTCGTTTTGGGCAGTTCGCAGAAGATAATAGTCTTCGGGCATTTGAACCGGGCGAGGTTCTCGCGGCAGAACGCGATCAAATCCGCCTCCGACACATTTTCCTGCCCCGGTTTCTTCTCGACGAACGCGCACGGCGTTTCGCCCCATTTCGCGTCGGGTCTCGCCACCACCGCGGCGAACAGCACGGCAGGGTGCCTGTAGAGCGCGTTCTCCACTTCGATGGATGAGATGTTCTCACCGCCCGAAATGATGATGTCCTTGGAGCGGTCTTTCAACTGGATATAGCCATCGGGGTGCATCACTCCGAGATCGCCGGAATGGAACCAGCCTCCCGCCATCGCGTCCCGGGTGGCCTTGGGATTCTTCAAATAGCCCTTCATCACGATATTGCCGCGGAACATGACCTCGCCCAACGTCTCGCCATCGGCCGGCACCGGCTCCAGCGTAGCCGGATCGAGCACCGCCAATCGTTCCAGCGCGGGGTAGGCGACCCCCTGCCGGATGCGTTTGGCGCCCTGTTCTTTCAGCGGCAGCCTGTCCCATTCGGGGTGCCATTCATTGACCGTGGCGGGACCGTAGGTCTCGGTCAGCCCGTAGACATGGGTGAGCGAAAACCCGGCCTCGAGCATCGCGAGCAGCATGGCTTCGGGGGGAGGGGCGGCCGCATGCACGAAATTCACCGGATGAGTGAAGACGCGCTTCTCGTGAGGGGGCGCGTTCAAGAGCATCGACATCACCGTCGGCGCGCCCGAAAGATGCGTGACGCCGTGCTCCGCAATGGCCGCGTACATGTCCTTTGCACGAACCCACCGCAGACAGACATGCGTTCCCTGGATCAGCGCGAGCGTCCAGGGAAAACACCAGCCATTGCAGTGGAACATCGGAAGCGTCCAAAGATACACCGGACGCTCGGCCATGCGGCAGGCGAGAATATTCGCATATCCCATCAGAGCAGCACCCCGATGATGGCAGACCACGCCCTTGGGATCGCCGGTGGTGCCCGATGTGTAGTTGAGGGAAATGGCATCCCATTCGTCCTCAGGCATCGGCCATGCAAAATCCGGATCGCCACCTGCAAGGAACGCCTCATAATCGCGCGCGCCGGTTAGAGTCCCGGTTTGGGGAAATTCCGGATCGTCATAGGCGATGACGAGCGGCTTTGCCTTTGCGAGACCGAGCGCCTCCTTCGCACATTCGGCGAATTCCAGATCGGCGATGAAGATTTTCGCGTTTGAATGATCGAGCATGAAGGCGACCGACGCCGCGTCCAGCCTTGTGTTGAGCGCGTTCAGCACCGCGCCGGTCATCGGCACGCCGTGATGGGCCTCGAGCATCGCGGGCGTGTTGGCAAGAAGCACCGATACCGTGTCTCCGTGTTCGACACCTGCACGCGCAAGCGCCGACGCCAACCGGCGCGAACGCGCATAGAATTCGCCATAGGAATATCGCTGCCTGCCATGGATGATGGCGGTCGTTTCGGGATAGGCCCCCGCCGCGCGCTGTAGAAACGACAGAGGCGTCAGCGGCTGATAATTGGCCGCGCTGCGCTCCAGATCGGTCTCATAGGGATTGCCTGCGAGCGCTTTGGACTTGCGCTTCGGTTTTCCGGGCGCTTCGGCTTTTTGGGCCGTTTTGACGCGCGCGGTTTTTGCCGGCTTTTTCGATTTTGGCCTGATAGGGGTCTTGGATTGCGTCGCCATGTTGCCCGGGGCGGGAAAAGCCGCGTGAACGCTAAAGAAAGGGCGTTCTCACGGCAAGCATGAGGCGCATGTAACCACAATTGCGTCTTTTGACGTACAAAGGCGAAACAGGTTAGCGAGCGCAACTCTTCAGGTTACGCGAATCCATGATTTCGCCGGGCTCCAGCATCGCCGCGATTCTGTTCGCGACAGCGTTTTTCCTGATGGGCAACGGGCTCATCGGAACGCTTACGCCGTTGCGCGCACATAACCAGGGATTTTCCGATATCGCGGTGGGGGCGCTGGGCGCCTGGTATTATCTGGGCTTTGTCGTCGGCTGCTTCGCGGGTCCGCATCTTTTGGCGCGCGTGGGCCACATCCGCGCCTTCGCGGTGGCCGCGGTTCTGGTGGCGGCCTCGGTTCTGGTCCAGCCGATCTGGACAAATCCGGCCGCCTGGTTCGCAGCCCGCGGGATCGCCGGCCTTTCCATGGCGGTTCTCTATATGGCGGTGGAAAGCTGGCTGAACGACCGCGCCAGCAATGAAAACCGCGGCCGGATCCTGTCACTCTATATCGCGGTCAACCTCAGCGCGCTGCTTCTGGGCCAATGGCTGCTGCTGCTCGCCGAGCCGTCATCCTTCGAGCTTTTCAGCATCGGCGCGGTGCTCTATTGCCTTTGTGTGGTGCCGATGGGACTGACGCGGCTGCCAGCGCCGGTCTTGCGCGCCCCGCCGCGTATCGACCTCATCCGCATCATCACCGTTTCGCCGGTTGGCGCGGCGGGCTGCCTGACGGTGGGCCTTGCCAATGGCGCCTTCTGGGCGCTCGCGCCCATCTATGGGCAGTCGCTCGGCTTCGTCACCACCCAGATCGCCCTCTTCATGAGCATCTTCATCGCGGGCGGCGCGCTGATCCAATGGCCCATCGGCCGGATATCGGACAGCATGGACCGGCGCTGGATGATCGCGGCGACGTGCACGATCGCTTCGCTGTGCGGTCTGGTGCTCGGCGTATTGGGCTGGTTCCTGATCCGCGTGCCGGACGTCTTCTATACCATCGTGTTTGTTCTCGGCGCATCCATGCTGCCGCTGTATTCGCTTTCGATTGCGCATGCCAACGACCGGCTGCCGCGCGCCGAATTCGTCGATGCCTCGGCCGGCCTGTTGATGATCAATGCGGCCGCGTCCGTTCCCGGCCCCCTGCTCGCCTCTTTCGTGATCGCGACCGCCGGGCCTTATTCACTATTTCTGTATACGGCGCTCGCCCACGCCGCGATGGCCTTCTATGCCTTCACGCGCATGCGCACGACCGAACCCGCTCCCCCCGAGACCCGAGAGATCTTCACGCCGGTGCCGCCGGGCTCGCCCGCAGGCCTGCCGCTTGACCCGCGCGGCCAGGCCCAGGACAACACCGCATGACCGAAAGCACGACCACCGGGAATCGCGGCATGCTGCGACGTCTTTATGAGTGGACCATGGCGAACGCGTCCGGTCGCCATGCCTGGATGGCCCTGTTCGCGATCTCTTTTGCCGAAAGCTCGTTCTTTCCGATCGCGCCCGATGTGATGCTGATGCCGATGGTGCTTGCCGACCGCAGGCGCGCGTTTCTGCTGGCGGCCTGGTGTACGCTCGCCTCGGTCCTTGGCGGCATGCTCGGCTACGCCATCGGCTCGCTGCTTTACGATTCGCTCGGCCAATGGGTGATCCGCGTCTACGGCTATGGCGACAGAATCGACGAATTCAGGTCCTTTTACGCCAAATGGGGCGCCTGGGTGATCCTCGTCAAAGGCGCACTGCCGATCCCCTATAAGCTGATCACGATCCTGTCCGGCTTCGCAGGCTACAATTTCGGGATGTTCGTGATCCTGTCCGCGATCACGCGCGGTTTGCGCTTTGGCGCGGAAGCCGCACTCCTCTACCGCTTTGGCGAGCCGATCCGCGCGTTCATCGAGAAGCGGCTGGAACTGGCGATGCTGCTGATTGTCGGCACCATCATCGCAGGCATCGTCCTGGCGAAATACGTGATCTAATCCTCGCTCGCCTCGTCTTCGGATGGCGTAAGCCCCGCCGTCGTCTCTTCGACCGTCTTCAAGCCGTCGGCGGATCTCTTCGCCACGCGGGGCTTGCGGTGCGCCGCCCGCGCGACGATGAAATCGAGTTCGATCTGCGAGGAAAGTCCCAGCGTCACCGGGTCTACGGCCTTGATGTTCTGAGAATTCCAGTGACCGCGGTCGCGGATTTTCGCGATCGTGGCCTTGGTGGTCCCGATCAGCTTCATGATGTCGGCGTCGGTCAATTCGGGATGATTGCGCAGAAGCCAATAGATGGCGTCGGGCTTGTCCTGGCGCTTCGACACCGGCGTATAGCGCGGCGTCTTCTTCTGCTTGATGTACGGCATCTTGTATTTCGCCGGCGCCATCTTCAGCCGCAGTTCGGGATTTTTCTCGGCCGCCTCGATCTGCTCATGGGTGAGTTGTCCGGCGGCAACGGGATCGCTGCCCTTGATCCCCTTGGCCACGTCCTCGTCGGCGATGCCCTTCACTTCGAGGGGATGCATGCCGCAGAACTCGGCGACCTGTTCAAAGGTGAGCGAGGTGTTGTCGATCAGCCAGACGGCGGTGGCCTTCGGCATCAAGGGCTTGTCGGACATGAATTTTTCCTTCTTCGTGCGGGGCTGTTCAGGACCCCACTCCGCTCTCAAGGTACCATCCTATCGAGGAAGGCTCTTCTTAGCGCCTAACGTTCTCGCGGAAAAGACAATTCAAGGGGCGAGCAGGATTTTCCCGATATGGCTGCTGTCGCGCATGAGCTGATGGGCCGCCCCCGCCTCGCCAAGCGGCAGGATGCGGTGGGTCACCGGCTTCAACCGGCCGGCCTCGAAGAGGGGCCAGACCTCACGGGCGAGGGAATCGCGGATCGACATCTTCTCCGAATCCGGCCGGCCGCGAAGCCCGGTCGCGCCGAGCGTCAGGAGCCGGGCCTGGACCAGCCGG
Source organism: Micropepsaceae bacterium (assembly GCA_036499145.1). Classification (GTDB taxonomy): domain Bacteria; phylum Pseudomonadota; class Alphaproteobacteria; order Micropepsales; family Micropepsaceae; genus CAIYRG01. Next base: position 3,768 of record DASYEG010000340.1, on the reverse strand, counting down.
AAATCGACCTCGACCTTGGCGCCCTTCTGATACGCGATGTTCACCAGCCGCCCGCTGCGCGCCAAGGTATTCAGATTGCGCATCACATAATCGCCACCCACCATGTCGAGGATCACATCGACACCTCTGCCATTGGTCTCGGCCTTCACCAGCGCGACGAAATCCTCTTGCCGATAGTCGATGGCGCGTGTCGCGCCGAGCTTGACGCAGGCCGCGCATTTTTCCGGACTGCCTGCGGTGGTGAACACGCGATGCCCCTTGGCGTGCATCAATTGGATGGCCGCGGTCCCGATTCCACTCGACCCGCCATGGACCAGGAAATCCTCGCCCTGCTTCAGCCGCGCGGTGTCGAAGACATTGCTCCATACGGTGAAATAGACTTCCGGCAGGCCGCCGGCATCTCTAAGGCTCACGCCCTTGGGGACCGGCAGCGAGCAAAGTGCCGATGCCACCGCATATTCGGCATAGCCGCCACCGCCGAGCAGCACGCAGACCTCATCGCCTTCGCGAATGCCGGTGACAGTCTGATCGACGGCCGCCACGATGCCCGATGCTTCCAGTCCCGGGGTTTCGGGCGCGCCGGGCGGCGGCGGATGATGGCCGTCAACCTGGAGGAGATCGGCCCGGTTGACGCCCGCAGCCGCCACTTTGATCAGGATCTGCCCGGGCCCAGGATGAGGGACGAGAATCTCTTTCGTGAATAGCCTTGTGCCGCCGCCGGGCGCCGGCTCGGCCGCGATCGCATTCATTGTTTTGGGCAGGGCCATGGTTCGACTTTCTTGCTCTCTTGCTCAGTGTTTCGCTTATGCCAAGATTAACGCAAAGTGCAAAACAAGCCAGCAAAGGAGAACGTCGTCATGGCCATCGATCTCGACGAACTCATGCCGCGAAAGCCGAAAGTGGAAACCGTTCTCGGCGAGGACCTCTCGGCAAAATCCGCCCATGAACTGGAGGGGCGGATCGCGATTCTCGAAGCGGAAATCGCACGCACGAAAGAGGCGCTGACCGCGCGCGCGGCGACAAAGAATGCGGCGGATGCATTTTTCTGGCGTTAAGATTCATCTGTATTAACGAACATGCGTGGCAAAGAATCCGCCGATGCCGCGCGTCGTAACCATCTCGCCAATTTTTCCGCGCGGGCGCTATGCCGCGCGGTGCCGGCGGAGTAGCTTTCCGTCCCACAAGAAATGACGGCAGGAGACGGACGAACTATGAGCTTGGAGCTCTTGGAGGAGGAAACGTCCGGCAATCTGTCGCTGAATAGTTTCAGGGCATCGGCGCTTTTCGAGCGGACCTTCGATGAAGGCATGTCGCTCGTCGAAGAATGTGCGCGCTATCTCGATGGACGCGGCCGAACGGAATCGCGTGCGCTGCCGCGCAAATCCGCGCTGGTTTATGCCGGGGAGAGCATGCGCGTCACCACGCGCCTGATGCAGGCGGCGAGTTGGCTTCTGATCCAGCGCGCCGTGCAGGAAGGCGATATGTCCGCCGAAGACGCGGCCTCCGAGCGCTATCGCCTGGGCGCGCGCGAAATCTGCATGGGAAAGCGCGACGAAGGCGTCGAGGCGCTTCCCGGCAAGCTGATCGAATTGCTGGACCGCAGCGAAAGCCTCTACCGGCGCATCGCGCGGCTCGACGATGTCTTCTTCCAACAGGAAGGGGCACCGTCCGGCGTCCAGTCGCAACTGGCGCGTTTGAGCGCGGCCTTCGGCCCGCAAAACGGCGAGTAGATCTTTCCGAAAATCGGTACATCCGTGCGCTGTGCCGATTGCTCGGCCGCGCCCGCCGTTTTGGTTAGCGCATGAAAAGGCGAAGACCGGATTCGGAAAGTTTCAGCTCTTTACGAAATCGCCAAACCGCTTGTTGAAGCGCGTGAGACGCCCGCCACGGTCGAGCAGGTTCTGCTGCCCGCCGGTCCATGCCGGATGGGTAGACGGATCGATGTCGAGGGTGAGCTTGCCATTGGACTCGCCCCATGTCGTGCGTGTCCGGTAGGACGTGCCGTCATTCAATTGCACGTTCACGAAGTGGTAATCCGGATGAATGCCTTTTTTCATCGCAAACGGTCCTTGTGTGCTCACGGCCAAGGCGGCGGCTTATAGAAGATGCAGGCCATGGAGGCAAGCGCGGCCGAGGCCATAGTGGACGGATATTTACCACGGCCCGCTCTGGACGCGTGAACCGGCGCTAATTAGCATCGCTTTCATCGTCGAACGGCATGCCTGCCGGGCAATGCGGGCCGCCCGTTCCAGCTCTCGCCAGAGAAAGCGGCCTATGAAAACCAGCATGCGTTTTGCCGCAATTGCGGCCGGACTGTGCCTTGCCGGTTGCGGCGGCGGTTCGGGCGGAGGCGCGCCGGCCAGCACCATCATGACACCCGCGACCGGAACGACGGCTTCAACGCTAACGCCGCCGGTGAGCGGAGCCGATGCTTTCCGAACTACGGAATATCTGCATATGGGCCCGCTCGATCAGATCCGGGCCGCCGATGCTTATGCGCTTGGCGTCACCGGCAAGGGTGTCACGATCGGCATCGTCGATTTCAATTTCGACCTCACATCCAGCGAAGTGAATTTCGACCCCGCGAGCGTCGGACCCAATCCCCAGGCGCTGGCGCTCTACCAGGCACAGATCGGACAGGCAGCGTCCACGGACATGCACGGACTGGCCGTCGCGGCAACGGCCGCGGCCCGCAAGAACGATGTCGGCGGACAGGGCATCGCGTTCGACGCCAAGGTGCTGGCGGTCGATTACTTCTCCGATGTCAACGAAACGCAGACGGTCCAGGGCGGCGTGCTCATCCATGTGTCCGACCCCTGGACCTACATCACCTCGCACGGGGTGCGCATCATCAACACATCGTTCGGTTATGAGGCGAGCGATGTGATCCCCAATCCGCCGCATGTCAGCGAAGCCTATGTACTCGCCTCGCCCGCGGTCGCTGTCGTCAACGGTGCGCTGTTGGTGTCCTCGGCGGGCAACGCGGGAGGCGCCAGCCCGTCGTTGTCCAATTTCGACACCCTCAGCGACATGCAGTCCTTCGGTGTGCTCAACAGCGGACCGGGTGCTTTCATCATCGTCGGCGCGGTCGATGCCAACAACCAGATCGCCTCGTTCAGCGACCGCGCGGGAACGGCCAAAGATCATTACATGGTGGCGCCGGGCACGGATTTTCTGCTGCCGTGGAATGGCGGCATGGCGTTTCTCTCCGGCACGTCTTTTTCGGCGCCGCTGGTTTCGGGCGCCGCCGCGCTGATCTTTCAGCGCTGGCCAAATCTGACGGCGCATGATGTGGCGAATATCCTGTTCGCTTCGGCGACCGATCTGGGCGCGCCGGGCGTCGATAACATCTACGGCAACGGACTTTTGAATGTCGCCGCGGCGCTGCAACCCATCGGCGTTTCAACGACGGTTGTGGCCACCGGAATCGCGCCGGCGGTGAGCGCGACCGATCTCGTTCTGGGACCGGCCTTCGGCGATGCGCCCGCATTGCATCGCGCGCTGGCCTCGGTGATGATCCTCGATGGCTTCGGGCGCGATTTTCAGGTCGATCTCTCGAGCCGCGTGGGCGCACGTCCCAATCTTCCCGATCTCTTCGGCGTGCTGGAGCAGCAACTGGGCTGGCGGTCCGCGAATTTGCCGATCGGCGAGGCCACGTCATTTTCCTTCGACATGCGGCGCAATCCCGAAGACGGCATCGTGCCGTTCCAGACCCTTGCCGGTCCTCAGGACCATCTGACCCATGTCACGGTCATGCGCATCTCAGGC
>DASYEG010000339.1:0-3477 GCA_036499145.1 Micropepsaceae bacterium | reverse complement strand
CCGATCTGCCGGCGGCCGAAAAGGCCAAGGCGGCACGCTCGGCGGGCATGTTTTCGCGCGTCAATACGATGCTGTCGATTCCCATGTTGTTCTGCATGGCGGCGGCTCCGCATCTGGCTTGAACGTTCGTTTCCCGCAACCGAAAGGGCTGTGCTGCCGCGCGGCCCTTTTATTTTTGCGGCGATCCTTCGCCAAGCTCAGGATGAGGGAATATTCCACATCGAAGCGTGAAACCGATGCCCTCTCTGGATCAAGCTGCGTGTGAGGCGCTCGTCCGTAGAGTGGACCCGGACCGCTGGCTCGCGGCATTGTTCGCAGCCGCGCATCCCAGGCCGCATCTCGTCGCGCTCTATGCCTTTTATTATGAAGTCGCGAAGACCGCGGACAGTGTCAGCCAGCCGGTGATGGGGCAAATCCGCCTGCAATGGTGGCGCGAAGCGGTGGAGGAAATCTATGCCGGGCGCGCGCGCCGTCATGAGGCGGTGCAGGTCCTGGCCGAGGTTGTTCGTTCGCACGATATCCCGCGCGCACTATTGGATGCGATGATCGACGCGCGCGAGCACGATCTGGAGGAAACTCCTTTCACGGATTGGGTGAACCTGGAGATATATGCGGATGCGACCTGCGGCAACCTCATGCGGCTGGCTGCGCGCATCCTGGGTGCGGGACCCGGGCTCGACGATGCGGCGCGAGAGGCAGGCATCGCCTATGCGCTGATGGGATTGTTGCGCGCGTTCGGTTTCCATGCTGCGCGACGTCGGCTGATGCTGCCTGTGGCAGCGCTGCATGAAATCGGTCTTTCGCAGGAACAGATTTTCTCCGGCACGACGGATGCCAAGGTGACGGCGCTGTTCGCCCTGACTGTCAAGCGAACACAAGATCATTTAAGCCGCGTGCGCGCCTCGCGCATCCCGCGCAAATTCCTTCCGGCATTGCTTCCGGCGGCTCTTGTCCCCGGCTATGCGAAAATCCTGACGCAGCCGGGATTCAACCCGTTCCGCGACGTCGCGGAGCTTTCGGTCCACCGCCGCCAAATTGGCATGCTGGCCGCGATGGCGCGCGCTCGCGTGTGAATATTCGAAGAGACACCGATCGGTCGAACGTGACGACCGCCGCAAAGCCTCAGGGCGTTGCCGACGCCGTCTGGACCGGCAGCCGGTAGACCCTGCGGGCGACCCCGGCGTAGAGCGCGGCCTTTTCGTCGGCCGAGGCGCTCGCCGTGATGCGCTTGAAGGCGTTCCAGATGGTGTCGTAGCTGGCGGCGGTCTTATCGACCGGGAAATTGCTTTCGAACATGCAACGCTGCACGCCAAATAGCTCAATCGTCGTCTCGATCCAGGGTTTCCACTTCTCGGCCAACGCAGTCGAGTTGCTCGCCGGATCGATATGGCCGATCGGATAGTTCCAGTTCTGGCCCAGACCGCCCAGCTTCACGTTCACGTTCGGACGCTTGGCCAGCTCTGTCATGCCCTTTTTCCACTCGGTGAAGGTGGCGGCGGGCTCGGCGGCATAGCGGCCGATGGTCAGGGGGCCGCCGACGTGATTCAGCACAATGGTCACGTTAGGAATGGCCGAAACGAATGCCACCATGTCCATAAGTTGAGGGTGGTAGCAGCCCGTATCGAGGCTCAAGCCATAGCCGGCGAGCGCCGCGGCGCCTTGGCGGAACTTGGTGTCGGCCAGAAGTCCCTTTGGGGTTATGAGCGGGGCATGCTCCATGCCCATCACCGGGATGTCGGTCCAGAACGCGTTGTAGCGCGTGCCTCTCAGGCGGCCGTCGCCTGCGTGGATCAGCGCTTCCAGCACCGGCTTGACCGCATCGCCCGTGGTGAAGTCCACGCGGCCGACGATGCCCGAAGCAATTCTGGTTGGTCCGTAATTGCCGCTGGCGCTTTGGGCCGCGACGCCGTTGACGAACTCCACTTCACCCACAAACCGCATGTCCCGCGGACCGTCGGCCCGATACATCGAGCCGCACTCGATGAACACGGTCTGCATGATCTTGTGTTTGCTTCCGGCGATCTCAGCCAGGACCTCTGGGAACATGAAATTTGGGACGCCTGGGCGCCGTTCCCAAAGGTGATGATGCGGATCGACAATGGGCAGTCCCGGTTCCAGCGCCGCTTCCTCGTCGCCGCGTGGGCTTGGCCAAGTCGGGGCATCCGGCGCGGCAGCCCTTGCGGATGCAGGCACGGTGAGGGGGGCGGCGACGGCTAGGCCGGCGAGCGCGCCAGCCCCGAGAAAACTGCGGCGATCCATAGAAAAATCCTCCGTTTATGCTGGCTCTAATTTTTTTATGCTGGCTCTAATTTTTCAGCTTGCGCACCGTTTGTCACGTGCACAAAGAAGTGCGCATGTGGAAAAGCACTAAAATCGCGTTGCACGCCGAGGCGGCTTAGCGGGGAATCGGGAGTCTATTCCGCGGCTGCCTTGCGGCCGAGCCAGACATCGAAATCGGCGAGCGCGCGATGGGCCATCGCTTTCTTGCGGTCTTTCCCGCGCGTGCGCGTCTCCAACTCCGGGAACAGACCGAAATTCACATTCATCGGCTGGAACGTCGCGGCGTCCGCGCCTTTGGTGATGTGCGTGAGAAGCGCACCCAGCGCCGTGGTGGGCGGAGGCGGCGCGAGCGTTTCGTTTCGTGTGGCCACTGCTGCGAACCTTCCCGCCAGCAAACCGATGGCGGCCGATTCTACATAGCCTTCGACGCCGGTGATCTGACCGGCAAAACGCAAACTCGGCTGCGCTTTCAGCCGCAGTTCGCCGTCGAGCAGCCGCGGCGAATTCAGGAACGTATTGCGGTGGATGCCGCCGAGCCGCGCGAAGCGGGCGTTCTCCAACGCCGGAATGGTGCGGAAGATGCGAATCTGCTCGCCATGTTTCAGCTTGGTCTGAAATCCGACCATGTTCCACAGCGTGCCGAGCGTGTTGTCCTGGCGCAATTGCACCACGGCAAACGGCCGCCGGCCCGTACGCGGATCGCTGAGGCCCACCGGCTTCATCGGCCCGAAGCTCAGCGTGTCCTCGCCGCGTTCGGCCATCACTTCGATGGGGAGGCAGCCCTCGAAATAAGGCGTGGATTTTTCCCAGTCCTTGAATTCGGTCTTCTCGCCGGAGATGAGTGCGGCGACAAAGCCGCGATATTGCGTCTCGTTGAGCGGGCAATTGATGTAATCCGCATCGCCCCCGCCCGGGCCCTTCTTGTCGTAGCGCGATTGGAACCAGGCGATGTCGAGATTGATGGAATCGCGTTCGACGATGGGTGCGATGGCATCGAAGAAGGCGAGGGAATCCTCGCCCGTGAGCGCGCGCAAATTCTCCGCGAGCGCTTGGGAGGTCAGCGGGCCGGTGGCGACGATGACATTGTCCCAATCGGCGGGAGGGCCGGCGACCTCTCCGCGCGCGAGCGTGACATTGGGGTGGGCTTCGAGCGCCGCCTGCACCGCAGCGGAGAATCCGTCGCGGTCCACGGCCAAT
>DASYEG010000338.1:0-3084 GCA_036499145.1 Micropepsaceae bacterium | reverse complement strand
CGCGCGAGATGCTCCGGTGGCGTGGTGCGCGGCGCGAAGATCAAGCGCTCCGGCGCGATCCCCTGCTCCAGCGCCTGGGCGCGCAAATTGGCGGCCGCCGCGGCATTGTCCTCGAGCAGCCAAAGCACGCTGCCCTCAACGCGGCGAAGAAGCCGCATCCAGATCGCGAACATGTCGGGCATGATCTTATAATTGTTGTTGAAGCAGCAGAACACGAAACCCTGTTCCGGGAGGCCCGCAGCGACGCGCGCCGGCGTACGTTCGCCGATGGCGCGCCTGGAATCATTGGGCTGATAGGTATCGGGCAAATAGACAATCTGCTCGCTGTAGAAACGCCGTTCGCTTTCCGGGATAAGAATGCGGTCTGCCAGAATATAATCGATATGCGCGGCACCGCTGGTGCCGGGAAAGCCCAGGAAGTTCACCTGCACAGGCACCGGACGCTGCGCCAGGATTCCCGGGCGGCATCCTTCGGTGAAGGCCATCAAATCGACGGCGATATCGACCTCCATGCGCTTCAGCAATGCGGCCACCTCCGCATCGCTGTTGCTGCGCGCATCATGGAAATGTTCGAAGGCGCGCGCGATTCTGGCGTGAATATCGGTATCGGTTCCAGGACCAAACGAGAACCCAATGGTTTCGAAACGGGCTCTATCGTGTTGCTCGAAGACGCCCGCGACGAGAAAGGCCACGGGATGAGGCCGGAAATCGGCCGTCAGATAAGCGACCCGGATCCGGTCATGCGCATACTGCCCGCCCTGCCATCGACGCGGGGACGCCGCTTCGTCGGCCATGAAAATACGGGCGCATTGTCGCTGATCTTCCGGAGAACGCGAAATCGCCAGATTGCCCTGTGGATCGATGATGCGCTTTCCAGCTTTTAATCCTGCGCTCAACGTCTGCCGGTCGGCATCAAGATGGCGCCAATCGCAAACGCGAATGCGGCACTGGATAAGGAAGCCCTCAACATAGGGCAAATCGGGCGCGAGCTTCAGGACACGCTCATAGTCGCGCGCGGCTTCCTCGAAGCGTTTCAGCTCGAAGAGGACATTCGCGCGATTGTTCCACGCATTCGCGTCATTGGAGCCTGCTTCAACCGCGCGATCGAATGATGCAAGCGCCTCCGCGTGACGCCGAAGCTCGACCAGGGCAACGCCTCGCATATTCCAGCCATCGGCATGATGAGGCTCGGCCGCCAGAAACGCGTCATAGGCAAGGACGGCCTCCGCGTGACGGTTGAGCCAAAAAAGGAGATCGGCACGGCGATAAAGCGTCCCTGCTTTATTCGGCTCGATTTGAAGTGCGCGCTCCACCGATTGAAGCGCGTCGCTCTGGCGCCCGAGCGCAACCAGCGCGCCTGCCCGCGCGCGCCATGCATCGGCGTAATCGGGCTTAAGTGCGAGCGCACGTTCATAACTCGCCAACGCATCGTTCGCACGCTCAAGCGTCAGCAGCGCACCGGCATGATTGGTCCAAGCTTGCGGCAGATCCGGGCGAAGCGCGACAAGGCGTTCGAAATCGGCCAGACCCTGGGCCGTGCGCCCTATGCGCAGCAGAGCGCTTCCGCGATTGCCCAGCGCCTCGGCATAATTGGGCCGTATCGCGATGGCCCGGTCGAAGCAATGGAGCGCTTCGTCCATCCGGTTCATCCGCAAGAGCAAGGACGCCCGATTGTAAAGCGCGTCGGCGGCCTCGGGATTGATGAGGATCGCCTCGCCGATCAGCCGTTCTGCGTCTTCCAGCCTGCCCGATTGGTAGTGAAGGATGCCCAAGGCATGGAGCGCCTCGAAATGGCGGGGGTTCTCCTTGAGGATGCCGGCATAGAGTTGTGCCGCTTCGGCGAACTTGCCAGCGCGGCGCAGCTCGGTCGCGTTCTGCAGCACGGAATCGTTCATGGCGCCCGCATGATCAACAACAGACTTGCAGGGCTCGTCTTAGCCGGTCTGGCCGCGGGCGGAAATGGCGGATGCGCGCCAAGCTCACGGATGTGAAAGCGAACGGCCCTAATAGGGCAGACCGGTCCCCGGATTGGTCGGGGTCTGCGTGGTGGAACCAGCTGGATCCATCCCCGTGCGGACCGCCGCGCCGGTCCGTGGCCCAAGCGGGGCGGAGGGTCCGCGCAGTTCCACCTGCGTAACCTTTCCGTCCTTTTTCTTATCCGCGAGCTCGAAATAGGAATGGGCCGTATTGCTGAATTCGCGCAAATCCACACAACCGTCCAGATTCCAATCCACCAGAGGTGAGGCCTCCGCGCCGTCGCGCGCCAGACGCGCCTGATTTTCTGCCCTCACTTCGGCCGGATCGAGACAACCGTCTCCGTTGCTGTCGGCCGCGGCAAAGTCGGCCTTCAACCCCGCCTCCATTTCCTCCCGAGTGACGATGCTGTCGTGATTGGCATCGTATCGCAGCAGGAGTGCCGCGCTCGCGGGGAGGCCCGCGGGAAGCCGCTGAGCGGCAAACGCCACACTCGAGACGGCGACCACCAGGGCCCCTGCGACTTGAAGACAGGCGATACGCGACATGAGGAGTCCTCCAGCACCTAAAACTACACCTCCACGCTGTCCGGGGAAAGACACCCGGTGCAGTGGCTACATCGGCCGGCGCCGTTCCTGATTTTCCGCCGGCACAACGGGCCCGCCGCGCCCCGCAGCCGGAAGCCGCAACTCGTTCATGTCCAGTTTGCCGTCGCGATTCTTATCCAGCTCGGCGAATACCGAACGTGCCGTGGTCGCGAACTCGTCGAATTCGATAAAGCCATTCTGGTTCCAATCGATCAGCGGCGAGGCGCCGGTCCCGAACGCACGGAAGCGGCGGTCATTTTCCACCTGCATCTCGCGCATGTCGATCCGGCCGTCATGATTGGTGTCACAGGCATCGAACTGCCGCTTCAACGCGGCTTCCATCTCCTCGCGGGTTACGGTGCCGTCGCTGTTTCCGTCGAAAGACAACATGAGCCGGATATTCTGCTCCTGCTCGGTAATGGCCCGCATATCCCCCGAACGCGCAGGAAGACCGCGACGCGGCCCGCCGCACGCCGAGGCAAGAAAGATCACGGCAGCGCTCATTGCGAATATCCGAATCGCG
>DASYEG010000337.1:0-6399 GCA_036499145.1 Micropepsaceae bacterium | reverse complement strand
GGCATTCGAAAATGACGCCGCGCGACGGGGAACGGATGCCGTCCCTGTCCGAAGTGATAGAGGCGGTCCGCGCGGTAAAGGAGGATTTTCGCCTCTTCATCGAGATCAAGACCAGCATCGGTGACCGGACCCTGTCGCAATCGGCCGAAGCCGTCGCCGAAGCGGTGGTCGGCGAATTGCGCGCGGCCGCCTTTCGTGAATTCGCCGTGCTGGTTGGCTTCGATTGGAAGGGTCTTATCCACGCCAAGATGCTCGACCCGGAATTGCCGTGCTGGTTCAGCACCGAGCGAAAGTCGCGCCTCGGCGCGGACGCCATCCTGGCGCATGGCGGCGATGGCTGGTTCTGCGCGCTCGAACGCACCAACACCGAGGCCGTGCAGGCCGCGCGCGCGTGTGGCCTTTCCATCGGAATATGGACGGTGAACGATGTGCGCGAGTTGCGGGCGCTGCTGGGGCTTGGCGTCGATGCCCTTTGCACGGATCGCCCGGACAGGTTGAAGATCCTTTCGCGCTAAAGCCCCTCGAACAAGGCCGTCGAGAGGTAGCGTTCCGCGAATGAGGGAATGATCGTAACGATCTGCTTTCCCGCCATGCTCGCGCGCGCGCCCACTTCGAGAGCGGCGGCGATTGCCGCGCCGGAAGAGATGCCGCCGGGAATGCCCTCAAGCCGCGCGGCCGCGCGCGCCGTTTCGAAAGCGGTCTCATTCGAGATGGTGACCACCTCATCGATGATGGAGCGGTCGAGGATTTCCGGAATGAACCCCGCACCGAGCCCCTGAATCTTATGCGGGCCTGGCTGGCCGCCCGAGAGTACCGGACTGTCTTCTGGCTCCACCGCGATCATCTTGACCGAAGGCTTGCGCGCCTTCAGCACCTGGCCCACGCCGGTGATCGTTCCCGCGGTGCCGACCCCGGAAATGACCACATCCACCTTGCCCTCGGTGTCGTTCCAGATCTCTTCTGCGGTGGTGCGGCGATGAATGTCGGGGTTGGCGGGATTCTCGAATTGCTGCGGCATGATGGAACGCGGCGTCGTGGCGAGGATTTGATCGGCGCGGGCGAGCGCGCCCTTCATGCCCTTGGCGGACTCGGTCAGCTCGATTTGCGCTCCCAGAAGCGTTAGCATCTTGCGCCGCTCCAGCGACATGGATTCGGGCATCACCAGGATCAGATGGTACCCGCGCGCTGCGGCGACGAAGGCAAGCGCGATCCCCGTATTGCCGCTGGTCGGTTCCACCAGCACGGTTTTTCCCGGCGCGATTTTTCCCTCGCGTTCGAGCGCGTCGATCATCGAAACGCCGATCCGGTCCTTCACGCTGGCGAGGGGATTGAAGAATTCGAGCTTGAACAGAAGATCCGCTTTCACGCCGGCGGCTTGCGGCATGCGGACCATGCGCACGAGAGGCGTATCGCCGATGGTGTCGGTGATGGAGTTGTAGATGCGGCCTCGGCCCGGCTTGTGCCGCGGGCCTCGTTTGTCCTTTGGAATCGTGTCGGCCATGGGGACCTTTCGCGTCACGCCATTCAGATGATGAAATCGGCGGTATCAGGTCGCTCGGTCACGCCGCCGTCAAGGCCTGAAACGCGGGCACGCTTACAAATATCCTCGATGGTGATTTCGTCGAGTTTCTTCATCACCTCTTCCTGAAGCGATGCCACCAGCGGCACCACCACGCGGCGGCCAAGCTCCGAACCGCCGTCGAAATTCTCCTCGTTTTCGTCAAGGCTCATGGCAATGCGCACCACGTCGCCGACGCTGATGCGGCGGCGCTCACGGGCGAGCCGGTAGCCCCCGCGAGGTCCGCGCACGCCTTTCAGGATGCCCGCGCGCACGAGCTGCTGCATCACCTGTTCGAGGTAACGCTGCGGCACACCCTGGCGCGCGGTGATCTCTTTTGCCTGCACCGGTTCGGGCCGCGCGTTATAGGCGATGTCGATCACCGCTTCGAGCGCCAGCATGGTCTTACGCGAAAGTCGAAACATTCCCCTTAGACCCCTAGTCCGGTCGAGCCGAAGCCGTCTGTCCCACGCTGTGTGCTTTCAAGCATCGTAGTCTCGCTCCATTCGATGCGCTCATGCGCCGCGATCACCAACTGCGCGATCTTCATTCCGCGCGGTATCGCAAAAGGCTCGACGCCGTGATTGATCAGAATCGCGGTCACCTCGCCGCGATAATCCGAATCGATGGTGCCCGGCGCGTTCAATACGGTAATGCCATGACGAAGCGCCAAACCCGAGCGGGGCCGCAATTGCGCTTCGAAGCCGTCGGGAAGCGCGATCGCGATGCCGGTGGGAATGGCTGCGTAGCGGCCGGGCATGAGCACGAATTCCCGCGCCACGGCGGCAAAGAGATCGAGCCCCGCGGAACCCGCCGTCGCATAGGACGGCAGAGGCAGGTCCTGCCCATGGGCAAGCCGCTGAATGGCGAGTTTCATGCCGCGTTCCGTCCGATGGCGGAGGCGATGCGGTCGGCGAGCCGCCGCGAGACTTCGGTCTTGGACATTTGCGGCCAGGCTTCCGTGCCGCTTGCCGTCAACAGGTGCACGCGATTGGAATCGCCGCCCATCACGCTTTCCCCCGATTCCTTCGCGCCGACATCGTTGGCGACGATCCAATCGGAGCCCTTGGCAACGCGCTTCGCCGCCGCGTTCGCGATGAGATCGTCGGTTTCCGCGGCAAACCCGATCACCAGCTTCGGACGCATCGAGGCGTGGCTGGAAAGGCCCGCGAGGATGTCGGGATTCTCAACCAGCGGCAGAGCCGGCGCCGTATTGCGTTTTTTCAGCTTGGCGTTCGCAATGGTTTCCGGACGCCAATCGGCGACGGCCGCCGCGCAGACCGCGATGTCCGCGGGAAGCTCCGATTGGCAGGCGGACCACATCTCGCGCGCGGTCTGGACTTTGACGAGTTTCACGCCCGGCGGGGTTGCAATCTCGACCGGACCTGAAATCAGTACGGTCTGCGCGCCGGCCTCGGCCAGAGCCGCGGCGATGGCATAGCCCTGCTTCCCCGAGGACCGGTTGGCGATGTAGCGCACCGGATCGATCGGTTCCTGCGTCGGGCCGGCCGTCACGAGCGCCTTCAACCCCGCAAGCCGCGTGTCGGGAGTCAGTTGCCGTTCGATGGCGGCCAGGATTTCGCCGGGTTCCGCCATTCGGCCCGGGCCGAACTCGCCGCAGGCCATCTCGCCCTCATTGGGACCGATGATGACGATGCCGTCGCGCCGGAGCGTTATCAGGTTGCGCCGCGTCGCGGCGTGTTCCCACATCCGGACATTCATCGCGGGCACGATCAGGACCGGCTTGTCGGTGGCCAGCAGCGCCGTCGAGGCGAGGTCGGGAGCAAGACCGGCGGCGAGCTTTGCGATCAGATCGGCCGTCGCCGGAGCGACGACCACGCAATCGGCCGAACGCGAAAGCGCGATGTGCCCCATCTCCGATTCCGCGGTCAGATCGAACAATTCCCGATGGATGGGCTCGCCGGTCAGCGACGACACCGAAAGGGGCGTCACGAAATGGCTGCCTGCCTCGGTCAGGATCGCACCGACGCCGGCACCGCGCTCCCGCAAGCGCCGGATCAGTTCCAGACTCTTGTAAGCCGCGATGCCGCCGCCAATGATAAGCAGGACGCGTTTGCCGTCGAGGTTCAAGCTCACGACTCCGTGATAACCCATGAAACAAGGGGTATACATAGCGAATTACGAAGCAGAAGTGTAGTTCTCTCTTACACGTAGCGTTGGAATGTAGAAATGGGCCGATTGATTGGAATTGCGCGCGCCGTGAAGAAGCGGGCGCGCCTGGCCGAGCTGGAAGAAACTGACGTCCGGCTCGCCGACGGCATTATCGGCGATGTTCGCGGTGCAACGCGGGACCGGCAGGTCACGGTGCTGTTCCGTGAGGGGTGGAACGCCGCCTGCGATGCTCTTGGTGTTCAACTGCCCTGGGTGACAAGGAGGGCCAATCTCCTGGTCGAGGGGGTGCCCGTACCGAACGAGAGCGAGCGCCTGGCCATCGGGGATTTGATCCTGGAGGTCACGGGCGAGACCAAACCCTGCTCGGTCATGGAAGCGGCGCATCGGGGCTTGCGGCGCGCGATGGCACCGCAATGGCGGGGTGGGGTGTGCTGTCGCGTGGTGAGCGGCGGGCATATCCACATTGGCGATTTCGTGGAGATCGTATGAGCTTGGAGGTCGTATAGATTTTGACTGGGCCGCGCGAAATCCTGGATTTCTGGTTCAAAGAGACGCCGCCCGAACGCTGGTTCATGGCCGATCCCGCGTTCGATGCGATGGTGCGAAACCGTTTCGAGGAGATTTGGCGTGCGGCCAGCACGGGCGCGTTCGCATCCTGGGCGGACACCCTGGAAGGCGCGCTCGCGCTGATCGTCATGCTCGACCAATTCCCGCGCAACATGTTCCGTGGTTCGTCCGAGGCATTCTCCACCGATGGGATGGCGAGAATTGCGGCGCGTAACGCCATCGCGCGGGGCTTCGATGTGGAGGCGCCTCTCGGCATGCGCAGTTTCTTCTATCTTCCACTGATGCATTCGGAGGATTTGCGCGATCAGGAGGAATGCGTTCGCCTCACGCGCGCACGACTTGGTGAAAATCATTTTTCCTATCCCTATGCGCTGCGTCATCGCGATGTGATTGCCCAGTTTGAGCGGTTTCCGGCCCGCAATGTGCCGCTCGCGCGCGACGCAACCGCCGAAGAAATTGAGTTTCTGCAGGCGAACCCAAACGGGTTTTGATCGTTGTGATGGCTTCTAAAGCCGGAGAAATATATGAGCGCCGAGGAAACCTGCCGTCTGGCAGCGGAACTCCAGGAGGAATTTGGCGATCTCGTTGTCGTGGTGGCAAGACGTACGATCGCCAGCCTGGAAGCAGACGGGCTTGAGGAACGTGCATCCATCTGGCGCGCGCTCCTCGCGATTCTCGACGACATCGCCGAAAAGCGCATCGACCCGTACGCGAAGATCGCGATTCATTAATTTTCGCCAGTCTAAGGGGATGGCCGAATTCCCCCGCGCAAAATGAGCGTCCAGCCCACACCGGATGGGCGGAATTGCGCTATTGTCCCTGAGACCATGCATTTGTGCGCTGCATCATCCCGAACGGCGGCGCGCCAATTTGGAAAAAGGCCCGCATGCCGCTCGATCCCACGATCCAAGCCCTGTTCCAGCAAATGCCGCAACTCACGAATTATCCCATATGGGAGAAGACGCCCGCGGAGGCGCGCGCGGCGTTCAAGGCGCTGTGCCAATTCGCCAACCCCAAGGCAGCCGCAATCGGGAAGACCGAGGACATCTCTGCGCCGGGACCCGCAGGGCCGGTTCCACTTCGCATCTATACTCCGGTTGCAGCAGGAACCACGGCGCTGCCGGGGATTGTTTATTTCCACGGCGGCGGGTTCGTGCTCGGCGATCTGGATTGCTATGACGGGCTCTGCCGCGCGCTTGCCAATGAAAGCGGCTGCCGGGTGGTTTCCGTCGAATATCGGCTGGCGCCGGAACATCCATTCCCCGCCGCCGTGGAAGATTGCTTCGCCGCGGCGAAATGGGTGGAGCAGCACGCACCCGATCTCGGTATCGACCCAAACCGCCTTGCCATCGCCGGGGACTCCGCCGGCGCAAACCTCGCGGCGGTGACCTGCCTTCTCGCCAAGGCGAACAAATTGACGCCGCACATCGCGTTTCAGCTTCTGATCTACCCCGTGACACATTTCGAACGTGCGGCCTCGATACGCCCGTTCGGCTCCGGCTATTTCCTCGAAAATCGCACAATCGACTGGTACCGCGATCTCTATGTGCCTGGCGACGCCGACGCTTCCGATCCGCGCCTCTCGCCGCTAAAGGCCAAGGATGTCAGCGGTCTGCCGCCCGCCTATATCGTCACAGCGGGATTCGATCCCTTGCGCGACGAGGCCATCGCTTATGCGGACCGGCTGAAACAGGCGGGCGTTACGGTCAATCATGTCGATTACCCGTCGATGATTCATGGGTTCTTTTCGATGCAGGGATTTATCCCCCTCAGCATCGAAGCGATTGGGGCAGCCGCACATGCCGTACGCGATGCATTGAACGACGCTTAACGCAAAGAACCAAGACTCAACCCAAAGCGCACGAAGAAAACCACAAATTGGTGCGTTCTTCGTGTTCTTCGGGTTCATCCCTTCTGAGGGCGCCCTGTAGTTCTCTCTGTTGACCCGTCGCCCTGGACTTGGCCCCGCCCGCGCGTTATCGGCGGCATCTCATGGCGGCTCTCGGCGACGACACTTTCCTGAGCGACGTACCCGCACGGCTCGACCGCCTTCGATGGGGCCGCTTTCATTGGCTGGTGGTGGTTGCGCTGGGCATCACCTGGATTCTGGACGGCCTGGAAGTGACGCTGGTCGGCTCGCT
>DASYEG010000336.1:0-3907 GCA_036499145.1 Micropepsaceae bacterium | reverse complement strand
GATTGGTTCTGATTCATCAGATCCTGCAGCGCCAGAAGACCGCGATTGTCGCCCGAGGCGACGACGTTTGTCGCCAGGGCGGTCGTGGAATCCAATGACGGCTTGGCAAAGGCGAGACGCTGCGGCGAATTGACGAGATCGGGTGCAAGACTGAAACCCTGTGCGAGGGCCATCTGCTGGGCGCCGCCCAGGCCGAAGAGCGTGCTGAAGCTTTCCCCGGTCGTGCCGCGCTGTGTGGAGTCCTGCGTGACTTCCAGACTATAGCCGCTGTAGCCGGCGGCCGGTGTGACCTGCAATTGGCCGTTGGAATCGAGCGTGAATGTCGCTTTGCCGGTGAAAGCCGAATTGAGCGACGTCACCACATCGCCGATTGTCGTACCGGTGACTGCGATGCTGGTTTCGCCGACGCGCTGGCCCTGCGGACCTTTCAGCAGCAGCGAGATGCTTCCTCCGGGGGCAAAGCCGGCCGTATCCGACGAAGTGAGCCCGGTCGTGACAATGGCGTTTCCGGTGCTCTGGAACAGGTCGTTGAGCCCGAAGAATTGCGAAAACCCGGTGCCGCCGCGCGATGTGGGATTGGCCGCGTCGTCGGCGATCACCACGCCGTTAGTGCCGGTGGCCGACAGCGTCAGCGCGCCATCGGTGAAGCTGGCAGAGCCGTTCGCGCCAAGCGCCGTATTGAGCGCCGTCGTGAAACTGCCGACCGTTCCACCGATCGTGGTGGCCGGGCCGCCATCGACGCTGAGCGTTCCGGCGTCGAAATCGACGGCGATCTTGTGCAGCAGCGTACCGCTGGAATCGGTGACGCCGATCGTGGTCGCGCCGCTGAAATTGAGGGCATCGGTGGACAGAAGCCCGGTCTGACGGCCATCGAGCGTGGTGGGCGGAGGCACTGCCGCATTGGCGTTGTGCGCGGCGTTGAAGGCGAGCGACACCGATTGCGCCAGCGAGCCCAGCTCCTTGCCGATATCGGCAAGCGTGCCGTCGCGCATATCGAGCAAGCCGCGCAATTGTCCGCTCGTGGCGTGCGAATCGAAGTCCCGCGACGGTCCGATGGTTTGCCCGCTTATCGCGTTCACGGTCTGCACGGTGATGGGATTGAAGGACGAGCCTGAACTCGGATGATAGGCGAGGACCGCATAATTGTCGCTGACGAGCTGCATGCCATCGGACGTGGCGATGAAGATGCGTCCGTCCGACTGCGTCGTGGTGGTGATCCCCATCACTTGGGAAAGCTGCTGCACCAGGGAATCGCGCTGATCCAGAAGGCCGCTGGCGGTATCCCCAGAGATGACCGCATGCTGAATCTGCGGATTAAGGTCCGAGATCTGCTTGATCAGCGTGTTGGCCTGCGAAACGACAGCGGAGACTTGCTGATCGGTGTTGGTACGCAGATCGGCCACCGAACCGGCGAGGCCCGAAATCGAATCCGCCAGCGTGTTGAATTGCCCGAGCGAGCCGAGCCTGTTGGTGATCGAGCTTGGATCGAGCGAGGCCTGGCCGAGCGAGGCGTAGACCGCATCCAGCTGCGAACCGATGGAGTTGCCGTCTCCGGGCGCGCCCAGTGCCGCGTTCAACTGGTCCATGATCGAAGATTGCACATCGTAGCGCGCCGAATTGCCGCTCGCGCTCAGCACTTCCTTGTCCAGATACTCGTCGGCCATGCGCTGCACGCTGGAAAGCTGCACGCCGGAAAGAACCCCGCCCGGGGCAAGCGTCTGCTGCTGCGCCACCCGGCGCACATAACCGGGCGTGTTGATGTTGGCGATATTGTCCGACGTCACGCGCAAGGCAGCGCTGTTCGTCTGGATCGCCGTCAGACCGCTGGAAATGATGCCATTGAGTGCCATCGAAAAGCCGTTGCTCCAGGCTTTGAGTCATAGGTTCGGGCCGTCATGTGCAAGGAGGGTGCCATCCCGGCAGGCCGCAAATGACGCCAAAGCATAGGTTTGCGACGCACCGGAACGGGTAGGCTTTGCCGTATGGGGCATTTCATGCCGGGTGGGAACGCGTCCGAACCGCGCCGTGCCCGGGACGGGCGCACGCGTCGTGGGCCGGTTGGTTTTCCATTCCCTCTATAGCTTGCGCGCGCGAGACGGCGGCTCTGATTTTCGCTGGTCCGGTCCTTGCTATGGAGGCTGCGGATCAGTGCCGGAGTTTGCATGACTGCGTCTGTCGCTTCGCCTTCGATGAGCCCTCCGGATCCTGGAGTCGCGGCCGCGAAGAACGCTGCCGCAGCACCAGATTCCGATACGGGCTTCGGTGCGATGCTGTCGCAGCTTGCGGGAACGCCGGACGCGACAGCGCCTGCGAGTGCCAATGCGCCCGCCGCCGAGGATCATGGCAGCGCGCAATCCGATGCAGCCGCCACGGCAGCGGCAGCCGCCAACCCGATGCCATGGATGGCACAGCTCGAGGCCGCGAAAATCCTGCCGCCGGTGCAGGACGCGGCAGACGAACCCGATGCGCCGCCCACCGGCAATCCACCGCAGCAGAACCAGGCACAAGGCACCGCAACACAAAGCCCCGCATCCCAACCGTCCGTTCCGGTGGCTGCGCCACTACCCGCCCTTCCCGATTCGGCGACGGACGAAGCCGGCACCGCGTTGACCGCTGCCGCCTCGGATGCGGTTCCCGAAACGGCTGACGCGCAAGCCAATGCGACCGGTGCATCCGCGGCGGTTGAACAGCCTGCAACGCCCGATCGTCCCAAGGAACAAAAGTCCCCGCATGCGGTCGCAGACAGCGATCAAAACCTCCCGCAAGATGCGGCGGCGCTTACCGATCTTTCGCCGCCCGTCGCGGCGCAATTGCTTGGCGTACCGGCACCGCCCGCCGCGCAATCGGCGCCTACCCCGCAGTCGCCGCCCGACGTGACGGCCACCCCCATACCCAAACCCGAGGAGACGCTTGCGGCGTCTTCGCTGCAGGCCGCAGCCCAGGCGGCGCTCGCGCCTATGGATAAAAGCGTCACCCCGAAGAACGCTTCAGCATCCGAGACAAAACCGTCCGCCGAGGCACGATCTTCCGGCCCGCGCGACGCCCGCGCCGCCGCCTCCGCCGATTCCACGGCGGCCCCGGCCAACACGAACGATGCGCCCGAGCGTAACGTCGACAACACCCCGGCGAACGCCCCAGTCAACGCCGCGGGCAATGCCCCAAGCACCGCCCCGGGCAATGCCCCAGGCACCGCCCCGGCCAACGCCCCGGCACCCACCGGCCACACCACGAAAGACGAACCGGCCGGTGCTGCGGCAAACCTTTCGGAACCAGCGCCGGCGATCAACCCGCTTGCGAACCACGCGGCCTTCGAAATCCCTGCCGCGGCTGCCGCGAATGCGCCACCTGCCGCAGCAGATGCACCGGTGAAACTCAGCTTCACCGCACCGAACGCTGCCAATGTTCCATCCTTCGATGCGCTTGCCCTCAAAATCGCGGCACGTTCCTCGGACGGCGACAACAATTTCTCTATTCGTCTCGATCCGCTCGACCTTGGCCGCATCGAGGTGAATCTCAATGTCCGTTCCGATGGTCATGCGCGGGCCGAACTCAGCGCCGATAAACCGCAGACGCTCGAACTTCTGCAAAAGGACGCCCCCGCGCTCGAACGCGCTCTGAAAGATGCGGGTCTCAATCTCGCCGGCGGCCTCGCCTTCTCCCTGAAGGGCGACGGCAGGTCCCAAACCTGGCGCGACCCGCAGAGCGGTTCACGCGGCCGTGCGCTTCAGATCGCCGCCGTCGATGCGGCAAACGCAAATGCCGACGTCGCCGTGAGCACGGCACTTGCCGCTCATGCCTATGGTCTTCCCAAGGCGCGTTTGGACATCAGGATTTAGGAGCAGGACATGTCTGTAACATCGACCACAGCGGCGCCCCCGACGACACCGGTCACAGCGTCCGACGCCGC
>DASYEG010000335.1:0-18368 GCA_036499145.1 Micropepsaceae bacterium | reverse complement strand
CCGGTCGTTGTGCAAGACGGAGGTGATTATGACGCGCCGCCGCCCGATTATCTTCCTCCACCGGATGCCCCTCCGCCCGAGCAGAGCTGGTATCATTGCTCGAATCCGGACGGGTTTTATCCCTATGTGCGGAACTGCGAGGGACGCTGGGAGGCGGTTCCCGTGACCCCGGATGGTGGCCCGCCGCAGCAAGGCCCGGCTCAGCAAGGTCGAGCCCCGGGCGCGCCGCAGGAGCGCTGATTCGCAATCCGAACGTCCTGCTCCGGCGCGGCAATGGAACTTTATGCCTTTTCCGTGCTATACTTACGGAGTTGAGGGAGAAAAATCCTTGCAGAAGTCTGACACCTTGGTCGATACCGCCGAGCTGCGGAAACAGGCGAGCGAGGCGCGCTATCTTGCGGCGGCCTTCAAGGATCGCGCAACGGTTTCCGATCTGTTGAGCTATGCCACGGCGCTGGAACGCGATGCGGCGCGTTGGGAAGAGGTGGTGCGCAAGACCGGCGCTACCTCGGTCGCAAGTTATTTCTCAGCGTGGTTGAACATCTTTGCGGTGCGCGGGCAGCATTGACGATCTCCTGGCGTGGAATATACCGCCGTGCGTTATTAACCATGTTTGGCATTCCCGTGTGACGCAATCTTTGCGTCTTCGATTCCGCTTGAGCGTGTAGCGCCTGCGATTTCGCGCGCGTCCCGGCGGTATTCGCGCGATTTTCTGTATCTTGTGCGCATCTTCCCTGTATCGTTCGCGTTGCCGCGACGACGGCGACAGCGGAAAATTTCACAAAATTGCCGCTCAAATCCGTGCACGTAATCCATCTGTACAAAGAAGGGACGGAGGCTGTCGGCACAAAGAAAGGACGGAGGCAAACAGCACGGCCGGTTGGGGTAGCCTGAGAGAGGCTGCGGGGGTTTTAAGCGGCAGGAATCGGCCGGGAGGACCTTACGCAGCCATGGATTGGTCACGCGAACGTGGCCGCGGCTATGGGGGACTCAAAGATGACATTGCACAACATCCTGCAATTCGCGGAGATAGCTGACACAGCGGAAAATAACCTGCCTCTTGCAGGCAATGCCGATTCCACAACAGGAGCCGGCACGCTGCTTGAACGATTCCAATCGCAATTCGACGTGCTTCCCGCCAACACGCTGGAACGCGTTCGGATCGCGCAGCGAATACGCTACCAAGTCTATTGTGTCGAACACTCGCACGAGAAAGCGGACGATCCCGACGGCGAGGAAATGGATGAATTCGATTCTCATGCCGCCCAAAGCCTTCTGATCCACCGGGCTGCCAAGACGCCACTTGGGACCGTGCGTCTGATATTGCCCAGGCCCGATGCGTTGCACCGCAGCTTCGCCGTCCAGCGTGTGATGGACGCCGCCGCGCTTAGCGAATTTCAAAAGTTTCCGCTTCAGACGACGGGCGAGGTGTCGCGCTTCAGCATCTCTCGTCAATTCCGCCGCATCGCCGGGCTGTCCAATGGTGGGGCAGACATCGACTTGCTTGGCAGTTCGGGACCTTTGATGCGGTTGGGTCTCATCCAGGCGCTGGTGCGCATGAGCAGAGAGCACGGCATCACCCATTGGTGCGCCGCGATGGAACCGACGCTGTTGCGGATGCTCTCCGCCATGGCGATTCGCTTTCGGCCCATCGGTCCCCTGGTCGAATATCATGGCTTGCGTCAGCCCGCGTATTGCGTGCTCGCCGATGTGCTGAAGGCCGTGAGGGATGAGCGCCCGGCATTCTGGTCCATCCTCACCGAGGACGGCGCGCGAATTCATTAAGCTATTTCGCGCGGCGCAAATGTTCTTCCAGCCGCGGCATGATTTCGATGAAATTGCACGGGCGGTGGCGATAATCGAGCTGCGCCTTCAGGATGCCGTCCCAACCGTCCTTCACGGCGCCCGGCGAACCGGGCAGCGCGAAGAGATAGGTTCCTTTCGCCACGCCTGCGCACGCGCGCGATTGGATCGTCGATGTTCCGATCTTGTCGTAGCTGATGCGGTGGAACACGGCCGGGAAACCATCGATCTCCTTTTCGAACACGCTGCGAAACGCCTCTGGGGTGACATCGCGGCCCGTAAGTCCGGTGCCGCCGGTCGAGATGACGACGTCGATCTCGGGATCGGCGATCCAGACGATAAGCTGTTCGGCGATGCGCGCGATCTCGTCCGGCACAATCGCCCGGCCGGCGACATGATGGCCGGCCTCGCGCACACGCGCCTCCAGCGTGTCGCCGGAAACATCGTCGGCGCGGGTGCGCGTATCGGAGACCGTCAGCACTGCGATCCGTACAGGGATGAATTCGCGCGGCCGGACTTCAGCCATGTTCCGCTATGGAGAGACGGAAGCGGTGCCGGCCTGGACTGCCTGGGTATAAGTCGGCCATGAGCCGGCGGCCGCCGCGTCGAGCCCGTCCGGAGCCTCGCCCAGACGCAAGCGGTACATCCACACATTGGTCATCACGCGCTTGACGTAGTCGCGCGTTTCGGCGAGCGGGATGGTCTCGATGAAAAGAAGCGGATCGCTGTCGTCGGCGCGTTGCGATTGCCACTTCGTCAGGTTGCCCTCGCCGGCATTGTAGGCCGCCGCGATGCTGAAAAGATTGCCGTTCTGCCGGTCGATGAGATCGAGCAGATAGTTCTGGCCCAGCGTGATGCTGTAGGTGGGATCGTCCAGCCGGTCCTTGTTGCGGCCCGCGAGCGATGAATCATGGGTGATGGTCACGGCGGTCTGGGGCATGATCTGCATCACGCCGCGGGCGCCGGCCTTCGATAATGCGCCGGGTTCGAATCGGCTTTCCTGCCGCGCGAAGGCGAGCACGACCGCTTGATCGAGCGCATAGCCGCCTTGGGGCTCATAAGGGGGCACGGGATAAAGGCTGGTGAGCCGTACGGTGGGAGCGGCCGTCTCGGCGGCGCGAAGCTCGAGCGCCGGCGCGCCCAGGCTGCGCGCCAGGGCGGCGAAAGCCGGATCCAGATCGGGCGACATCTGGCCGAACGCACGCGCGAGTTCCGCTTCCACCGCTTCGGCATGGCCGATCTGCCAAAGCGCGACGGCGCGGTGCGCGGGCTTTTCCAGCATCAGACCGGCAAAGGAAACCGAATCGAGCGCGGGCTCGGAGAAATCGGCTTTCATGTCACGGCCCAGCAGCCGCGTTGCCAGAAGGCCGTAGAACGTGTCGGCGCCTTCGCTCGCCGCGCGCTCATAAAGGGTCAGCACGCGTTCGGCCTCACCGGTGCCGGTCCAGCTTCTGGCCGCCCAGAAGGCCGCCGCCGCATAGGTGCGCGGAGCGCTGGCGCTTTGCATCACGGCTTCGAAATGGTGGGCGGCGTCTTCGAAGCGGCCAAGCCGGTAAGCGGCCAAACCCGCTGTCCATTCGCATTGGACGGCGCTGATGCCGTGACGGGCGATGATTTCCTCGGCGCGCGAAAGCGCGGCCTGATCCTGCATTTCGCCAAGATATGCGGTGGCGACATAGGCCGCGAGCCTGTCGATGTCGCCCTGCTGCAACCCCGAACGGGTGGCCGCGAGTTTTTTCACGAGCGCGTCGGCGTCTTCGGGCCTGTCGTCGCGGGCAAGGCTGCGCAATTGCTGCGCGATACGTTCGGCGGCCTCCGATTGCAATTTCATGTTGTCGAACGCCAGGCCATCGCCCGCGGCCCCGCGCCAATGCGCGCGCGCCGGAACCGGAACGGCGGTCTTTTTCGGCGCCCGCTTGACGGCGAGTTTGTAAATGCCGTCGGCGCCTACGAGATCGCCATATTCTGTCAGCCAGGATTTGAGTTCGCCGAATTTGGACCGATAGTGCGCGCCGAGATAGCGATCCTGGAGCACGTACCCTAGCAGCGATGTGTCTTCGAGTTTGGCGATGAGCCGGTCGGCCTTCGCGAATTGGCCGGTTTTCTGGGCCGCGAAAATCTCGCCATAGGTCTTAACGTCGGCGGGCGACAGAATCGTGGAACTGGCGACCTGGTCGGCGGCCCGAGCGCTCGCGAAAGCGGCGATGCAACAGAAACCGGCAAGTGCGATCGCGGCGAATTTTTTCAAATCGGGCCCTCCAGGCAGCCACCATGGTGCCGTCCAGAGATTAATCAAGCAAGCCCAAGCTGTTCGATTCTTTCCGAAATCTCTAAAAGATCACGCCAAGCCAAGCGCTTAGCAACGGGCTGACGGAGGAGAAACGCGGGGTGCAAGGTCGGCATGACGGGGATCGCCCGGCCCAGATGCACGCTTTGGTAGAGTTGCCACCTCCCGCGCGCGCGCATGATGCCCTCGGTGAGTCCAAGCACATGGCGCACGGCAACGGCCCCCAGGAGGATCAAAATCTGGGGCTCGGCAAGCTCGATATGGCGATGCAGGAAGGGAAGGCAGGCCGCGGCTTCATCGGGCGAGGGATCGCGGTTTTGCGGGGGGCGCCAATTAAGCACATTGGTGATGTAGACCTTGCTCCGGTCGAGGCCGATTGCCGAGAGCATCCGGTCGAGCAGCTTTCCGGCGCGTCCCACGAAGGGCAGGCCCTGTTCGTCTTCATCGCGCCCGGGTGCCTCGCCGATCAGCATGATGCGGCCCAAAGGGTTTCCGTCGGCAAAAACCGTGTTCTTGGCGTGGCGTTTCAATTCGCAGCCATCGAAGTTCAGTAGCGCAGCCCTCAGCGCATCGAGGTTCATGCAGGAGGCGGCCAGTGCGCGTGCCGCGCCTGGCGCCGTGGACAGAGAGACCGCTTCCGCACTGGCAGTGCGTTTCATACCCTCACTTTGAGCGAGGGGAGCGCGCATAAGGCTTGTCCCGCCAGGCCGTTCGCCGCTGCGTGCCGATACGGCGTCCTCGGCATCCGGGGTAATACGGGCGCGCTGTGCGAACCGGTTCACCGGCTCCTCGGCAATCGCCTCGTCCGCGCCGGCTTCCATGAGCCAGCGCAGCGCGGCAAGTGATCGTTCGCGGGTGGGATCGGCCATGGGCCGAATGTACGCGATTTGCGCCAAGGGCGTCAGTCTTCCTTCGGTGCCATTGACCGGACAAATGCCCCCCGCTTAAGACCGGGCGATGAGCGCTGCGCGCGAGAGCATGGAATTCGATGTTGTGATCGTCGGCGCGGGTCCTGCCGGTCTCGCGGCTGCAATCCGTTTGAAGCAGCGCGCCCAGCGCGAGGGCCGCGAGATCGGCGTCTGCGTGATCGAGAAAGGCGCCGAGGCCGGCGCGCATATCCTTTCCGGAGCCATCGTCGATCCCATCGGACTGAATGCGCTCATTCCCGATTGGAAAGCGCGCGGCGCGCCGGTGGAGACGCAAGTCACCGAGGACCGTTTCTATTTTCTCGGACCGGCGGGCCATATCCGCCTGCCGCATCTCCTGATGCCGCCGCTGATGAGCAATCGCGGCAATTACATCGTCAGCCTCGGTCTCCTTTGCCGCTGGCTTGCGGAACAAGCCGAAGCGCTGGGAGTCGAGATTTATCCCGGGTTCGCGGCCGTCGATGTGGAACTGGGTGAGAGTGGCGAAGTCGCCGGCGTCATCACCGGCGATCTCGGCGTGGCGCGCGATGGCCATCACAAGCCCAATTACACGCCAGGCATGGCGTTGCGCGGAAAATATACGCTGATCGCGGAAGGCGCGCGCGGCAGCCTCGCCAAGCAGATCATCGCCCGCTACGGCTTGGCCAAAGACAGCGCGCCGCAAACCTATGGGCTGGGACTGAAGGAATTATGGGAGCTGCCCAAGGCGAAGCACCGGCCCGGACTTGTCATGCACAGCATGGGA
The DNA here is from genome assembly GCA_036499145.1 of Micropepsaceae bacterium. Classification (GTDB taxonomy): domain Bacteria; phylum Pseudomonadota; class Alphaproteobacteria; order Micropepsales; family Micropepsaceae; genus CAIYRG01. Next base: position 12,607 of record DASYEG010000335.1, on the reverse strand, counting down.
TGGCCACTCGACAACCACACCGGCGGCGGATCGTTCCTCTATCATTATGGCGACAATCTCGCGGCGGTGGGTTTCGTCGTCCATCTGGATTACCGCAATCCCTATCTCTCGCCCTTCGACGAATTCCAGCGCTTCAAGACCCATCCGTTCATCCGGCCGATGCTGGAAGGCGGACGCCGCATCGCCTATGGCGCGCGCGCGATTACCGAGGGCGGCTTTCAGGCCGTACCGAAACTCGCCTTCCCAGGCGGCGCTCTGATCGGTTGCGCCGCCGGCTTCGTCAATGTGCCGCGCATCAAGGGCAGCCACAACGCGATCCTCACGGGAATGATGGCGGCCGATGCCGCCTTTGACGCCATAGCGCAAGAACGGGCGGGCGATAGACTCACCCAATATGAGGATGCCTACCGCATTTCTTCCGTCTGCAAGGATTTGAAGCGTGTGCGGAACGTAAAACCGCTGTGGTCCCGCTATGGGACGGTATTGGGCGTTCCCGTGGGCGCACTCGATATGTGGTTCAATCAATTGTTCGGCTTCAGCCCGTTCGGCACGCTTCGCGGCAAAGGTCCGGATTATGCGCAGCTCATTCCGGCCAAGGATGCCCGGCCGATCGCCTATCCAAAGCCTGACGGTTCCGTCAGTTTCGACAAATTGTCTTCGGTTTTCCTCTCCGGGACACGGCACGACGAAGATGAGCCCGTTCACCTGAAATTGAAGGATCCCGCTCTACCCATTGCGGTGAATTTGCCCGTCTATGCGGAGCCGGCGCAGCGCTACTGCCCGGCCGGGGTGTTCGAGGTGGTGACGGGCGACAGCGGCCCGCGCTTTGTGATCAACGCGGCGAACTGCGTTCATTGCAAAACCTGTGACATCAAAGACCCGGCGCAGAATATTATATGGTGTGCGCCCGAAGGAGGCGATGGTCCGGCCTACGGCACCATGTGACGGAACGTTCAATCCCGGCTATGATTTCGCAAGTCGAGAGGAAGGCATAAGCCCGTGCAGCTCAAAACACTATTGGCTCTGGCGTCCAGTTTGACCGCGCTGTCGCTCGGCGCATGCAGCACAGCAGGCTCGATGATGAGCGCCTCCGCGCCGGTCGCGGGCGAGGCGTCGCAGAACTCGCTCGCGGGCACCTATCTCGCCGCCAATTTCGCGGCCGCCCAGGGCGATGTCAAAGCGGCGACGGGCTTCTATGCGCATTCGTTGAAAGACGATCCCGGCAACGCCGATCTTCTGGAGCGCACGTTCCTGTTTGCCGCCGAAGCCGGCGATATCGATCAGGCCATCGGTTTGACCGATCGGGTGCTGGCGCTGGATACGGACAATCGTCCCGCTCATCTGGTGCGTGAAGTCGGCGCGCTCGTCAAAAAAGATTATGCGGGGGTGATCAAGGATGTCGACCAGCCCGCGCCGGGTTTGTTCGCGGCGCTGACCAATCGCGTGATCGACGCCTGGGCGCGGGCGGGTTCGCACGATATCGATGGCGCGCTCGCATCGCTGGATACGCTTTCGGCGCAGCGCGGTGTCGACGGTCTGCGGCTGATGCATCGCGCGTTGATCCTGGATTTTGCCGGTCGCGACAAGGAAGCGGACGACAGCTACAAACAGGCCGTGTCGGTGATGGGTACGGGCCCGCGCGCGGCGGACGCCTATGGACGTTTTCTGCAGCGACACGGCCGCATCGACGAGGCGAAGGCGTTCTATGAACGCATGCAGAGCGAAAATCCGGGCAATCCGGTGGCCGGATGGGCGCTCAAGGATATCGCCGCGAAAAAGATTCCCCAACCGCTCGTCAACTCCCCCGCCGAAGGCGTGTCGGAGGCGCTGTTCGGGATTGCCGCATCGCTGAACGACCAGAGAAGCGCCGATGTCGCGATCCTCTATCTCAACCTCACGCTTTACATGCGGCCGGACTTCGATCTCGCCAAGGTTCTGCTCGCCAGCCGTTACGAGGCGATGCAGAAATACGACATGGCCAACAGCCTCTACGCGAAGATCCAGCCGGTCTCGCTCTATTACGGGATGACCCAGGTTCAGGCCGCGATCAACGACGGGCGCCTGGGACAGGTGAACGCGGGCATTGCCAAGATGAAAGCGCTCGCGGCGATGCAGCCCAAGGAATCCGATGTCTGGACGGCGCTCGGCGATCTTTTCCGCAGCGCGGACCAATATAACGATGCGGTGGCGGCCTATGACAAAGCGATCGCCGGAATCGGCCCAGGCGACAGGCGGTTGATCGGCCTTTACTACGCGCGCGGCATTTCGCTCGAGCGCTCCAATCATTGGGACGCGGCGGAACGCGATTTCCGCGCCGCGTTGAAGCTCAATCCCGACCGGGCCGATGTGCTGAACTATCTCGGCTATAGCTGGGTGGATAAGGGCCAGAATTTGGAAGAAGCGGTGTCCATGCTGGAAAAGGCGCGCGCGCTTCGTCCGCTGGACGGCATGATCGCGGATTCGGTCGGCTGGGCCTATTACCGCCTCGGACGCTATCAGGATGCGGCCCGCGCGCTGGAGGAGGCCGTGCAGCTCACGCCGGGCGCCGCGGATGTGAACGATCATCTGGGCGATGCCTATTGGCGGGTCGGCCGCAAAATCGATGCGCGCTTCCAGTGGCAGCACGCGCTGCAGATGAATCCGGATGTCAAGCAGAAGCCGGTCATCGAGCGCAAGCTACAGTTCGGGCTCGACCCGGTGTCCGCGTCCGGCTCGTGACGCTGCGTTCGCGCCCATGAGACTCTTCGCGCCCGCGAAGATCAATCTTTTCCTGCATGCCGGCGAAAAACGCGCCGATGGCTATCATGCGCTCGAAAGCCTGGTGGCGTTCGCGCAAATCGGCGACCGGCTGGACATTGGCGCCGCAAGCACGCTGACGCTGGACGTCTCGGGGCCATTTGCGAACCGGCTCGTGCGCAATGACGACAATCTGGTGCTCCGCGCCGCCCGCGCGCTCGCCGCGAACGCGTCTGGCGCTCAACGGGGTGCGCACATCGCTCTCGAAAAAAATCTTCCGGTCGCCGCAGGGCTCGGCGGCGGTTCGGCCGATGCCGCCGCCGCGCTGCGCGGGTTGAACGCGTACTGGAATCTCGGCCTCGCCGAATCCGCCCTGCTCGAAATCGCTGCGACGCTCGGCTCCGACGTACCGGCCTGTCTTCTGTCGCGGACCTGCTGGATGGAGGGGCGAGGCGAACATGTGCGCGAGATGCCGCCGATGCCGCAATTCCCGCTCATTCTGATCAATCCGGGAGTCCTGGTGCCGACGGGTGCGATCTTCGCCGGCCTCAATGCGCGCACGGGCATCGGCGCCATTGAGCCGCCTGGAACGATGCAAAGCGTTTGGGATCTCGTCGCCTATCTCGCCGATGCGGCGAACGATCTGGAAGCGCCGGCGTCCCGTTATGCTCCGCTGATCGAGGACGTGCTGGCCGCGCTGGATCGCGAGCCGGGCTGCGTGCTGGCTCAGATGTCGGGAAGCGGGGCAACGTGCTTTGGACTTTTCGAGCAGGAGCAATTCGCGCTCGGCGCGGCCGAGCGCATCGCGCAGGATCATCGCGAATGGTGGGTGCGCGCGACACGCATCGCGCCACCGGACATCGGTGCTCCGCAGCCGGCTGCTTAATAGGCGCGTTCGACCACGAAATCGGCAATGTCGGCCAGCGCCGCCTTGATCTCGCTCTGCGCGCAAACATTCAGCGCATCGCGCGCCCAACGCGCATAGAGGCGGGCGCGCTCGATCGTTTCGGCCAATGCGCCGCCGCGTTCCAGGAGTTCGATGGCGCGCGTCAAATCGCCTTCTTCCTGCACGCCGACTTCGATGGTCTTGCGCCAGAAGCGGCGCTCCTCGTCGCTCGCGCGCTGCAGCGTCAGGATCACCGGCAGCGTCACTTTGGATTCGCGGAAATCGTCGCCAACGGATTTGCCCATCACCGCCTGGCGTCCCGAATAATCGAGCGCGTCGTCGACCAGCTGAAAGGCGATGCCAAGGTTGCGCCCATAATCGCGCAGCGCCTCATATTGCGCCGGGGGGGCGCCCGCGGCCATCGCGCCGGCTTCGGCGGCGGCGGCGAAGAGGGCGGCCGTCTTGGCGGTGATCACCTTCAGATATTCGTTTTCGCCGATCGCGAGATTCTTGGCCGAGCGCAGTTGCATCACTTCGCCTTCGGCGATGACGGCCGATGCATTGGCCAGAACGCTGAGGACCGCGGGCGAGCCGATTTCGACCATCAGCTGGAAGGCGCGGCTGAAGAGGAAATCGCCTACCAGGATGCTGGGCTTGTTCCCCCACAACACGTTCGCCGCGGGAAGGCCGCGCCGGAGCGCGCTTTCGTCCACCACGTCGTCATGCAGGAGCGTCGCGGTATGGATGAACTCGACGGCGGCGGCGAGCTTCACATGCGCGTCTCCGTCATAGCCATAATGGCGTGCCGCGGCCAATGTGATGAGCGGGCGCAAACGCTTACCCCCGGAATCCACCAGATGCTGGCCGAGTTGGGGGATCAGCGGCACTTCGCTGCCCATGCGCGAATGGATCACCGCATCGACCCCGTTAAGGTCCGTACCCGTCAGCAGGGCCAGCCGCTCAACCGGATTGATACTGGATGGCAAAGAAGCGGTTTCCCGCGTATTCGTGCTCATAGCGGATTGGCGCGCCTGTCCTTGACCCCGCCATTTAGGTAAAGCGGGAGCGGGGGTCAAGCGCGGGCCGGAACGGACGTGACGGCAAAGGCGGGGGACGCGGTCAGGCATGAAAGAACTCTTGCGCACCAACAATTTCGTCTACCTGTCCTTTGCGCAAGCCGTGCTGAAGGACGCTGGCGTCGAAGTCTTGTTGTTCGACAGCCACATGAGCGTGATGGAAGGCAGCCTTGGCGTCCTTCCGCGCCGTCTCATGGTGGCCGACGACGACTTCGCACACGCCAGGAAGATCCTGGCGGAAGCCGAGCCGCTGGACTCGATCCCCGATGTCGATTTGGCGTGAGCGGCGAGCTTGCCACATTGGACCGTTTCCTGGGCGGGCGTCTTTTGGCCGCGCAGCCCCGGAACGGCTTCCGCGCCGGCCATGACACCGTGCTGCTCGCCGCGGCCGTGCCGGCGCACGCGAGCGCGCAGGTGCTGGAATTGGGAGCCGGGGCGGGCATCGCGAGCCTTTGCCTGGCGGCGCGTGTGCCGGGCGTCCGGGTGCTCGGCATCGACATCGACGCAGGACTGGTGGTGCTTGCCAACGAGAATGCCGCGCGTAACGGCCTGGACGGACGGGTATGTTTCGAACCGGGCGATGCGGCGCAGTTTTCCGGTGGCAGACAGTTCGACCATGTTTTCTTCAACCCGCCGTTCCACCCCGCCAGCGGTCAGCAATCGCCGAATCTCTCTCGCGCGCGCGCCATGCGCGGCGAACATGCGCTATCGCAATGGATGCGTGTGGCCCTCGGCCTGACCAGACCGGGAGGAACCGTCACTGCCATCACCCGCGCCGACCGGGCGGCGGAGCTGCTGAGGGTCAAGGATGGCGCGGTGCTGTTTCCGCTCTTTCCCCATGAAGGGGACGCCCCCAAACGCGCCATCGTTCAAATCGTGAAAGACGGCACCGCGCCGTTTCGCGAAGCGGCCGGGATGGTCCTTCACGAACGCGACGGACGGAACACGAATGCCGCCGAAGCCGTTCTTCGTCAGGGCGAGGAACTGAGGCTCGTTTGAAATTCGGCACCGATCTGATCGGCTGGGCGGCGGCGGCCATTCTTCTTCTGACGCTCGGCCGGCAGGTCTACACCCAATGGCGCGACCGGACGTCCCAAGGCGTGTCGCGCTGGCTGTTTGTTGGCCAATGCGCGGCGTCCGTCGCTTTCGTCGTCTATTCCTGGCTGCTCGGCAGTTGGATTTTCGTCGTCACCAACGCGCTGATCCTGCTGACGGCAGTGGTTGGCGAATGCATTTATGTGCGCAATCGGCGGGAGAAGAAGAAAACCCCGGCTTGACGCTTCCGGCGGGGCGCGGCTATCTGCCCCGGCCTGTCCGAGAGCCAACGCTTTGCCCGCAAGTCCCGCATCGACCGCGACCTTTCAGGGTCTGATCCTCACGCTTCAGAATTACTGGGCGGCGCAAGGCTGTCTGATCCTGCAACCTTACGACATGGAGGTGGGGGCAGGCACGTCGCATCCGGCGACGACATTGCGCGCGCTCGGACCCAAGCCCTGGCGCGCCGCCTATGTGCAGCCTTCGCGCCGGCCAAAGGACGGGCGCTATGGCGAGAACCCCAACCGGCTACAGCATTATTACCAGTACCAGGTGATCCTGAAGCCTTCGCCCATCGAGGTTCAGGATATCTATCTCGACAGCCTCAAGACGCTCGGCATCGATCCCAAGCGTCACGACATCCGCTTTGTGGAAGACGATTGGGAAAACCCGACTCTGGGCGCCTGGGGTCTCGGCTGGGAAGTCTGGTGCGACGGCATGGAGGTGACGCAGTTCACCTATTTCCAGCAGGTCGGCGGTTTCGATTGCGCGCCGGTCTCGGCTGAGATCACCTATGGTCTCGAACGCTTGGCGATGTATGTGCAGGGGGTCGAGAACGTCTACGATCTGCGCTTCAACGAGCAGTTCCGCTATGGCGAGGTGTTCCATCAGGCGGAGATCGAATATTCGAAATATAATTTCGAGCATTCCGATGCCGAGATTTTGAAGCGTCATTTCGAGGATGCGGAAAAGGAATGCAAGAACCTGCTCGATGCGGGACTCGCGCTGCCTGCCTATGACCAGTGCCTGAAGGCGAGTCACAATTTCAATTTGCTCGATGCGCGCGGCGTCATTTCGGTGACCGAACGCGCGGCCTATATCGGCCGTGTGCGCACATTGGCGAAGGCCGCGTGCGAAGCCTGGCTCGCGAGCGGGCAGGGCGATTACACGCCGAAGCGGGCATGATGATGCGCAAACATCGTCACCTTCTCCAACGCGGAGAGGGCGGCAAGTCTGCGCACGCTACGTTACGGAGTTAAACGGCAATCCCGATCCGCGGAAGACATTGCGCGCCCTGTGCAAACGCTGGCCCCGTCACGCGGCTCTATTTTTCGCGCGCGGCACGGACAGAATCAGGCGCTGTCCCTGGCCGGAGATCCGATGCGGAAAATCGCGGTGAAGAAAAACGGCCAACCTAAGAAAACGGCCAGCCCCGCCGTCTTTGGCATCTCCACCGGGAACCCCATATGATGCGAACGCACGAGCGCCGGAATTTTGGAAATTGCACCCAATTGCACCGCTATTCGCATCAAAATTTCCGAGATTCTTCTTCAGAGAATCGGGCTTTTCCTGGATTTTCCGCGTGAACTATGGGCAAAACCGGGGGGAGGGGCTAGGGCCGCCTAAAAGCAGCGGCTTCTTCAGGGGTAAACCGCTCGCCACCGCTCGCCCTCATGTGGCAGCACTCGAAATCGAAACGTGAAAGTTGAGCACCATGCCGACATACGACAAATCCAAGCTGCCCTCGCGCCATGTCACCGAAGGGCCGGAGCGTGCGCCGCATCGTTCTTATTATTACGCGATGGGACTTACGGATGAGGAGATCCACCGTCCCTTCGTGGGTGTCGCCTCCTGCTGGAACGAGGCCGCGCCGTGCAACATCGCGCTGATGCGCCAGGCGCAAAGCGCCAAGCGCGGCGTCAAGGAAGCCGGCGGCACGCCGCGCGAATTCTGTACCATCACGGTGACCGATGGCATCGCGATGGGCCATGAGGGCATGAAGTCCTCGCTCGTCAGCCGCGAAGTTATCGCCGATTCCGTCGAGCTGACGGTGCGCGGACATTGCTACGACGCGCTTGTCGGCATCGCGGGCTGCGACAAGAGTCTGCCCGGCATGATGATGGCGATGCTGCGCCTGAACGTGCCGTCGGTGTTCCTTTATGGCGGCTCGATCTTCCCCGGAAAATTCCACGGCAAGGACGTCACGGTGGTCGATGTGTTCGAGGCGGTGGGCAAGCATTCCGCCGGTGCAATGCCGGAGTCCGAATTGCATGAACTGGAATGCGTCGCCTGCCCGGGCGCGGGTGCCTGCGGCGGCCAATTCACCGCCAACACCATGGCTTGCGTCTCGGAAGCGATCGGTCTTGCGCTGCCTTATTCGGCGGGACCTCCGGCCGAAGTCACGTCGCGTGACGATTACGCGCTGAGAGCCGGTGAAACCGTGATGGCGCTGCTCGCAAACAACATCCGGCCGCGCGACATCTGTACGCGCGCCGCGTTCGAGAACGCCGCGACGATTGTGGCCGCTACGGGCGGCTCGACCAACGCGGCGCTGCATTTGCCCGCGATGGCCCATGAGGCAGGCATCGCATTCGACCTGTTCGATGTGGCGGCGATCTTCAAGCGCACCCCCTATCTTGCAGATTTGAAGCCGGGCGGACGTTTCGTCGCCAAGGATATGTGGGAAGCTGGCGGCATGCCGATGCTGATGCGCACACTGCTCGATGGCGGCTATCTCAACGGCGATTGCATGACGGTGACCGGTAAAACGATCGCGGAAAATCTCAGCGGCGTGACATTCAATGCGGCGCAAGAGGTCATGCGGCCGGCCACGAATCCGCTTGCGCCGACCGGTGGCGTCGTGGGCCTGTCCGGCAATCTCGCGCCCGAAGGATGTATCGTGAAAGTCGCCGGGCTGAAGCATTTGCATCATCGCGGACCGGTGCGCGTGTTCGACTGCGAAGAGGATGCCTTCGCCGTCGTGCAGGCGCGCAACTACAAGGAAGGCGATGTCATCGTCATCCGCTACGAGGGGCCGAAGGGAGGCCCGGGTATGCGCGAGATGCTGTCGACCACGGCGGCTTTGTACGGGCAGGGGCTGTCCGACAAAATCGCGCTCATCACCGATGGCCGTTTTTCCGGCGCGACGCGCGGGCTTTGCATCGGTCATGTCGGTCCGGAGGCTGCGGAAGGCGGGCCGATAGGGCTGCTGAAGGAAGGCGACATCGTCGTCATCGACGCGGAAAAAGGCACGATCGACGTGGAGCTTTCCGAGGCCGAACTCGTCCGCCGCCGCTCCGTGTGGAAGCCAAAGGCGGCCGCATTCGGTTCGGGCGCGCTATGGCGCTTTGCCCAGAATGTGGGCCCGGCACGGCGCGGTGCCGTCACGCACCCCGGCGGCGCCGTCGAATTACGCTGCTATGCCGATATCTGAACGCGACAACAGCAGCGGAGCCCAGCCTCGCCACTGTTGTAATGGTCCGGACGTCCGCGTTCAGACGCCGTGAGGATGTTCCTTGCCGCTCGAGGGACCGTGCCGCGCCGGATTCTGAGCGAAATCGTCCCGCTGCAAATCCTGGGTTCCATGCCGATCGTTGCGTTCTTCGAGATCTTCTCTCTGATCGTCATTTGCCGCACCGGGGGCGGGGAAACGGCTACGCTCGTCCTGCGCGCGCTGATTTTTCGGTAACCCGGCCTTCTCTGCGCCTTCGGCGGCCGTGTCGCGATCTTCCGAAAACGTCCCACCTTGGCGGCTTGCCTCGGTCTCACCGTTTTCCGGCTCGGCCTGGGTGTTTGACTTTCCGCGATGTGTGGACGCACCGCGGGCCTGCCCGCCTTTCCGCCCGGCTTCTGCGGCCAGCTCGCGGTTTTGTGAGAAGCTGCGCCCTTCGGCCGGTACGGATTCGCCACCCTTGCGCCCAGCCTGCGCCGCCAATTGCGGGTCCTGGGAAAAGCTTCTTTTTTCGGGAGGCACACTCTGCCCGCCCTTGCTTGCGATTTGACGCTGCTTGGCTCGATCCATCGAAGCAAAGCCGCGATTGGACGTGCTCTTGTGCTCGTCATTTCGAGGCATGAGATGTCCTTTCTCGTTATAACGTCAGGCACGGAAACACTCGCCCTGCCGCTGGTTCATTGGATAACGACCGCGAGCGCTCAGCCGTTCCGCGAACTATCGATAATTGTGCAAGAAACTCGAACTCGGCCGGAAATGCGCAATTGTTATGCAATTTCCATGGTCTACGAGGCCTCTCAGCAACTTTCGGTTCTGTGGATCGTTCCGCTTGGGTGATCAGAAGGATAAGCGCGATGAGCCCGGACAAATCCAAAAGCGACGAAAAAACCAAGAGCGAGGAGGGCGTGCAGGGCGAAGGCGACTACAAATCCGCTCGCGTCTACAAGAAAGACATTGAGGGGTTCATCCAGCAAAAGGGCGGAGAAATTCCTCAAATGGCCAAGGACGCCGAAAAAGCGGTCGAGGGACCAGAGGGAGCAGATCTCACAAAGGCTGAGGAAAAGGGTAAATCCAAAGCCAGGCATTGAAAGAATTCTGTGGCATTTGCATGAGCGGAGGCCCCGCGATAGCAATCCGCGATGCTGATCTCATTGAATACACGCCGTCTCCATTACGATCTGATCGGGCCGGAAACAGGGCGTGTGGTTTGTTTCGCCCATGCGCTGGCCGCCGATTCGGGGATGTGGAGCGAACAAATCCCAGCCGTACTCGCTTTAGGGCGGCGGGTGCTGCGGATCGATATGCGCGGCCATGGTGGAAGCGATCCGGTGCCGGGTGACTATACGCTCGCAGAACTCGCCTCCGACATCGTTGCGGTTCTTGACGCCGCGGACATCGGCGGGGCCGATTATGTCGGCCTTTCCATCGGCGGCATGATCGGAGAAGCGCTTGCGCTCCATCATTCCTCGCGTGTGTCCTCGTTAATGCTGTGCGAAACGCCGCCCGCCTCCCTGAGGAATGCGCAGGAGATTTGGGGACCGCGAATCGCCGCGGTGAAGAAGGCCGTCTCGCTCGAACCTATCGCGGATGCCACCATGGAGCGCTGGCTCACACCCGATTTTAAAGCGCGGCACCCCGTGCGCTGGCGGCAAATCCGCGACACGGTGGCGGCAACGTCCGTCCCAGGTTATTGCGGCGCTGTTGCGGCGCTTTCATCATTCGATTTCGGCGCCGAGCTTCCACGCCTGCGCGTGCCGGCACTGGTCCTTTATGGCGAAGAAGACCGGGCTACCTCGCATGAAGAAAATCAACGCCTTGCGTCTCTGATCCCGGGTGGCCGCTTTGTCGCCGTTTCGGGTGCCCGTCATCTGCCGAATATCGAAGATCCGGCGCGGTTCAATCGCATCCTGACCGATTGGCTGAGCCGCGTTTAACCGGCCGCCGCCGCCTCGCGTACATTCACAAGCACGCGTCCCTCGAAAAGGCGCCGCGTGGTGCGTACCAGATAAGCGACCGGGGCTTTTTCCCCAGGACGCTGTTCCAGGCGCACTTGCATCCGGCCCGATGGATGTTCGATCACGACATCCACCGGCATTTCGGGAGTCCCGGCAATTTCGGCGATGATGGTGCCCGGTGTCACGGCTGCCGTTCCCACCGCCACGGCACCGGTGATGGCGAACGCGTTGTGACAGGAGTGCGGCATGAAATAGCGCGCGGCGAGCGTACCGCCGCTTCGAGGCCGCGCCACCAGAACCGGCTTGGGGATGACGAGCCCCCGGACATCGCCAAGCCCCATCAGCCGGCCGGCTTCGAGACGCAGGGCTTCGAGCCTCTGCATGAAAGGGTGATCGGCGGCGAAATCGGCGGGGTTCTCGTAGCCGGTCTTGCCGACATCGGCCGCGCGCACCGCCATGATCGGCATGGCGGCATCCACAAGTGACATGGCAACACCGTTCACCCGGTCCGTGGGATTGCCGGTCGGGAACAATCGCCCGGTTTTAGCGCCCGCGGCATCGAGGAACGCCAGATGGACTGGCGCGGCTGTCCCCGGAACGCCGTCTATGGCGGTGTGGCCCTCATATTCGACGCGGCGCCCAGGTGTCTCGATACGCGCCTCGATGAGCTTTTGGGTGTTCACATTGAAGATGTGAACGGTGGACATGCCATCCTGAGCTGCGACGATGCCCGCCTCGAGAGCGAAAGGGCCTACGCCCGCCAGCATGTTTCCGCAATTGGGCGAGATATCCACCAGTCGCTCGTGCACATTCACTTGCGCGAAGAGGTAATCGACATCGGCGCCCGGCACACGCGATGGGCTGACGATTGCGACTTTGCTGGTCAATGGGTGACCCCCGCCAATCCCATCCACCTGGAGTTCATGGCCAGTGCCCATCACCTGGAGTAGGACCGCATCGCGCTCCGCGGGATCGGATGGCAGGTCAGACGCGAGGAAATAGGGACCGCGTGAGGTCCCGCCGCGCATCAGGACGCAGGGAATGGCGCGCGTGGTCATAACGCTCTTTTGCCGGAAAAACGCCTCATCAGGCAAGCCGTACGTTAAAAACACTGCGTCGGGAGGACTTAACCGGCTCGTAACGCCAGCCGTGAGACGGTAATGGCGCCGACCTGCCTCACAAGTTGGTTGAGCGTGTTGTTCAGGGCCTCGCGCGCGTTATTGCGCGGGGCCCTTCTCTTTCAGGCATGTGTCAAATCCGCAGGTCAGGATGACCGGCTGCGATTACCGCGCACCGATCTCCGCCGGGCGCTTTTGGTCATTCCGGCGGGGGCGCGCGTCGCTGTTATAAGTCACGTGAACTTCAACAGGATGGCCGGTTTTTTCGTGATGCTGGGACGCTAGGCCCATGGCGTTATGGGCCACCCAAGTTTGACTGCAACCCCGGCATTCGGCACGTGCTTGTTTCA
>DASYEG010000334.1:0-2752 GCA_036499145.1 Micropepsaceae bacterium | reverse complement strand
AGCGGCTCAGTCTTGGCGTTTTACGGGGAGCAATAGAAGAATGGCCGCCTTCAAGGTGCGGCCATTCTTCGCAAAACACGCATTGACGGCGAAATTTGGTTGCGGGGACAGGATTTGAACCTGTGACCTTCAGGTTATGAGCCTGACGAGCTACCGGGCTGCTCCACCCCGCGTCACGGCCCTCCGAGGAGGGTGAGGGGATATAGGTTACGAGCCGCCGTCTGTCCACCCCATGCGGGTGAATTCTCGTATAGCGGCGGAGCGCGGCCCGATGCGGGGCATCGGCCCTTCACGTTCGCGCCAGAGGCTCCGCATCCACCAGCACCGCCACCAGAAGCGCGGGCTCATCGCCATAATTTACCCAGCCATGGTTGGTGCCGCGCTGGATCAGCACGTCGAAGGGCTTCATGGCCACCTCGCCCACATCCAAAAGCGCCGTCACTTCGCCCTTTAAGAGCACGATGTAATCGAGCGAATCGGTGCGATGCATCGAGGCATGCCGCCCCATGGAGATGCGCGCCCCGCCCGCGCCCGCCGCTTCGAACATGCGTGCCATGCGGGCGTTGCGCTCCTCAGGCGAAAGAGCGGCCTCGTTCTTCTCCGGCGCGATCTGGAAGAAGCGGAACATGGTGCCGCCCTTGGGTGGGGGAAGCGGGCAGGGCGGCCCTGCCATCGGATCGGCAGGATCGCCATTGTCCGCGGGCATCGATGCGGTCCGCCAGAAATTGATGTGGCCGCGTTCGGGATCGGACGGGTTGGGCACTACATTCGCGGGCGGGCCATCGGAGATGACGATGGACCGGCCCTGTTCGTCATGCCCGGTCACGATGCGCCGGCCCTGGTGCAATGCCATGTCGCTCACCCTATCTTTATACGGATGATCGCAGACGCAGCCCTACCATTTGCCTGTATTGGGCATGGAAGCCCAAGGCTCCTGAGGCGGCAGCGCCGGGCCGCGTTGCAGCAGCTCGACGGAGATGCCGTCCGGCGAACGCACAAATGCCATGTGCCCGTCGCGCGGCGGACGATTGACGGTGATTCCCCCGTCCATCAGCGTCTTGCAGATGGCATAGATGTCGTCCACGCGATAGGCGAGATGCCCGAAATTCCGCCCGCCGGTGTAATCTTCGCGATCCCAATTGTAGGTCAGCTCCACCATCGGCCCTTTGCGCTCGCGCGCCAGGTCCTCATCGCCCGGCGCCGCCAGGAAGATCAGCGTGAACCGCCCCTTTTCGTTTTCGATGCGGCTCATTTCCTTCAGGCCGAGCAAGCCGCAATAGAAAGCGAGGCTTTTGCCGATATCGGCGATGCGGATCATGGTGTGGAGATATTGCATAATCGACGGCTCCGTTTATCAGGACGCCAGCGTATTGGGGATCAATCCGGAGCGCCAGAGTTCGCTGTTCCGATGATCGCTCGCCGGCCGGCACAATTTTTCGGGCACAGCCAGGCGTTTGCCGGCACGCAATTGCTTCAGCACATTGCGGCGCGTGATCTCGGTCGAGGCGAAAGGCTGCCGGCCCAGCCAATCCAGATTCAGTCCCTCGCCCAGGAACATGGAAGAATGGGCCGAAGCCCGTTCCAATTGCTCCAGGACGGAGATCAGGAACCATTGCCCGACATTGGCTTGCGGCGCGATGGCATCGAAGCGGGGATTGACCGGCCAGAACGGCTGGGCGAGACCGGTATGCTCGCGTCCCTGCGCGACGATGGCTTCGAGGATGGCGATGACGTTCCTGCGTTCGCCGAGATCCCAGGCGACACGCGCAAAGGTCGAGAGGTGAGCGGCTTGACCGCTCGCGCGGCAAAGCTCACGCAGCACGCCATAACTGAAACGAAGTGCGGCGTGGCGCAGCGCAAGGTCTGCCGTTTGCGAGCGCCACACCGCGTAACCGGCGAGCGCGTCGCGGTAGGGGGAACCCATGGGCGGCGGAGGCAGCCTTGCGAGCGCCGGCCCGAAGGCCTGTGCGGCCCACAGGTCCATGGCTTGGGTGCGCGCCGAATCGCCGGGCGACCATTCCCGCATCTCGTCGCTGAGCCATCCCGCGCGCGCGAGCGCGGCGATGCGGTCCGGTTTGGCCGCGAACAGGTTCAGTTCATAGCTGTCGAAATTCTCCGAGGCGTTCACCGGAACGAGGAACGGCGCGCCGGGAAGAAGCCGGAAGATACGATAGCCCGAGGCCCGGAATGCCTCGGCGATTTCTTTGTCCACGACATCGGCGGCTTTGAATTCGAACATCACGAGCGGCGAGTGCCGTGCGAAAAAGCCGCGGCCGCCTTCCAGGATGCGCCGTTCCTCGCCTTCGGCGTCGATCTTGACGAAATCCGGAGAACCCCAATTGCGCGACGCGTCCTCTTCATCGAGCGAGGTCACACTGACGGATTCGCCCAAAGCGCTCCCGCCGAGACTCGCGAGCTCGCTGGAGACACTGGGTTCAAGATGGCCTCTCCCAGAGCGGTCCGAAACGGCGGCCGGCACGATCTGAAGATTGTCGAAGCCGTTGGCGTTGCGGCTTTTCTCCAGAAGCCGGCGCGGCGCGGCTCCCGGTTCATAGGCATAGACCTTGCCGCTGGGACCCACGGAGCGGGCCAGCGCAAGGCTGTAGACCCCGGCATTCGCCCCGATATCGAGCGCAACCATGCCTGGCTTGATCAGAAGCGGGAGGAATTTCGCTTCCTTTTCGAACCACGCTTCCTGTTCAAGCAGGACATAGGTCGTGATCGTGTTGAGCGAAGCGGCGAGAAAGATGAG
>DASYEG010000333.1:0-4366 GCA_036499145.1 Micropepsaceae bacterium | reverse complement strand
CGCTATTCCGGCGGGCAGTCCTATGGCGGTCATATCGACGGCGCGATCCGGCCGGTTGCCGGCACGCCGCATCGCGTACGCACGGATCTTTCGGCGACTTTGTTCCTGACCGCGCCGGAGGATTATGACGGCGGCGAACTGGTGGTCGAAGACAGAAGCGGGGTCCGCAGCATCAAACTTGCTGCCGGAGACATGGTCCTCTACCCCGGCACCAGCGTGCACCATGTGGAGTCCGTCACGCGCGGAGCGCGGCTGGCGGCGTTCTTCTGGATCCAGAGCATGGTCCGCGAAGAGGCCAAGCGCGACATCCTGTTCGAGCTCGACACCGCGCTGCAACAGCTTGGCCGCGATGCACCCGGCCACGCCTCGCTGGTCCAGATCGCCGGCTGCTATCACAATCTGCTGCGTCTGTGGTCCGATACCTGATCTTGCCGTCTTAAGACCCAGGCGGGAAAGCTAACGCTTGAGCCGGGCACGCAAGCGTTCGATCAGCGGATTGACTTCGCCGAACACGTAATCCACCGGCTCGGCCGCGACTGCCCCTTTCACGCCGGATTCACGCAACAAATTCAGCGCGTCCGACAGATGCTCGCGCCGGCAGAGGATCACATGCTTGCCGCCGCCGGCAGAGGGTTGGGCAAGCAGCGTACAGCCCGCTTTTGCCAGAGCCGGAAGAACCTTGTTCCACGCGCGGCCGAGCGGAGCGCGCAAGAGATACGCATTTCTCGCCAGTTCGCGCGCGGCAATGCGGAGCGTGAGGCGCGCCGCGGCGGCGAGCGCTTCCCTGCTCCATTTCGCTCCAAGTGACGCGGCAAGCTGCGCCTGGCTCTTCAGGATGGTGCCGTCCTGGAGGATCTTGAGGTCGTTGGCGCTGAGCGTCGCACCCGTGGTCGTGATATCGACGATGGCTTCGGCAAGTCCGGCCGCGGGCGCGCCCTCCGTCGCACCGAGGCTTTCCACGATGCGGTAATCGGCGATGCCATGTGCGGCGAAGAAGCCGCGCGTCAGTGACAGATATTTGGTCGCCACGCGCAGCCGCCGATGATGGCGAGCATGAAACGCCGTGCAGACATCGTCGAGGTCCGCCATGCTGACGACATCGATCCAGGCGCGCGGCACCGCCACCACCACATCGGCAAAACCGACGTTCAAGGGCTGCAACAACGCGACCTTGGCATCCACATCGGGAATGGATTCGCGGATCAGGTCCTCGCCCGTGATCCCGAAATGGATTTCTCCGGCCCCCAGCGCATTCGCGATCTCCGATGATGACATCAGCTTCACGTCGATGCCGGGTTCACCTGCGATCGTCGCGCGATAATCGCGCGCGCCCGTAATCTGTTTCAGCACCAAGCCGGCATCGCCGAGATAATGCATCACCTGTTCCTGCAGGCGGCCCTTGGAGGGAATTGCCAGGATCAAGACTGGAGCGGCCATCTCAGAGTGCTCCCGTGGCGCGGCGCGCAGCCAGAACGCGTTCGCTGCGGATGGCGCACCCGACCGCGGGGATGTCGGCGGACGCGCCCAGCGTGCGCAGCAGCGTGTCATAGCGCCCGCCGCCAGCCACCTGAACGCGTCCTTCGGAATCGCGCGACCACAGCTCGAATACGAAGCCGGTGTAATATTCCATGTTGCGGCCGAAGCGGGCGGCAAAACTCACATGCTTGTCGGCGAGGCCCAGTCTGGCAAGACTCGCGATGCGCGATTGCATGCGTTCGAGCGGCTGATCCAATTCCACGCCATGGCTCTTCAGAAGCGCGCGTATCCGGGTGATGCTCTTCGATGCAGGCCCCGATATCGAAAGCACCTGCTCGATCAGCGCGACGGCGGATTTGTCGAGCCGGATGGCGGCGGCTTCAGCGGCCTGCTCCATCAGCCGGTCGACGATCTCCTCGCGCGTGCGCCCGCCCAGCGGCGTGCCTCCAAGATAATCCATCAAACCCGAAAGGGCCGCGCGGGCCTGATCGTCGTCCGCGGTGCCGAGATGGGCAAGATAGCGCTCACCCGGGACCGAACCGCCATTGGAAAGCCGCGCGAGCAATTCGCGAAAATAATCCGGACGCCAGAAGTGCCGCTTCAAGCGGCCGCGCCATTGCGCCGGAATATCGAGCGCATCCACGAGACCGGCAAACAGCGCGAGATCACCGATCTGGATGGAGAATTGCCTAAGGCCCGCCGCCCGCACGCCTTCAACGGCAAGGTTGAGCACTTCGCTGTCGGCGGCTTCAAGATCGCGCACGCCCAGGCATTCGACGCCGGTTTGCAGGAATTGGCTCGGCCGTTCCGGCTCGCTCAGCGAGGCACGGAACGCGGGCCCGTGATAGGAAAGCCGCGCAGGAAATTTGCCGCCGCTTGCCAGATACATCCGGCAAACAGGGATCGTAAGGTCGGGCCGCAAGCACAATTCCCGGCCCGCCGGGTCCGTCAGCACGAAGGTGCGGCGGCGGATTTCCTCACCCGAACGATCAAGGAAAATCTCGGCGGGTTGGAGAATGGGCGGTTCGACGCGGGCATAGGCCTTCGCGCCGAAAACATCGAGGACCGAAGCGGTCTGGGCGCCGATCTCTTTGAGCAGAGGCGCATCATAGGTGGGAAACGCGGACATGGTCACGCCCTGGCCCGCGCGCCGTCGAGAATGGCGCGGATAGCAGGAATGAGGTCCGCGTGCTTCACCGATTGCTGCGCGGGGCGGTCCTTCACCCAGGCGGCGCGGTTCTCGGTCGATTTGGCAAGTTCCGCACCAAGCGCCAGATCCTTCAACGTCACCTCGCCGCGCGCGCGCTCATCGCCGCCTTCGATGATCGCGATGGCGGCGCCGCGCCGGTCGGCATATTTGAGCTGCGCCTTCATGCCGGCCTCGCCGACATAGGTTTCCGATCGGAAACCGGCGTCGCGCAATGTGCGCGCCAATCGGAAGCTGTGAGCGATCTCTGCCTTGTCCAATACGAGAACGACGATGAGCGGATCAACGGCAAAGGACTCCGCACCTGCGCGCACGCGAAGTGCAGAGAGCAGCCGGCTGACCCCGATGGAAATGCCGGACGCCGGAACAGATTGGCCGGTGAAGCGCGCGACCAGATCGTCATAGCGTCCGCCGCCCCCGACCGAACCGAAAACAACCGCCTCACCCGCTTCATTGGTGACGGGAAAAGTGAGTTGCGCTTCGAAGACAGCGCCGGTGTAATAATCGAGTCCACGCACGATGCCGGGATCGATCAGGATGCGGTCAGATTTATAACCCGAGGCCTCACATAGATTTGTGATCTCGACCAGCTTCCCTGCTCCCCTTTGCCAGAGCTCGTCGCCGATCAGCGCACGAGCGGCGCTATAAAAATTTTCGCCTCGCTCCCGGATCGTCAGAAATGCCAAGATCGTGCCGGCGGCATTCCCGGAAAGCTCCGCGCCTTTCGTGAAATCTCCGGATTCGTCTTTCCGGCCGGAGCCGAGCAAAGCGCGCACGCCTTCTATGCCAAGGCGATCGAGCTTGTCGATCGCACGTAGCACCATACTTCGTTTGACAATTTCGACCCCTGCCGAATCCATCACCGCGTCGAGCAATTTCCGGCTGCTGAGCTTCACCAAATATTCGCCGCGGCTGAGGCCGAGCGCTTCCAAAGAATCGGCGCACATCATCAAGAGTTCGGCGTCGGCCGCGGGCGAGGCCGAGCCCACCGTATCCGCGTCAAACTGCGTGAACTCCCGAAACCGCCCCGGGCCGGGCTTCTCGTTGCGCCAGACCGTGCCGACTTGATAGCGCCGGAACGGCTTGGGCAGATTCTGAAAATTCTCCGCCACATAGCGCGCCAGCGGCGCGGTCAGATCGTAACGCAGCGACAGCCATTGACCGTCATCGTCCTTCAAGGAGAACACGCCTTCGTTCGGACGATCGGAATCGGGCAGAAATTTGCCGAGCGCATCGGCATATTCGAGCGAAGAGGTCTCCAGCGCCTGGAAACCATAGGAGCTGTAGACACGCCGGATTGTGTCGAGCATGCGCCGTTCGGCGGCAAGCTCCGCCTCGTCGCGGTCTCTGAAACCGCGCGGCAGCCGCGCCTTGGGGCGGAATGGCGTTTGCTCGTTCATGAATCGAAAAACCTTGCTCAGGCGTGGGCATTCCCATAGCCGCTGATGCCGGGAGCCGCAAGAAAGCGCGAGCTGCCCTTTCGGGCCAAACCGCGGAGCAGAGCTATGGCCGGATCAAGAAGCCTATCTAAGATATTGCAGTTAAATATAAAAATCGATCTTTGCAGGGCGCTTAAAATCGAGCGCTCATCACCAGTCCAGCGCTCTGAGCCAATGCTGAAGAACTGATCGTCGCGCTGTAATTGAGGCCTATCGACCAATTGGCTTCCACGAAATCGAATCC
>DASYEG010000332.1:0-2419 GCA_036499145.1 Micropepsaceae bacterium | reverse complement strand
TGGCCGCGGTTTCAAGATGCAGGGCTATGACAAGGGCTTTTATCTGGGCGGTTCGCTGTTCGACCGCGTGACGCCCAACATGAAAACTTATCAAGAAGAAATCTTCGGGCCGGTGCTGCAGATTGCGCGGGCGAAGGATTTCGACGAGGCCATCTCCCTGCCCTCCAACCATCACTACGGCAACGGCGTCGCCATCTTCACGCGCGACGGCGATGCGGCGCGCGAATTCGCCAGCCGGGTGCAGGTGGGCATGGTCGGCATCAACGTGCCGATTCCGGTCCCGCTGGCTTATCACACCTTCGGCGGCTGGAAGCGCTCGGCCTTCGGCGATGTTAACCAGCATGGTACCGAGGGCGTGCGTTTCTGGACGAAGATCAAGACGGTGACGCAGCGCTGGCCCAAGGGCGGTATGCGCGAGAACCCGGATTTCAATATTCCGACAATGCGCTGAGACTTAGAAAATTATCGGGGATCAGGAATGACCGACTACGACGACATGAAGCGCGGCACGGCGCGCGAATGGGCCGCTGCGCGCATCGTTCTGATCGGAGGCTTTGCGATCGCGATCGTCGTGGCCGGTTATTTCGCCTGGCAGCGGCATGCCGATGCCGTGGCGGCACAGCAGGAACAGGCACAACAGACGGCCGCGCTTGCCAGGGCGCAACAGCCACGCCCGGCGTTCAAGGAAACCACGCAGGACGAAAAGGCCAAGGGCGCCATGATGTTCTGCGCCATGGAATTGGTGAACGCCAAGACCATGGGAATCGTACCGCCCTTCGGGCAACTCGCAAGCGCGTTGCCGAGGAAGACCGCCACGCAAGGACGCTATGCCTGCATCGCGGCCACACAGGTTTCGAAATATGTGATCGAGGCCGATCTGGTGTGCCACCAGGTGACCGATCCGAAATGCGTGCGTCTGCACAGCATCAAGAGCGATGACGGCACGGTCCTCTATCAGGCCAAGAGCTGATCACTTAACGCCGCCGAGCTTGCAGATGTGCTTCCACTCCACGTCGGTAACCGGCTGAACGGAAAGCCGCGCTTCGCGCACGAGCACCATCGTCTTGAGCTTGGGATCGGCTTTTACCTGCGCCAGCGTCACCGGCTTGGGCACATCCTTGATCGCTTTGACATCGACAAGCCCGAACCTGCCCGTCTCGTCGGTGGGATCGGGTTTGTATTCAGCGATGACTTCCACGATGCCGACGATCTGCTTCTCACCGCCGGTGTGATAGAAGAAGCCCAGATCGCCCTTCTTCATCGATTTCATGTGCTTGGCGGCCGCGAAATTGCGCACGCCGCTCCACGGTTCACCCTTGGCGCCGCGCTTCTTTTGCATCTCCCAGGAGAAGGTGTCCGGCTCGGTCTTGAACAGCCAATACGCCATCAGAGTCTCGCCTCGCAGAAATTCGCAGTCATCTTCCACGGACGAATATCGGTGGATTGGAACAGGCCCGCTTTCATGTAGGGGTCTCTGGCGTTCCACGCCTTTGCTGCATCCATGTCGGTGGCTTCAAAGATGATGAGGCTGCCCGCCATGTCGCCTTTGGCATCCAGGAACGGACCGCCGAGGCGGACGACGCCGGTTTCCTTCACAAACGCCATATGCTGCTCGCGCACGCTCATGCGCACGTTCAATGAATTGTCTTTATCGATGGCGGTCAGCACGAAAAGCATTTTCTACTCCGTCTTGAGAGGGCGTGACATCAGACGCGGAATGGCGTCGGCGAGTGCGATCTTGCCTTGCAGGATTTCCGATGTCGTCTCTGCAATGGGAAGCTCGACCTTGTGTTCATGCGCACGCGCAGCCAGGGCGGGCGCCGTCGCGACACCTTCAGCCAGTGGGCGACCCGGCTTGTAAAGTTCTTCGCGCGATAGACCTTTGCCGACATCGAGTCCGAACGCGTAATTGCGCGAGGATGCACTGGTGGCCGTGAGCACAAGATCACCGAGTCCAGACAACCCCATCAGAGTTTCGCTGCGCGCGCCCATCGCTTCACCGAGACGGCATAATTCGGCGAAGCTGCGCGACAGCAGCGCGGCGCGCGCGCTTTCGCCCAACCCCATGCCGGCAACGATACCGCAAGCGATGGCATAAACATTCTTTGCCGCACCGCCGAGCGCGACGCCGGTGAGATCATCGCTCGCATAGGGGCGGAAGGTGAGATGGCCGAACGCTTCCTGCAGCGCCCGCGCGATTTCGAGTTTCGCGGCAATGGTGACGGCGGTTGGAAGATTGCGCGCGACGTCTTTGGCGAAAGAAGGACCGGACAAAATCGCGGGCTCGCAATCGGGAATGCATTCGACCAGCACTTCGGTCATCAGTCTGTGCGTGTCGTGCTCGATACCCTTGGCGCAAAGCACCAGCGGCTTCTTCGCGGAGAGATGTGGCTTGAGCAGCGCGAGCGTGCTGCGCAGA
>DASYEG010000331.1:0-2785 GCA_036499145.1 Micropepsaceae bacterium | reverse complement strand
TAGGCGGAAATCACGCGGTCGCGGATCGCCACCACGGTCTGCAAGGTGAGTTCGGCCGCGGTCACCGCATTGACAACCTGGACCACGTCGCCCTGCCCGGTCGCGCCTTTTGCCGCGGCCATCTCTCCGGTGTGCATGGTGCCCATGGCATCTTTCACCGCCGACGCCAGCGCATCGGAAAAACTGCCGTTGGCTCCCTGCGCGGCGCCTGTTTGGATGGCGCTTTCGGCGGCGCCGGTACCTCCGGCCTTGGCGGCGGCCTGATAGGCGGCGTTCGCGGCGACAAAACTCACGGCCATGATTCAATCCCTCAGCGGCGCAGCAGATCGATCGTGCGCGTCAGCATGGAGCGCGCACCGTCCATCACTTGCAGATTGGCTTCATAGGTGCGTTGCGCGTCGCGCATGTCCATCATCTCGACGAGCGCGTTCACATTAGGCAGATGCGTATAGCCTTGCTTGTCCGCGGCCGGGTTGCCGGGATCGTATTGCAGGCGGAAATCGGCGTTGTCCGGTACGGGATCGCCGAGCTTCACGACATTGGCGTTCAGTTCGCGATCGAATTCGGTGGTCATGGTGGCAATGCGGCGGCGATAGGGCTCGCCATTGGCCGATTGCGAAACAGAATCCGCGTTCGCGAGGTTCTCCGCGATGATGCGCATGCGCCCCGATTGGGCACGAAGACCGGCGGCGGCAATATAGAGCGATGTCGTGAAGTCCATGTCTTGATCCTCTTAGCCCGATTGTCCGCCAAGCGCGGTGCGGAACATGCTGACCGCTTTCTGATAAAGGTTCGTCGCGGTCTGATATTGAATCTGCGTGTCGGAAAGCTTGATCATCTCCTGCTCGATGGACACCACGTTCCCGCCGGGCGTACCGCCCTCGCCCTCGGCATCCTCTTCTTCGAAGCCGTTGCCTCCGGTTTGCGCGCGTATGTCGATATGATGGGCGTTGGTCACGGTAAGGCCCGCCCCCGAATTCTGACCCGCGACCATGCTCTCGAAATCCATCGGCTTGATGTCGCGCGCGACGTAATTGGGCGTGTCGGCATTGGCGACGTTCTGCGCCAGCACCGATTGACGCGTGGAAAGCCACGACATGCGGTCCGACAGAAGCGAGAAGAGGGGAACGCCGTTCAGGTTCATGGCTGCCTCCATTGAGGAAAAGCGCGTACTGCCTGAGCAGCATCGGCGCTCATGCTTAATCGCGGCTTAATTCCGGGAACGAACACCGAGAAAATTTTGCCGGGTGCGTTTACGTGGGGTTAAGCATGCGCGACGAGGATGCCCCTCGCCCTGCGAACAGAGATAGGCGGATTTTGCCGCCTTGCAGGGTCAAGAGGTTCTCGCTTCATGGATATGACCGACGCCCTTCGCTATTTCGGCGCGCTCGCGCTCGTGCTGGCGCTCGTCGGTGTCGCGGGCCTTGCCATCAGGCGCTACGGGCTTCCGGGAATCGCCGGCGGCACGGGACGTCGGCTTGCGGTCGTCGAGACGTTGATGCTCGGCAAAAATCATCGCCTCTTCATCGTTCGCTGCGACGGCACGGAACATGTGCTGGTAACCGCGCCCCAAGGGGCCAGCGTGATCGCGACGGGGCCGGCAAAACGGGCGGACATCGCAGTATGAACAGCAAGCGGATTTTCATGGTTTGGCTGCCGAGGGCGCTGGCGATTGGCGCCTGTGCGCTGGTGCCGTCGGTTGCCGCCGCGGCGCAGGCGGCGGGTGGTGCTGCCGGTGCGGCGGCCGGGCAAGGGCTGACGCTCGATCTGACGGGCGGCGGCGCGATGAGCGAACGGCTGATGCAGATCGTAGGTCTGATCACCATTCTTTCGCTCGCGCCTTCCATTCTCATCATGATGACGTGTTTCACGCGCATTGTGGTGGTGCTGTCCTTGCTGCGCACGGCCATCGGCGTTCAGCAAAGCCCGCCCAACAGCGTGATCGTGAGCCTCGCGCTGTTTCTGACCTTCTTCGTGATGTCGCCGACATTCACCGACATCTATCAGAATGCCGTGCAGCCTCTGGAGAGCCAGCAGATCACCACGGATGAAGCGCTGACGCGCGCCTCCACACCGATCAAGAAATTCATGGGCGCGCATACGCGCAACGAGGATCTTTCGCTATTCGTCAATATGGCGGGCGTCTCTGCCCCAGCCTCCGCCGAGGGCGCACCGCTGCAGGCCATCGTTCCGGCTTTCATGCTTTCGGAATTGAAGCGTGCGTTCGAAATCGGATTTCTGATCTTCGTACCGTTTCTCATCATCGACATGGCGGTGGCATCGATTCTCATGTCCATGGGTATGATGATGCTGCCGCCGGCCGTGATCTCGCTGCCTTTCAAGCTGATCTTCTTCGTCTTGGTGGATGGCTGGCGGCTCGTCGCTGGCTCGCTGGTCGCCAGCTACGGCGTCGGCATCGCTCCGCAATAGGAACTTGACCAAGAGTTGATAATTTCATAGTTATGAAACTATGAAATCTACTCACGCCATTGCCGCCCTCTCCGCCCTTTCACAGGAAACCCGCCTTTCGGTATTCCGTCATCTGGTTGCGGCCGGCCCTCAAGGCAGACCTGCGGGGCTGATAGCCGCGCGCCTAAGGATTCCGGCGCCGACGCTGTCCTTTCATCTCAAGGAATTGGAACGCGCCGGGCTAATCACCCGGCATCGCGAAAGCCGCAGCATCATCTATGCGGCCAATTATGCGGCGATGCGGGCGCTGCTTTCCTATCTGATGGAAGATTGCTGCGGTGGCCGCCCAGAAATCTGCAACATCGAAGTGAAGTGC
>DASYEG010000330.1:0-2320 GCA_036499145.1 Micropepsaceae bacterium | reverse complement strand
GTGCTCACGAGAGGATCATCCGGCGCGTTCACTTGACGAGCAGTTCCTTCAGACCGGCAAAGGGCGAGTTTTCAGGCGGCGGCTTTTCGGGCGCGCGTTTGCGTGGTTCTTTCTTTTTCACACGGCGCCAGACCGGGCGCGCGTCGGCAACTTCGGTCAGCCGCCATCCCAGCGCCGCGAGAACCGCCTTGGCCTCGTCATTGCCGGTTCCCATGAGCGAGACGAGCTGCGGCAACAGACTGGCCGCGTCGGCGCCATTGATTGTGGCTTTGTCCAGCGTCTCTTCCAGCCGCTCCAGCATATCGAAACGAATGGCGCGCGTGCCGATCACCGCAAAACCGGCGGCGTGCAGAGACGCTTTTGCTTCGCCGGAATAGGCGAAAGATGTCAGGCCCGGCGCGGGCGGTCCGGCGAGTTGCGCTTGGCGTGTCCAGATGCCCCACAACAAGGCCAACAATCCCGCCGCATCGGGACGCAGAAGGCGCGGCAGATAAACCGTGCGCCGCCCGAACCAGACGCCGAACGGTTTGAGTGCACGCAAGACGGGACCGAGCTTTTCCGGTAACGCCAAAGCATCGCGCTCCAGCGCACCGAAATTTTCCGCCAACTGATGCGCCAAGCCCCGCGCATAGGCGGGTAGGGCGGTATCGCTGCCGGCCCGCGCCTCGGCCGCCCGCGCCAACGCGACCAGCGGCTCCAGCCGCGTATCGATGCGCGTGCGCACCCAAGTTTCGAGCCGCGTTTGAACATTGTCGCGGGCTACGCCTTTGAGATTGTCATCCGCCGCCAGCACGATCTGCGGTGCAAGCGGCGAAGCGCCGGCGGCAAGGTGGCCAACCATCGCGCCGTCCCACCACAGCTTGCCATGCTCGCTCAAACTGATCGCGGCATCGGGCGCGGCTTCCAGAGAGCGGGCGCGCGCCAGAAACTCGCTTTCCAGCCCACGCATCGCCGCCGTGCGGGCCATGCGGACATGAAGCACGCCATTGCCTTCGCCGGCGGTGCGCGGATCAGGCGTGAACCGGAATCCGTCGAGGCGGCCGATCACTTCGCCTGCGATCAGGACGCCGCCATCTTCCTCCAGCACGACTTCGCCATTTTCGTCTTCGCGCAGATGTTTCATCAGCACGGATGCGCGCCGGTCGATGAAGCGCAAGGTAAGCTGTTCGTGCAGCGCATCGGAAAGCCGGTCTTCGACGGCGCGAGTTTCGTTTTGCCAATGCGCGCCATCACGCGTCCAGCCGGGCCGGTGCGCGGCATAGGTGAAGGTGCGGATCTGGGCAAGACGTCCCGACAGCGTAGCGACATCCCCTTCCACGACATCGAGCCGCGCGATTTGCCGCGCCATCCAATCGTCGGGGACATATCCGGGCTCGCCCATGCGGAAGAGGTAGAGCGTGCGTATCATGCGCGCATGTTCGTCCGCGGACAATTTGCGGAAGTCCGGCAACTGGCAGACCTCCCAAAGGCGTTGGACCGCGCTTCGCGATGTGGCGAGTGCGGCGACGTCGGGATCGCTGGCCAGATGATGAAGCGCGATCGCATCGGAGGCGGGCCGCGCCCGGCCCAGTCCGCGTTCGGGCGGCGGCGCGTCCAGACTTTCCAGCAGCGCGGCAACGGATTGAAATTGCAGATCGGCATTTCGCCATTGCAGGACCTTCACCGGGTCATAGCGGTGGCTTTCGACGCGGGCGACGGCTTCTTCGTCGAAAGACTCGCACGTGCCGGTAACGCCGAACGTGCCGTCATTCATGTAGCGTCCGGCGCGCCCTGCGATCTGACCGATCTCCGATGCGGCGAGGGGGCGAAAGCCGCGGCCGTCGAATTTCTCCGATCCCGCAAAGGCGACATGATCGACGTCCATGTTGAGGCCCATACCGATCGCATCGGTGGCGACCAGAAAATCGACATCGCCGGATTGATACAGCGCGACCTGGGCGTTGCGGGTGCGTGGTGAAAGCGCCCCTAAGACGACAGCCGCGCCGCCGCGCTGGCGCCGCACGATTTCGGCGATGCCATAGACATCCTCGGCGCTGAAGCCGACCACGGCCGAACGCCGCGGCAGGCGGGTGAGTTTCTTCGCCCCGGTATAGGCAAGATCGGAAAAGCGGGGTCGGGTGATGAACCAGGTGCGCGGAATGAAGCGTTGAATGGCACCGCGCATGCTTTCGGCGCCCAAGAACAATGTTTCTTCCGTACCCCGGGCATGAAGCAGCCGGTCGGTGAAGACATGGCCGCGCTCCGGGTCCGCGCAAAGTTGGATTTCGTCCACCACCAGACAGGCGACGGCAATTTCCAGCGGCATGGCTTCGACGGTGCA
>DASYEG010000329.1:0-5688 GCA_036499145.1 Micropepsaceae bacterium | reverse complement strand
CCTCACGGTCGTCGACCTCGATGCCCCAATGATGGATCCTCGGTCCCGGGCCGGCAAGCTGTGCCTCATGCGCGTCTTCGCTGTCATAGACCATGAGCGCAAGATCGAACGCGCCATCCGTCATATGCCGCGAGATGTGCTGACGATTGCGGCCCGTGTGCACCTGTCTGAACCCGAAGACGTTTTCATAGAAGCGCGTGGCGCTTTCCAGATCCGTGACCTTGATCGCCAGATGCACAATGCGTGAGCCGCCCGCTTGCGCGTTCTTCTTGTACCGTCCGGCCTTCACGATCTCGGCCACTGTTCCGTCCGGCGCCCGGAATTTCAGCGCGCCCTGGCCGGGCTCCGAGATAATGGCACCGCCATTCGCCTCGATCAGTTTGACCGTCGCGTCGCGATCGTCCACCTCGATGCCCCAATGATGGATGCAGGGACCGGCGCCCGATAGCTGCGCCTCATGTTCCTCTTCACTGTCGTAAACCATCAGCGCGACATCGAGCTCTCCGTCGGTCATATGACGCGATATGTGACCGCGCGCATGGCCGGTGCCGGTCTGGCGAAATCCGAACACGTCTTCATAGAATTTTGTGGCGCTCTCGAGATCCTCGACCTTGAGAGCGATATGAATAATGCGCGCCATGACCCTGCCGTTTCTTTGCGAAAGATGCGAAAACGCCAGGACTTTATGGGGCGAAAGCCACCTCCACAAGCGCCCTTACCTCCGGATCGGGAAAACCCGATGCAGTAACCTCGTTTTCCGTCGCCGCGTTACAAATCCGTCGGATCGCCGGCCAGGAGGAAACCGCCATGATGCGGAAAAAGCCTGCCTGGCGGCTACTAGCGTTTCTCCGGATCGTCACGGAAATAGGGCTCGACCTTCCCGTTGAGCTTGATGGTCAATGGCTGACCGGCCCGGTTCACGGTGGTACCGACCGTCACGCGAATCCACCCTTCGCTCACGCAGTATTCGTCCACGTTGGTCTTCTCGACTCCGTTAAAGCGGATTCCCACGCCCCTTTCGAGGAGCGCGGCATTGTGATGGGGATTTTTGGGATTCGTGGCGAGGCGATCGGGAGGTGTGTCGGTCATGGCGATAGCTTTCAGGGACGTTCCAACATCAGACGCAGGAATGTGATAGCCGTTCCCGGCGAGGATTTAAATCGTTTAGGAGACACTGGTGGATCGGCGGGACGTGGTTGTTGTCGGCGCCGGCGGAGCGGGCATGATGTGCGCGGCACAGGCGGCCACGCGCGGGCGCTCCGTTCTCGTCCTCGATCATGCTCCTGTTCCGGGAGAGAAAATCCGCATCTCCGGCGGCGGACGATGCAATTTCACCAATCTCAACTGCGCCCCCGAAAATTTTCTGTCGCAGAATCCGCGTTTCTGCATTTCCGCGCTCAGTCGCTATAGCGTGGGCGATTTCGTGGCTTTGGTGGAACATTACGGCATCGCCTATCACGAAAAGACACTCGGCCAGCTTTTCTGCGACGGTTCGTCGGGACAGATCATCGACCTGCTGCTGTCGGAGATGAAGCGGGCGGGCGCGGAGCTCCGCCTGGGGACGGCGGTGACAAACGTCGAAAAAACCGAATCGGGCTTTCTGCTGACCCTGTCCTCGGGCGCGGAGCCGGTGCAATGCCAATCGCTGGTGGTGGCGACGGGCGGCAGATCCATTCCCAAGATGGGCGCCAGCGATTTCGGCTACAGGCTGGCGCGGCGCTTCGATGTTGGCGTCACTGAAACACGGCCGGCCCTTGTGCCGCTTGTCTTCGAGGAGCGCACGTTGGCGCGGCTGAAAGTGCTGACGGGGATCGGGGTCACAGCCCATGTGCGCTGTGGCGAAACGACATTCGAGGAAGCGATTCTGTTCACCCATCGCGGTTTGAGCGGACCGGCGATCCTCCAGATTTCATCCTATTGGCGCGAGGGCGAGGACATCGTCATCGCGCTGCTGCCTTCGACCGATCTTTTCGAAACATTGCGCGACGCGCGCAAAACCAATGGACGCCAACAGCTTTCCACCTGCCTTTCGGAATTTCTGCCCAAACGGCTGGCGCAGATGATTGTCGAGGAAGACGGCGTGGCGGGCCGATTGGGCGATCTTTCGGACAAGGTCCTGCACCGCATCGACGAAGCGGTGAATTTCTGGCGTGTGCGGCCTTCGGGCAGCGAAGGCTATCGCACCGCCGAAGTCACGCTCGGCGGTGTCGATACCAATGACCTCGACTCCCGGACCATGGCGGTCAAGCGCGTGCCGGGACTCTATTTCATCGGCGAGGTGGTGGACGTGACGGGCTGGCTCGGTGGCTACAATTTCCAATGGGCTTGGTCGTCGGGGTGGTGCGCGGGGCAGGCGGTCTGATTTGCCTCAGCCGGGCTCGAGGCCGTTCTGTTGCAGCATCCTGGCAGCGGCAGGCGTGGTGAGGAATTTCACGAGGTCCTTGGCGGCGCCCGGCTGCGGCGCCCCGGCGTGGAACGCGGCATCGTAGGTCAGAACGATTTGCGAGCCGGACGGCAACGGTCCGGCATATTCGATGCCTTTCACGGCTATCAATTCGCTCGTCTGCGAAAACACGATGTCCGCCTTGCCTGCAATGACCGGGTCCGTCAATTGCTGTCCTGGCATGGGCCGGATTTCCTTTGCTTTCATTTCCTTTGCAAGTCCCATCCGGTCGAACAATTGGTGCAGAAGAGGATTGCTCGGACCGGGTGTCAGCACAATCGCCTTCGCTGCGAGCAAGGATTTTTTGAGCGCGTCACCTGAAGACAAGTCGGGTTTGGACCCGCCGGCGCGCACCGCGGCACCGACGCCGGATTTCGCAACCGTGACACGCCCCATTGCGGTCAATTTTCCTGCGCCGATCAGGCGATCGATCCCCGCATCGGTGATGATGACAATGTCGGCGGGCTCCCCGCCTTCGATGCGCCTGATGATGTCGGCGGTTCCACCCCAGACAACCGTCACTTTGTTTCCACTCGCCTTTTCGAACGCGGGAAGCAGAAGGCCATAGGCCTCCTTGACCGCATTGGAGGCGAGCAATTTGATTTCGGACGCATCGGCCGAACCGCCGAACACGCAGAGGGCTGCACAGACCGCGAGGCCTTGCATGATGAGACGTGCCGCAGACATCGTATGATCCTTCCCGAAGCAAACGATCATTGCATCAAATATCGCGCGCGAACAATGGCGCCCCGGCCCCATTGTGCTTGCGCCGCACGGCGTGGCGAGCGCCCGGCGATCTGGTATAAGCATGCTCTACAGACAAAGAAATGGGAGGGCTTCATGCGCACAAAGATGCCATTCGTCATTGTCCCGCTTCTGGCAATCTGGGCCGCGGGCGCGAGCCATGCGCAGATCACAAGCAATCCGATTCCGACCCCCATTGAGAAAAAGGGTCTCGCGGTCGAGATCAAGGATGTCGTGCGTCTGCCCGATACGCGGGGGATTCACGGCGCCGACGACGTGACGCCATCGGGCTGGGCGCGGATCAGCTATGTGCGCGACCTTCCAGATGGACGCCGCTTCGTCAATGATTCGCGAGGCTTGTTGTATCTGCTCGATTCGAACAATCAGCCGCACGTCTATGCCGATGTCGCGGCCACGTTTCCGTATGGAGTCTACAACCGGCTGGAGAGCGGCTTCATCGGCTTCGTCTTCCATCCCGAATTCGCCAAGAACGGCCTGTTCTACACCGTGCACAGCGAGCGCGGGCCCGGCAATCCCAAGACGCCCGACTTCATCCCGCCCGGCTACACGTTGAAAGACGTGACCTACCACAACGTCATCACCGAGTGGCACGCGACGGACCCGGCGGCGAATGTTTTCGCGGGCACGCGGCGCGAGATCCTGCGGGAATCTCACGTCGTCGCCAATCTCACCCACCCGATGGGCGCAGTGGAATTCAACCCGACGGCGAAACCCGGCGATGCCGATTACGGCCTGCTCTACACCAGCGGCAGCGATCATGGATTCAGCAATGGCGGCGGACCGAACGCCAGCAATCCGGCGCAGACGCAACGGCTGGACTCGATCATCACCGCGATCCTGCGCATCGATCCGCGTAGCCCATCGGTGACGCATGGCGTGAAGGGCCTTGGCGATTACACCATTCCGATGGCGAACAAATTCGCCGCGGATGGCGATCCCAAAACGCTCGGAGAAATCTATGCCTATGGATTCCGCAACGCCCACCGGCTGTCATGGGACATGGCCGACGGGACGATGTTCGCCTCCGACATCGGCATGGACAATATCGAGGAGATCAACATCGTCCGGAACGGCGAAAATTATGGCTGGATGAAGCGCGAAGGCTATTTCGAAAACGGCCGGTCACGAGGGCGTGCGCTCAACGAGCTGTTTCCGCTGCCGCCCGAAATCCTGGATGGACGGCAGAAGGATGGCTTCACCTATCCCGTTGCGGTCTACGATCACGATGAGGGCCGGTCTGTAACCGATGGGTTCGCGTATCACGGCCGTATCGCGGCTTTACGCGGCAAGTTCGTGTTCGGCGATATCCAAACAGGGCGCGTGTTCGCATCCGACCTTGCCGCAATGAAAAAGGCCGATGACGGCATCCCGCAGACGGTGGCGCCGATCGAAGAGGTCCAACTCTATGTCCGCGACGCCAGCGGCAAACGTGTGGACGTGTCGATGCGCGACCTGATCCAGAAGACGATGGGCAAGAGCCTGCCGCGCGCTGACCTGCACATCAGCCGCAGCGGCGACGGGGAACTTTTCCTGACCTCGCGGCAAGATGGCATGATCCGAACGCTCGTTCCGGACGAAAGCGGTCGCGCAGCGGCGGCACGGTGAGTGCGAACATCGTTTCAATTTCACTTTTCGGTGTTGCGAAATTGGCCATTTCTGTGTCCAGATGGCGGGGTCGGATGGTCTATGAAGATCGATTTTCGCGAGGATGGACCGATGTCGAACCGCCGGGCGATGCTCCATGCCGTGCTGGGAGTTTTTGCACTGATATTGGTGGCGAACAACGCCCGCGCGCAGACCTGTTTCGTTCACCCGGCGCGCATCATCGATTCCCTGGCTGGCCTTCCCACACTCATTCGCGGCGACTTGAGTGCGATGTCGGACAAGGACGGGCCGTTCAACGGTTCGGACACTATCGTTCCCGGCGTTCCGATAACGCGCTTTATCAGTGCCGCACAGATCGGCGATGTCTATTTCGTTTGGTACGAATTGGGTGGGATCTTCTATTCCAAGGCGCTCGCGCTCTATCGCATGAAGGCAGAGAACAGCGTATCCGAACGCCTGGCACAGCACGTTTATGCGCTGGAACCGGAAGCCGTTTGCAAGATCGTGGACGACGTTCTGGATGGAAAAGCGCCCCCGGGCTGACCGGCGCACGCAAGCTGCGCGCGAGACTGAGACGTGGCCGTAGGCCTCATGCTTATCACAGCAATCGGAAGCCCGCTGTGCCGCAATGGGACATCTTTTAAGACCTGATTAACTCGTACGAGCAATGCTGTGGATGGTGATTCGCATAGGTGCCACAGTGTTGAACAACGACGAAAACAGTTTCGCCCGTGCAGACAATCTGAAGGCAAAAGCCGCGCGTTACAGATGGCTTGCCGATATTCTGTTCGACCCGAAGATCGCCGCCGTCGTGCAAGCGTGCGCGCGGGAGTTGGACTGTGAGGCGAAATTCCTGGAACAGTCCGAGAATCGCC
>DASYEG010000328.1:0-2980 GCA_036499145.1 Micropepsaceae bacterium | reverse complement strand
CGCGATGCGGGCCGACCGGTCGTAGGACGCCAGGAAAAGCGCGTGTCCGCCTATCGATTGCAAGAGCTGCGGTGAACCGCCGCTGCCCGCGATCAGGGCGTCAAGCGCCTCGGGCTCGAGGAGGTCGGGCCGCCCGGCGCCGCCCGTCCGTTCAAGCAGAAAACTCCTTGCGTCCGCAGGCGCGAATAGCGTGAGCTCGAGCAAGCTTGAATCGTCCTTGGCAATGGAAGCGGCGATGACCGGAGAAACGCAGGCAAACAGGACGCTCGAAGGCCGGGCGGCGCCGGCATTGGAGAGCAAGCCTTGGATCGTCGCCTGATCCAGCGAATCGGCCTCATCCACCAGCAGCAGGTCGCAGCGTGCGCCAAGGGCCATATGGGCAAGATCGCCATGCGTCACGCGACGCACGCAGCTTCCACGCCCCGAATAAAAGCGGTCGATCATATCCAGGAGAAACGTCTTTCCGCTTCCGGCCGGACCGTTCAGGACGAGGACAGCCTCTCCCGCATCAATTCTGCTCACGAGCGCGTCGAACGCCGTCTGCACCGGTTGTCCTATCGGCGGCGGAGACTCCCTGCCGAACGGGTCGCGCAACAGCTTCAACTGTTCCAAAGCCGTCATCATGGCCTCTCCTTGGAACGGGAGCATAGGTCAGTTCACGACCCCCATGGTTAACAAATGGGGCGGCACATTAGCTTAGACGCGCCCATGGCAATGAAGATCACAAAAATGCCACAACGGCTTATCATTTGTGCGGAAAAGGAAATTTCGGAATGGCGAATGGTCTGATCTCGTCGGGATAGGGTGAGGATGCATCGGAATCCCCCGCCAGAAGAATCTTGGTCTCGCCATTGACCACGGGATTGCGCTGGTTCTCCAGGCTCGAAACATTCTCCATCCGCGGATACTCCTCGCGGCGTTTGGTATAGCGGCGCGTCACCTTCCATGGACCGGTCAACGCGACAGGGTCTTCGATCGTGATGTCCGATTGCAGCGTATGATCGTCGGCCTTGCGGATGCGCTCGAGGACTTGGGCCTCATCGCTCAGGCATGCGCCGGTACGGTCGAGCGGAATCCCGCCGCGGATGCTGCGGGTTTCGATGACCAATGTGTCGCCTTCCCAGTGTCCAATGGAATAACCCTCGAAGGTCGGCCACAATTCATCCTTGGGCGGAAAGGGACGCCCATCGGTGTAGATGTAGCGCACGTCGGGACGTTCATAGATGATCCAGACCTGCTCCGGGCGCAGCACGAATTGCAGGCCGCGGGCCGGCGACATCATGCGGATCATCCCGCCCGGATAGCCCAGCGATAAGGGATCGGAGAATTTTCCGGGCTTCACGACATCGTTCAGGAATTTGACGTAAGCCGCTTCCCACTCCGGTTTGTAGGGCGGAAAATCGCGCGCGTCCGGATTGCCGTTGGGCGTGCCCCTGCCGCCCCGCTGCTCGAACAAGGTGCCGGTCCCGGTCCAGATGCCGGTCCAATCGGGGAGTGCTGCGAATTTCCTCACGGTCTCGTCGTGGGATTGTTCCGCAGCGCGCAGTGGGGCCGCGACCGCGAGGGTACCCGCGGCGATGAGCCCGGCACCCACATTGCGGCGATTGGGAAGATCATGCCTGGTCATGGGAACACCCCGCACATCAATAGGCTGGGCCTTTCAGCGTCAGCTTGGAACCGTCCTCTTTCGTTACCTCGATCAGCGAGCCGCCAGCGGCGCCGTCCTTGAGCGGATGGGCACGCAGCGTGATCTTGTCGCCCGGGTGTAGCGCGGTGGGCTTGATGCCGGCCCGCAGGAGCACGATGGGCGCGCCGGTCTCGATGCTCCATTCGACCGCCGGACCATTGGACGCCGGCACCACCAGCTGAATCCAGGAATGGGGGTTGGTGTATTGGAATTCCTTCACCGTCCCCATCAGCACAACCTCCTTGTCGGTTGCGAACATGGCGTCGGAATGATGCGCCGCGACAGGTGCGATAGTTCCTGCGAGCGCCAGCATGACGGCCGGGATTGCGGATTTGATCAAGGGCGTAACTCCAATAGGCGGTCCAATAGGCCGTCAAGAATAGAGCAATTCATACCGGCGTGCCCAGACGCTTGTAGCGGGCGATGAGGGCCGGGGTCGCGGTCGCAACCAACTCCGTCATCATCGTGGCGAGTTGAGCGCCGCCAATCGGATTGCCGACCGGCAAATCCGCCTTCACCGCATCGGCCTGGAAATCCTTGTCGCGGCACATGGCAAGAAAGGCGCTGCGCAAGATCTCCAGCCATTCGGCGGGAATTGCAGGCGGACCGATCACTGGCAGGCCGAAGGTTTCGAGCGCCATCACCACGCGCAGCAACGCCCCGTCGCTTTGCGGCAGCGCATCGCGGATGAGCGGCAATCCCGGATGCACCGGCTTGTTCTGCAGGATCGGCACGATGATGTGTTTCGACACCAAGTCCTGCCGCAGGCCGAAGGATGCCTCCACGGTGAAGAAGCCGTCCACCTCACCCTGTTCGAGCGCCACGATGACGCGCGCGCTCGAGACATAGCCGACCACCACCTTGACCGGCAGTCCGTTGGCCGCGAGCATCATGGGCACCATCGCGGTGGGCGTCAGATTGCCGAGCGCACCGAAGGTCAGCGGACGTTTGGCGGCTTTCAGATCGGAAAAGCTTCTCACGCCGGTGCTGGTGCGGACATAGACCACCGAATTCACCGCGCCCGGACTGCCGACATAAGAAAATTTCTCCGCGTCGAAGCGCACGTCGGCGACACGGATCGCGCCTTCGACGAACCAGGAGCGGCCCGGCACGCCGATGGTCAATCCGTCGGCAGCGACGCGCTGGTACAGATAATTGCAGGAGACCACGCCCGCAGCGCCCTCCATATTCTGCACGATGATGCGCGGGGCCCCGGGAATGAAGCGCGCCAGATGCTTGGCCACCACGCGCGTGGTGGTGTCCACGCCGCCGCCCGGCGCGAAACCGACGATC
>DASYEG010000327.1:0-11178 GCA_036499145.1 Micropepsaceae bacterium | reverse complement strand
CTATCCGCAAAGGCTGGCATACCTATTGGCGCAACCCGGGCGACGCCGGTTTTCCCACCACCGCGAAATGGCAGCTTCCGGAAGGCTGGAAGGCGGGGGACATCCAATGGCCCTATCCCAAGCGCCTGCCGCTCGAACAGTTGATGACGTATGGCTACCAGGACGAAGTCTCCCTGCCGGTCGACATTTCGGTGCCGGCTGACGCGAAGCCGGGCGAGGGCGCCATCGTGTCGGCGGACCTGATGTATCTCGTCTGCACGGATGCGTCGGGTGTCTGCGTGCCAGAAGAAAGTCATGTCAGCGTCCCGCTCGGCATTGCGGCGCAAACACCTCCGCCCGATGGGAAGACGGCCGCGTTCTTCGCGGACGCGCGTTCCAAGCTTGCCCATGCCTCACCCTGGAAGGCCGTCTACGATGCCGGCGACAAGCGTTTCGCGCTTCTGATCGAAAGTCCCGAACTGGTCAGCGCCCGCCCGCGCGATGTGGCGTTCTATCCGTACACGGATGGATACGTGCAGGCCGGCGCGCCGCAGCGTCTCGGGACCAGCGACAAGGGTTTCGTGATCGAGGGGGTCACCGACCGCAAACTCGCCACGCAAGAAAAACGTGCCAGTGCCGGGAAGATCGGCGGTGTGTTGGTGCTGACCGGCGCGGACGGCCGTGTCGATGCGCTGGATGTGGACGCCGAGCCCGGCCCGGTGCCGGCGTCGTCCGTGACGCTGCTCCAGAACACTTCCAACGAGGTCGGGTTCGCGGCGGCGCTTCTGTTCGCGGTCCTGGGCGGGCTCATCCTTAATCTGATGCCCTGTGTCTTTCCCGTTCTGTCGATGAAGGCGTTGGCGCTCGCGGCCAAACGCGAAGCCCCGCACCGTGCCAAGGCGGCCGCGCTTGCCTATGGCGCGGGCGTGCTCGTGAGCTTTCTTGCGCTTGGCGGCGCGCTGGTCGTCTTGCGCGGCGGCAGCGCGGGCCTCGGCTGGGGCTTTCAATTGCAGCAGCCGCTGTTCGTGAGCGCGCTTGCGCTCCTGATGTTCGCGGTCGGTCTCAACCTGTCAGGGCTTTATGAAATCGGCGGCGGAAGGCTTTCCGGCATGGGCGGCCGGCTGGCGGGCAAGGAGGGAGCGGCGGGCAGCTTCTTCACCGGTGTGTTGGCGGTGGTTGTGGCAACCCCGTGCACGGCGCCCTTCATGGGCGCGGCCATGGGCTATGCGTTGACCCAAAATGCGGGCGTTGCGCTCGCCATATTCGCGGGTCTGGGGGTCGGATTCGCCGCGCCCTTCATGGTGCTCGGCTTGTGGCCCCGCGCGCTCGGTGTGCTGCCGCGTCCTGGCGCCTGGATGACGACGCTGCGCCAGGTGCTGGCGTTTCCGATGTATGGCGCCGCCATATGGCTCGTCTGGGTGTTGAGTTTGCAGGCGGGTTCCGACGGGGTGCTGGCGGTGTTGGCAGGCGCGCTGGCGCTCGCCTTCGGGCTGTGGATTTACGGCAGGAGCCAGGCGGCGCATGGCACCGGCCGGACCCTGGGGTTTGCCGCGGCGGCGGTTGCGATCCTGGCGGCTATCGTTCTGATTCCCCTGACGGGCGTGGGGGCGCGGCCCGCAGGCACGGCAGGCGTGGGCCTGGAAGGCGGCGGGCTCGCTTACGAGCCTTTCAGCGCGAGCCGTCTTCAGAGCCTGCGGCAGGAGGGACGGCCCGTCTTCATCAACGCCACAGCGGCCTGGTGCATCACCTGTCTCGTCAATGAAAGGGTTGCGCTTTCCGGCAGCAGGTTGGGAGAAGCCTTCGCGGCGCGCAAAGTCGCGGCTTTGAAGGCCGATTGGACAACTCAGGATTCGGCGATCACCGCGCTCCTCGCGAGCCAGGGGCGCTCGGGCGTGCCACTCTATCTCTATTATGCGCCCGGTGCGGAGAAACCCGCCGTACTGCCGCAGCTTCTGACCGAATCCACCGTCATGGCGGCCCTCGACAACGCCCAGTAATCCTTACGGCTACGTGACGTGGGTGAACAATTGGGGCCAAAGCCCGATGATTCCGATCAGGATGAGATAGATCGCCACCAGATAGTTCAGCAGCCGCGGAATCAGCAGGACCAGGATGCCGAAAAGCAGCGCCACCAGCGGCTGGATGGTCAGGACATCGATATGGACGATGGGCATGGGCGTCTCCGTGACAGGCGCCTTCACCGGCGCCGCGCGGGACAACGCGTGAGCCGGCGAAACGTGCCGTCTTTCGGAAAAACTGGTGCCGCAGGCAAGAATTGAACTTGCGACCTACCCCTTACCAAGGGGTTGCGCTACCACTACGCTACTGCGGCATCCAAGCGGGTTTGGGCCCGAAGGACCGCTGCTATAACCCAAGGTGCGCCGCCGCGAAAGGGTAAGAAGCGCCTTCATGGCGGAGATGTCGAATAAAGGAAAAGGGGGGAATCAACGGCCGGCCCGTCTGGCCGCCGCCCTCAAGGACAATCTCAAACGGCGCAAGGATCAGGCGCGGCGAAAAGCGGGATTTGCGGCGCCTTCAGCAGAGCCTCCACGGGAAGCCGAGGCGGCAAGCGAAACCAGGCCGAAATCCGCCCCAAAGCGACAATAACAATCCCCGCGCCCATATTTGCGCGCCCCGCTGGCCATATTTGTGCTTCCTGCTGGAATGAGACACCGCGAAAGGCCACATAGAGCTCCATGGATCGCATTCGCATCACCGGCGGCCGCCGCCTCAAAGGGGAAATTCCCATCAGCGGCGCCAAAAACGCAGCGCTGCCGCTGATGGCGGCGTGCCTTTTGTCCGAACAGCCGCTCACCCTCACCAATGTCCCCAATCTCGCCGATGTCGTCTATATGGCCGATGTGCTGCGTCAGCTCGGCGTCGGCGTCGCGTGGCAGATGAGCGGCGTCGATCATGTCGGCGGCACGATCAAGCTGCACGCGCCCAAACGCCCGCAGAGCCTGGCCACCTACGATGCCGTGCGCAAGATGCGCGCGAGCTTCCTGGTGCTTGGACCGCTGGTCGCGCGCATCCGCGAGGCGATGGTGTCCTTGCCCGGCGGTTGCGCCATCGGCGCGCGGCCGGTGGATCTGCATCTGAAGGGTCTGGCGGCCATGGGCGCGGAGATCGAACTGACCGGCGGCTATGTGCTGGCGCGCGCGCCGGGCGGTCTCAAAGGCGCGGAGTTCGTCTTCCCGTCGGTGTCCGTGGGCGCGACCGAAAATCTTCTGATGGCGGCGAGCCTCGCCAAGGGCACAACCGTGCTGAAGAACGCCGCGCGCGAACCCGAGATCGGCGATCTCGGTCAGTGTCTGATCGCCATGGGGGCGAAGATTTCCGGTCTCGGAACCTCGACCATCGTGGTGGAAGGCGTGCCCGAGCTGGGGCCGGCCACCCATGCCGTGCTGCCCGACCGCATCGAGACCGGCACCTATGCGATTGCGGCGGCGATCACCGGCGGCGAGGTGGAGCTGACCGGAACGACATCGGAGCTGGTCGGTGCGCTCATCCCGCTGCTGCGCAGTACCGGCGCGCATGTGGAAGACACGAGCTTCGGCTTTTCGGTGGCGCGCAATGGCGGCGGCATCAAAGCCGCAGACGTCGCCACCGAACCGTTTCCGGGTTTTCCCACCGATCTGCAGGCGCAATACATGGCGCTGATGACGGTCGCCGAAGGCACTTCGCATATTCGCGAAACTATTTTCGAGAATCGCTTCATGCATGTGCCGGAACTCTTGCGCATGGGGGCCGAGATCAAGGTGGAAGGCGAGACCGCGATCGTCACCGGCCACAGGGAGCTGAAAGGCGCACCCGTTATGGCCACGGATTTGCGCGCCTCGGTTAGTCTCATCCTTGCGGGCCTTGCGGCGGAGGGCGAAACCATTGTCAATCGCGTCTATCATCTCGACCGCGGCTTCGAACGCATCGAAGATAAACTGAAAGCCTGCGGCGCGGACATCGAGCGGCTGAAGCAATGACGGCATTGAAACTGCTCGCCGAGGACGAGGAGGATCTGAAGATCATTTCCGCGCATCTGCAGGATGCGGTGCTTCGCGTGGGCGACCTCCTCTATCTGCCCAGCCAGCATCGCTTCGTGCTGGTGCTGAACCGCTTCTGCTGGGAAGATTGTCCCGATGCCGGGATCGGCGCGCGCGTGCTGACCGGCCTGCATTTCGACAGCGTGCTGAAGGTACAGTCGCAGAATGTGCGGCAGGGCGATCCTGACGCCGTGGCCGAACTCCTCGCCATCCATTTCACGCCCGCGGACGAAGGCGGCGGGTTCATCGACCTGATGCTGGCGGGCGGCGGGCGCGTCAGGCTTCACGTGGAATGTATCGAGGCGGCGATGCGCGACATGACAGAACCTCGCCCCGCGGTCGCGCGGCCCGAACATGATCTGGAACGTAGCTAACGCGCGATCGGGCGAAGTGGCTAACGCTTCTTTTCGTTGGGCTTTGGCCCCGCGCCGCGCAGATTGGTGATCTTCTGCAGGGCATCGAACCAGAACGGCGCTCCGAACAGGGTTGCGAAAGCGGTGATCAGCCAACCGCCCATGAGCGAAGCGATGGCAAGGGGCGATGCGAAACTCGCTCTCGCCGTCTGCTGGCTCCAACCGATGGGAAGATTGGCGTTATAGAGCGCGTCCAGCGCCTCCTGCGTGTTGATTCCCTCCTTTGGCGCGAATTTCTGAATAATGGCGGGCTGAACCCAGAGCGCCTGAGCGACATGAAGCGCATCGACATTCAGCACCACCGCCACGCCGAGACCGACCGCGAAGGAGCAGATTTGCATCCAGCGTTTGTAGAGACCGCTCAGCCGGCTCATCGATGAGTCGAACCAGGTGGCGATCTCGTTTTGGAAGGTCGTGATGTCGGCCCCGGCTCGCGTATAGAAGAACTGCAAGGTCTGCTGGAGTTGCGGGTTGGGGATTTGCAGGATGGCGGCCTGGATCTGCGTTTGCGTTTGCGTCCGCGTGGCCGGCAGCTTCTCCATGAGATCGATGAGCGCGCCCGCGAAATGCTGCGGCTCGATGTAGGACGGCTTCACCGCCAGGGCGTTCTCGGTTTGCGCTGTGCCGGACGCCTGTGAATTGACAAGCGCATGATTGTAAAGATCCTTGGCCAAGCCGGTGAAGTGGGGATCGTTCAGCAGGGATTTCACGCCTCGGAGCAGCATCTGCGCCCGCCAACCCAGCAGCGAAGCCAATCCTTCCGTCACGGTGCTCGCGACAAGGCTGACGGTGAGAAACGTAAACAGCAAGCCTGCGACCACATCGAGAATCGTGCTGTTGAACATCGCTCTCCCCCTGTCGTGCGCAACCGGATTCGCGCGCGGTATTGAATGAAATGCCCCCTGCCAGGACACAATAGTCCAGGGCGAAATGAAAGAGGAAATTCTGGACGCAAGACCGCGGCAATGCCACAAAATGCGCCAGCCGGCCGGGGAAAGCCATGAGAGCGTACAGATTGATGCGATTGTCGCTTGGCGGCGTCCTGATCTGCTCTCTCGCGTTGGCGGCGCGCGCGGAGCAGGCGGGCCCGACGGCGATAGAACTGGCCGGGCAATGGAGCGCGTGGCAGGATCATCTGCGATCCGCGATGGACGGCTGTGTCTCCGCGAACGAAAAATCGTGCCTGTCGAAAGCGTTCAAGGATTTACCGCGGCCGCCAATCGACAATCCGGCGCACTCGGTTTCGGGCGAGCTGTTCTACGATCTGCGCACGGCCCAGGCGATGCTCGCCGTTCCCAGCATCGCCGATGCGCTCTGGCGGGAATATGGCGTCGACTCGGTGGCTTATCTGGGCACGGGATATTCCGTGCCGCTGACGCCGGCGGGGGTGGCCTCCTATTGGCAGGGAACGCAGCGCGAATATTTCGTGCCAAATCTTTGCGCGCAGACGGCCGATTCCGCGTTGTGCCCTGCGGCCGATCCCGATGTGTGGACCTGGCGTCTGACCTCCGGCCAGATGAAGGCCGCACTCGACAGGCCGATCAGCGCGATCATGAAAGGCGATACGCGCAAGTTAAGAAGCCGCATGCGGGCCGCACCCCGTGACGACGGCTTGCCCAACGCATTCGTTCGTTTCGCCCTGCTGAATCCCGGCAATTACAAGGGCACGTTTGGACGGGCCGATGCCAAGCGCGTGTTCTTCGCGGATTTTGCGCAGGTGAGCGGCAAATCCCTGCGGCAAGCCCTGATTGCCACGGGCGCCTCCACGCTGATCGGCGATCCCGATCCCGGCCAGGTGTTCTTCATCTGGATTTACGCGCCCGGCGGGAACACCAAGGCCGCGGCGGCAAGCTGGCGCGCTGTTTTCGACGCGCTTGAAGCGGATTGAACCCGGTCTGTTTTAGAATCGGGTTGGGAAATTCTACGCTGTGGGGCGTTCACCCGGTCCGCCGAATGTTTTTGCGAATTTCGCGATGAGCCGCCGCAGGCTTGGCTCCGTCACGCGCGCGAGCGCTTCCGGCAGCGAACACCAGCAGATGTCGCGCGCGGCCTTTTCGGCCCAGCTACGGCGCTGGTGCACGACTTCCATCGCGAACACATGAACTTTGCAGGGAACGATATCGCCGGATTTCTGGCGCTTATTGTAGTGGAAGACACCGAGCGCCTTCTCCGCTACTTCGCCCAGGACCCCCGCCTCTTCCAGGGCCTCGTTTGCGGCGCATTCGCTGGGTGTGCAGCCGACGAGCGGCCAGCCTTTCGGCACGATCCAGCTTCGGGTGTTGCGCGTGGTGATGAGCAGAATTTCAAGGGCGCCTTGGACCCGGCGCCATGGCAGTGCCGCGTATTGAACATTGGCGACATGCGCGGCAGTCCGGTTCACGGCAAACCATCTCCAATCATGGCGTTTCGCCTATCCGATGAGGCTCGCCAGTTCATAAAATCCCGCTCCGACAAAGGCGGCCGCCGGCATGGTGATGAACCAGGCAACGACAATGCGCTGCGCCACGTTCCAGCGCACGGCCGAGGCGCGGCGCGCAGCCCCAACGCCGACAATCGCCCCGGTGATCGTGTGGGTGGTCGATACGGGAATGCCAAGACCGGTCGCGATGAACAATGTTATCGACCCTGCAGTTTCCGCGCAGACGCCTTGCACCGGCGTAAGCCGCGTGATTCGCGATCCCATTGTACGCACGATCCGCCAACCGCCAAGCAGCGTGCCTAACGCCATCGCTCCGTTACAAGCGATGACCACCCAAAGAGGAACGTGGAAGGCCACCGGAACCGCCGAATGAGCGGTCAGAAGCGCCGCGATGATCCCCATGGTCTTTTGCGCGTCGTTGCCGCCGTGGCCGAGCGAATAAAGCGAGGCCGAGACGAACTGCGCGCGTCGAAAAATGCTGTCGACATGCGCCGGCACCGCGCGGGCGAACGACCAGGAAACGATCAGGACCAGCATCAGTGCGAGCGCAAGGCCTATCATGGGCGACATGACGATCGCACCGGCGGTCTTGCCGAGGCCGTTCCAAACGATGGCCCGAATGCCGACATGCGCCACGCCCGCGCCGACCAGGCCGCCGATCAGCGCATGCGAGCTGCTTGACGGAATGCCCAGATATCCGGTGGTGATGTTCCAGGAGATGGCTCCCAAAAGGGCACCGAAGATGACCCGGTCGGAAATCGCGTCCGCTGCGACGATGCCCTGGCCGACCGTGCTGGCCACGCTCAGGCCGAAAACGAGAAATGCGATGAAGTTGAAGAATGCCGCCCACGCCACCGCATAGCGGGGCGACAACACGCGGGTCGACACGATGGTCGCGATGGAATTGGCCGCGTCGTTGCGTCCGTTCAGGAAATCGAAGGCAAGCGCGATCGCGATGAGTCCGGCGAGCAGAAACATGAAGAGTCAGACCTGCTCGATCACGATGCCGCTGATGCGGTGAGCCACGTCCTCGAAACGATCCATGACCCGTTCCAGATGATTGTAGATCTCGATTCCAACGATATAGTCCATGGCGTTGCCGTTGCGGTGCCTTTTGAACAGGGCCTTGATCCCCAAATCGTTCAGGACGTCGGTATCGTCTTCGAGACGTATGATGTCCTCGGTGATCGCGTTTAGCCGCGTCGCGTTCTCGCGGAGCGATCCGAGCAGCTTGACCGCCTCGACCGTGAGTTTCGCGGCCTGCAGGATGCGCTCTCCCATTTCCGCCATTTCCGGTTCCAGCGTATCGACTTCGAACAACAGGATGGTCTTCGCGGTCTTTTTCATCTGATCGATCGTGTCGTCGAGCGTGTTGATCAGA
Organism: Micropepsaceae bacterium; assembly: GCA_036499145.1. Lineage (GTDB taxonomy): Bacteria > Pseudomonadota > Alphaproteobacteria > Micropepsales > Micropepsaceae > CAIYRG01. The sequence continues at coordinate 2,949 of DASYEG010000327.1, read as the reverse complement.
TCCTTGATGTCGCTGCGGTCGAACGGCGTGATGAAGGTCCGGCGCACCAGGACGAGCACGTCGCGCGCGACGGCATCGGCCTGTTCCTCGAAACCAAAAAGCTTGCGGGCCGCCTCGCTCACGCCTGCGCCGCCGTTGAGCAGCTCGCGCAGGGCTTCTGCGCCCTGGACCAGGGTCTGCGCGTGACGATTGTAGAGATCGAAGAAACGGTCCTCGCGCGGCATGAGGGCCTGGAACCAGCGGAGCATGGGAACCTCGGGAGGAGAAAAGTAGAACCCGACTAAGGTCAAACTGGCTCTGGCTTTGCAAGAGGTTATGAGAGACGCAGCCGTCAAAAGGCGATTTTACACCCGGCGTCCAAAACGCGGCCGGAGCGGGGGCGTCCCTATTGAGCGCCCGCGGCTCCCGAGCCGCTGGCGAAGAGGGCAATGAAGTCGGGTATCAGCTGCAGGAAAAATCCAAACGCGATAAAGGCCAGCCCCTGGAGGGAGGGCAAGGGTTTTTCTGTCTTGATGTCGGCGACGCCCGCTATGCTGCGGGCGGCCTCTCCCCTCACCAATGCAAAGACCAGACCGCGCACGACCCTCCAGAACTTCGTGGTTTTGACATATCTGTTTGCCATGAGCACGGTTCCCGCCATGCCGCACGCCGCGCCCACGATTTTCAGCAGTTCGGCCCAATGCCGATAGAAGAAATCAGCCATCGTGTCCTCCCCATATTGTTACATCCATTCGGGCGAGGCTGCCTCTGCTGATGCCCCGGCAACTGGCACGCGTGCTCTGGTTTGTTTCCAGCCACAGTTCGAGAACGTCACCACAGGTCGCGATGAGATAAACCACGCCGCCGGGATATCCCTTACCGGGCTGGGTGATGATCGCGACATTGCATTCCATCTCGGTCAACTCGAGAACCCGCAGGAATGTCGACAAACACTCCTTCTCCTGGGGCGTGGCATGGTCGTGCAGATACAGCCCGACCTCGTCGTCGTCGAAGCTAACCTCCAACGGACCGATTGGCGCGCGTGTCATTTTTCCAAGCGCTCGATGTATTCAACGAGACTCGTTGGGACATTCGTGGAGTCGCCGGTCTGTTTCGGCTCCAGGACCAAGCGTCCGCTGCCCGCCAAATCCGATAAGACCTGCAGCAGATCGAATTTGGGGGGAGACAGCAAAACCGCAAAGACCTTGTTGTCGGGATCGCGCAGGGCGACGGCATCGCCGCCGGCCAAACGCGCGCTGAGTTCATCCACGATTTCCGTTGTCAGCGGTGCGCTATCGGTGATGGTTGCTTCTGCGACCGGCGTTGCAGATGGCGGACTAGGCATTTGCTCGGACTCCACGAAATGAAAACTTATGAGGATTCGTTCGGCATTCCCGCAACCGCCCGGTTCGTCAACCGCGTGAGCGGGAGGATAGCGCCGTGGGAGATCATTGAGTAGTTTCCTCGACGCCATGAACGGCCCGAACGGAATGTTGCGGCGGTTTATCGAGTCCGTATGGCCGAACGCCATCTTGTTCCTATATCCAGGGGATGACGACCTCAGCGGCTCCTCCCCACCAACCCACAGCATGCCCCGGATTGCACCTCTATTCGCACCTAATAAAATTACCCTGCACTGTAATTTTTCCGCGCAATCCCTGGAAAATTTCCGTCTTCATCTGCCAAAAGAGGGGGGAGGGGGGCAGGACGGTTTTCCGGCCAGGCCGTTGGCGGCAAAATTGGCATTCCCGCACGCGAGCAAATCCATTAGCTCAAGATCAACGCCGGTTGCCCGCGGGCAGACGATGACAGGATGACGATGTTGCGCCGATTGAACGCAAGCGATGAGGATTTCGAGGTGCGTTTCGCCGCGCTCGTCGACGCGAATCGCGAGGCTGAAGAGGATGTTTCGCGCAGCGTGACGCGGATCATCGCCGATGTGCGCGCGCGGGGCGATGCGGCCCTGATCGAATTGTCGCGCCGTTTCGACCGCGTGGAACTCTCATCCGGAACCTTGCGCGTTTCGGTCGAAGAGATCGCGGCGGCGGAACGCGGCTGCGCGCCCGACCTGAAAGCGGCCCTGCATTTCGCGGCCGCCCGCATCGAGGCCTATCACAGACGCCAGATCCCTGCGGACGAGAACTTCACCGACGAGACCGGCGCGACACTGGGCTGGCGCTGGAGTCCTCTCGCCAGCGTCGGACTTTACGTGCCGGGCGGAACGGCCAGCTATCCGAGTTCGGTCTTGATGAACGCGATCCCTGCGCGCGTGGCGCGTGTGGAGCGCGTCGTCATGGTGAGCCCCGCTTCGGGAGGCGCGATTCCTCCGCTGACACTGGTGGCGGCTAAGATCGCGGGCGTATCGGAGATCTACCGCATTGGCGGGGCGCAAGCGGTCGCCGCTTTGGCCTATGGCACCGCGACGATTGCCCCCGTCGACAAGATCGTGGGACCGGGCAACGCCTATGTGGCGGCCGCCAAGCGCGAGGTCTTCGGCCGCGTCGGCATCGATTCCATCGCCGGGCCGTCGGAGATTCTCGTGGTCGCGGATGGGACGAACGATCCGGCCTGGATCGCCGCCGATCTTCTCTCCCAGGCGGAACACGATGCCTCCTCGCAATCCATCCTTATCACCGACGATGCGGGGTTCGCCGATTTGGTCGCGCGCGAGGTCGAGCGCCAGCTCGCATTGCTGCCGCGCCGTGACATCGCCGAGCGCGCGTGGAACGCGCATGGCGCGATCATCGTGGTGGCGCGGCTGGACGATGCGGCGCACTTGGTGAACCGCATCGCGCCCGAGCATTTGGAGATCGCCACGGACGATCCCAGGGCATTTTTCGCGCGCGTGAAACATGCGGGCGCGGTTTTCCTCGGACGGCACACGCCCGAAGCGGTTGGCGATTACATCGCCGGGCCTAACCATGTGCTGCCTACCTCGCGCACGGCGCGGTTTTCGTCGGGGCTTTCGGT
>DASYEG010000326.1:0-10247 GCA_036499145.1 Micropepsaceae bacterium | reverse complement strand
ATAACATTCGCGTCAAGCCTGCCTGCAATCGCATTCCTGTTTAGGGTTCCGAAAGCCCGGGCTGTTACACTGGGTGACATGCCGGACCCGTTTCCCTTGGCTTGGCCGGGCTTTGCCGCTATGTCTCACCCCCCGCAGGGGCATTTTCGCCGGATCTTCCAACGCATGCGCCTTCTCAAACTGATTCCGGACCACACCAATATCGACTTCGTCGGAGCGCGCTTCTATGCCTTCGCCATCGATGGGCTGCTGGTCCTGGCCGCACTGATCTCACTGCTGGTGCACGGGCTGAATTTCGGCATCGATTTCACCGGCGGCGTGTTGATGGAAGTGAAAGCCGCCCAGAGCATCGATATCGGCGCCATGCGCACGAAGGTCGACAACCTGCATTTCGCGGAAGCGCAGTTGCAATATTTCGGTGGCGGCGAATGCGAGATGCCGGTCAATTCCTGCATTCTCATCCGCGTTCAGCCGGAGGTGAATGCGCCGGCCAGCGATCAGGCGGTTGTGAACACGACCCGAACCGCGCTGGGTGAGGGATATGCCTTCCGGCGCACCGAAGTGGTCGGGCCAAAGGTTTCGGACGAGCTGAGGAATGCGGGCATTCTTGCCACCGTGATCGCCGTCTTCATGATCGGCCTCTACGTTGCTGTGCGTTTCGAATGGCAATATGGGGTGAGCGCCATTATCGCCACCGGCCACGACGTGTTCGTGACGGCGGGACTCTTTTCGCTGATGCATCTGGATTTCACGCTCACCTCGGTGGCGGCGCTGCTGACGCTTGCGGGCTATTCGGTGAACGACACGGTGGTGGTGTTCGACCGTATCCGCGAAAACCGGCGGCGATACAAGCGCATAGGGCTCAAGGAACTCATCAATATCTCGACCAATCAGACGCTGTCTCGCACCGTGCTGACCTCGGGCGCGACAGCCATCTCGATCATTCCGCTGCTTCTGTTCGGCGGGCCGACGTTGTTCGATTTCACCGCCGCGATCCTGTTCGGGATCGTGGTTGGAACCTTCTCCTCGATCTATGTCGCTTCGGCTTTGCTGATCTATCTGCCCGCGGTGACGGGGGGGAGCGACGGACCGACAGCGGCGGCGCCCGTCACGGCTAGCGCCCGCGCGAGATGACGATGACGCAACAGGTCGATGCCGTAGCGGCGGAAGGCAGTCCCAGGCCAATCCGAACGTCGGAGCTGTTGCGCGAATTTGCGAATTCGCTTCATTCGGACCGCGTCACGCTGGCGGAAATCGTTTCGGGGCTCGGAGATCGCGGCCTGGGCGTCCTGATCGCGATTTTCGCGCTGCCCAACATCCTTCCCTCGACGGTGCCCTTCGGCAATGTCGCGACCGGCATTCCGCCCCTGATCTTTGCGGTTCAGCTTCTGCTTGGCGTGGAGCATCTGATTTTGCCGGGCTTTATGGGCCGCTGGAAAATCGGCACCCATTGGCTGAAGGCGCTGGCGCCGCGCGTGGCCGCGGTGCTTTCCTGGTTCGAGCGGCTGCTGACGCCGCGCATGGAATGGGTGACGGGCCAGCGGGCCGAACGCTTCATCGGAATCATCGCGATCATCCTCGCGATGGTATCGACGCTTCCCATTCCCTTCGGCCACAATTTGCCAGCCCTGGGATTGGTGCTGATCGGCCTTGGCCTGATCGAACGCGATGGCCTTGCCATCCTGATTGGTTCGGGCATCGGCTTGCTGGGCTCGATCCTTCTAGGACTGGTGATCTTCGGTGTCGCGCATGGACTTTCCTTCATCATCCGCGCTCACCACGTCCATTTTTAAGCCGCGCTGCGTCTAAAACGGCACCCAGTTCCGTTCCTTGGAATAGGACAGATAGCCGATATTCGCGGCGTAGCGCAGGCCCACTCCGGTGCGCATCGGCGCCAGGATGATTTTGCCGTTCTGCTGATAATTCACGCCGATTCCGGCGATGAAATAGGCGCTGCCTTCGACGCCCGGAAAGCGCTCGAAAATCGATTCCGGGCTGGGCAGATTGTAGACCAGCGTGAAGGTCTTCGAGGCGTTGGCGCCAAGGTCGAACCCGATCGAAGGCCCCTGCCAGAACACTTTTTCCGGCGCGCCCTTGCCCTTCATGTACAGTTCGCCCTCGCCATAGCGCAGGCCCACGACAACCGCGCCGGAACCCTCACTGCCGGCGATGTAGGCATTGGGCCGGCCGTAGCGGGACAAAACCTTCTCGACCGCCTTGGCCATGGCCTCGGTGGTGACGCCGAAGAAATCGGCGCCCGCCTTGACGACCTCTTCCGGGCTATAGGTGTCCGGATCGCGAGGGTCGCGCGCCGGAGCGGCCGATGCCGTCGCCGCAAGGGCGAATGACAGGACAATCGCGCCAAGGCCCGCGCGCAATATCTTGAAAATACTCATCCTGGGTTCCTTCCCTGCGCCCGCGCTTTCGCGAATCTCCATTCAATATAGCAGTTTGGGCGTTTTTGAGGCAGGCGGAAGGCGGGATGGTCAGCCTTTTTGCGCACGAAGAACGGAAATCTATGGCAAACTTTGGCGTTTGATCGCAAAACTTTGCCGCCAGGCCAACCGAAACAGGCCAACCGAACGCCAAGGCCAGCCGAACCAATTCACCGGGACATCCACCATGGCAAATAATTCCGTACACGGACCAAAACGTAGCCCCCTCGGCGCCGGCGGCTGGATTGCGATTCTCGCCATGGGCATCCTGCTCGGCGCTGCGATCTGGTTCCTGTTCTACGGCTGGCATCTGACGGACGCGCCGATCGACACCAATGGCTATATCGCCTTGGGACTGGGCGTTGTGCTTTCGATGGTTCTTGGGGGCGGCCTGATGGGGCTGCTCTTCTGGTCCAATCGCAAAGGCTACGACCGCTAAATCCGTCTTTGGTTAATGCGGCTGAGGTTTCCAAGCCGGAGCTTGGGCCGTAACCGATCGGGCGTTGATGCGTTATCTCAGCAAGGCGAGGAATCGGCGAATTTGTTTGGCCGAGGAAGGTAGGACGCCACTGAGGTAAGTCATGAACAAGCACATACCCCCGCCCAATGAGCGATCCCCGCGGCCGGTTTCTGGCGGATCGGATGTGCAAGGATTACCGCAGCCCGGCGAAGCCACACTCCGTCAGCCGTCACAGGAACGGCCATCATCCGAACCGCGTCAGCCCACATCTGAACCGCGTCAGAAGGAAAGACCGCAACCAGTCAAACCGGAATCCCGTCAAGCCGAAGGCGGAACCGAAACATCCGCGCCTGCACCGGCCGAAGCAAACCCCTTGCGGCGCGCATATTGGACGCGGCGTCGTCTTGCCGCCGCCATCGTTTTCACCGTCCTGTTGCTTGGTATGATTCTGTGGTGGCCGTTTGGCAGCAGCCAGCCCACCATCGTCTACGGTGTTGCGAAAGCTGCCCGGACCACGGTGGAGGCGACTGTGCACAGCACAGGCACGCTTGAACCGCGCAATCCCGTGGACATCGTGGCGCCAGCGAGCGGCCGGCTCCAGAGCTTGGCCGTCAAAAACGGAGACCGTGTCTCCAAGGGCCAAGTCCTGGCGCGTCTGGTGTCGGAAACGGCGCGCGCCGATCTGCTGTCGGTACAAGCTGAGTTGGCTGCGCGGCAGGCGGATTTGGCGCGCTCCCAAATCGACATCGCCGAAGCGCGCGCGGCGCTTATGCGTGCTCGCAACGATATGCGTCCCGGCACGGCCGATGCCGCTGAAGCGCGCCTCGCGCGGGTCTCGGCCAATGGCGATGAAGCGCGCAAATTGGTTCAGGCCGCGCAGCAGAGCGTTGCGTCCTCGCGTAACGTTCTCGCCAGTCTCGACATTCGCGCACCCTTCGACGGCACGGTGTTGAAGATCGGCTATGATCCTTCAAGCGATGTCCGTGCGGTTTCTCGTGGTCAGCCGCTTCTCACAATGGTCGCCGATCTTTCGGAACTCAACGTGACGACGGCGTTTCCCGAGAACGCACTCGGTGCCTTGCGGGCCGGCGAGCGGGCCGGTTTCACCGTGCCGGCGTATCCGCAACGCACATTCTCCGCGGCTTTGACGGCGCTGGATCTCTGGCCGGAAAGGCAGATCAGAGACGGCAGGCAGGTCGTCACCTATCGAGGAACGCTCGCCGCCGCCAATCCGGGCGATATGCTGCGGCCGGGCATGAGCGCCAGTATCGCCATTATCGCCGCAGAGTCGAAGAATGTGCTGACCGTCCCCAATGGCGCGCTCGCATTCGCGCCGCCTCCGAAAATCGAATCCCGGTTTGCCCCCATGAAGCAGCCGGCGGGTGCCGCGCATTTTGGGCGCGTCTGGGTATTGGCGAACGGTAAGCCTGAGCCTCGCGACATCGCACTTGGCCTCAGCGACGGGCGTGTGACCCAAGTGGTCTCCGGTTCTTTGCGCGAAGGAGACAATATCATCACCAGCGCCGTCATCACCAAGCGCGGCGGCCAATCCTAGCAAAAAGCGCCGCTACGCGCTGAGCAGCATCCGGAAATAATCGTTCAACAGCCGGCCATCGGGATCGAATTTCCGGCGCGTTCCGGCGAACGTCCGCAGCCGCTCGCCGAACGCTTTCTGTACGATGTCCGCGGTCAGGCCATAAGTCTGATTGAACAGTGGCTTGCCGCCGCGCGCGATGCAGAATTGATTGTAGGTTTCGAGGAACGGTTTCCAGCCATTATTGCCGGTCGATACCGGGTCGATCGTCATCACCGGCCCATCGTAGGAATAGGACAGCAGCGACTGTTGGTCTTGCGCGATGTGATAGCCGACATACAGCAAATTCGATCGATAGCCCTGTTTGTCATAGTAATCGCGCGCGAATTTGAAGAACTCCGAAAGCGTCTGCGGAAATTGCGTTTCGGGGAAGGCGAACAGGCTGAAGGTGTAGCGGCTGTTATCCGATACGTCCGGGTAGTTGATGATTTGATCGGGCGCAAGCGTGTAGTCGGCCCGGATCAGGTGTTCGAGCTTGAAGCGCAGGATGGCGTTGAAGCCGTCGATCACCTCATAGCGGACCGCGGGAACAGGAATCGTGGCCTCGATATCATGACCGAAGCGCGGTCCCGCGGTGCCCCACAAATAATTGCGCAAAGTCCAGGCCGAGCGGTTAGGACTGCCCGTCGCGTTGGGATTGTAGCTGCGGAATTCGATCGTGATCCTGTCGGCGAAGGGGAAGTAATAGAACATCATCGACTGGCCGCGTGCCTTCAGCGCATCCAGCTTCGTGACGAATTCTTCCAGCGTGAAGGTCTCGTGGTACACCGCCATGGGCAGCAGCGGGCGAATCCGATAGGTGACTTCGTAGACGATGCCGAAGGTCCCGTAGCTGGAGCGCACCTGTTGCATCAGTCCGGGATCCGCCTCGGTGACTTCCAGAAGATCGCCGTTCGGTAGAACGAGTTTGATGCCGATCACATAGGACCCGACCTGTCCGTATTCGCCCGGAAAAGACGCGTCCTTGGTGCCGGCACAGGCAGCACTTCCCGCCGTGAGGTTGCCGATCTCGGTGTTCACATAGAACTGGAGATTGTGCTTCTGGAGCTCCTTGGCCATGTCGATGTGCCGCGCACCCGCTTCCACCGTGATGGAATCGGCACCGATGCTGAGGATCCGGTTCATTTTCATCCGGATCAGCGTGCCGCCTTCGGCCACACCGCATGGGGCGGTCGAATGATTGGACCCGACGGCACGCACCGGCGACGGGTATTTGGCCTTGTCCTTCAGGATCGCGACAATGTCTTGGACAGAGTTCGCATCGACGATGATTTTGGGGTGTGAGATCAGATCGCCAAACCAGTTTTTGACTTCCAATCCGGTCATTTTTTCACTTCTCTGTTGCAAGGGATGGCACAGTTTTGCGCCACCGCCCGCGTCTCATCAAGTCTCGCGGCTGTCCCGTTACCTGATTCCGCGCGCCACAAAATGGGGGTTGGCGAACGCTTGCGCGATCTTGCCATACCGCAGCGGCGCGCCGTCGAGCGTGTTCACCGAGCCGCCAGCCGCTTCCAGCACCGCTTGGCCGGCGGCTGTGTCCCACTCCATGGTGCGCCCCAGACGCGGATAAAGATCGGCTTCACCCGCCGCCACCAGACAGAATTTCAGCGATGAGCCCGCCGTCATGCGATGGGCGATGCGATGGCTGCGCAGATATTCCTCCGTCGCGGGCTCGCCATGGGTGCGGCTGGCAATGACGGTCAGACCGCCCTCTGGCGCTTTTCGCGCCGCGATGCGCCGGGCCTGGCCCATATCCAGTTGGGCATCTTCCGGTGCGGCCAATTCGAACGCGCCATTGACGCCATCTCCGATAAAGGCCCGCGCTTTGGCAGGCGCCAGCACGACGCCTAAGATCGGGCGGCCTTGCTCCACCAACGCGATGTTCACGGTGAACTCGCCATTGCGCTTGAGGAATTCCTTTGTCCCGTCGAGCGGATCGACCAGGAAGAAGCGCGTCCCCAGCCGGCGCGGCCTGCGGCCTGCCGCCATTTCCTCCTCGGCGACGATGGGCACGCCCGGCGCGACGTCGGCCAGCCGCTCCAGGATGAGCGCTTCGGCTTCTTCGTCGGCGGCCGTCACGGGGGAAGCGTCTTGCTTGAAGCGGATCGGGACGCCGGCGGCATAATGCTTAAGGATCACCTGCCCGGCGTCATGCGCAATTTCCGCGAGTCTGGCTGTAAATTCCGATATGAAGACGGTCATGTCTCTGTGGATAAAGGCGGGTTTTAAGGACTCGTTAAGAAGGCGCGGGCACATTTACGATCTGCAAACGAAAGGTCGTTTCTGCCCATGCTGAACACCAAAGGCCTTGCCATGAACGATCTCGATTTTGCCGCTCTTCTGGTGTCGCGCGTATGCCACGACCTTGTGAGCCCGGTGGGCGCCGTGGTCAACGGGCTCGAAGTGCTCGAGGACGAGACCGACCTTGCCATGCGCGCGGACGCGCTGCGCCTGGTGGCGGCCAGCGCGGAACAGGCGGCGTCGCGTCTGAAATTCTGTCGAATCGCGTTCGGGGCTGCGGGTTCGGCGGGCGCGGAACTCGATCTGAGCGAGGTGGGCCGCATCATGAACGGCTTGCTGAAAGGCGGCAAAATCGATCTTTTGTGGCAGGCCGAGCCCACCAATTGGCCCAAGGACTGGGCCAAGCTCCTCATGAATGCCGTGCTTGCCACAGGGGATTGCCTGCCGCGGGGCGGGCGTATCATCGTCGAAACATCAGGCACTCCCGAGGCACCGGCGTTCAGGGTCATCGGGACCGGGACGGTGGTACGGCTCATGTCCGAAGTCGAGCGCGCCCTTTCGGGCGAACCGGAGGGTTTGCTCGATGGCCGCTCGATCCAGCCCTATCTCACCTATCAGCTTGCCAAGACCCTCGATGCCCGGCTGACCATCGCGTGCCTTCCGAACGAAGTGTCCTTTACCGCGGGCTAGCTCCGCGGCTGTCTTCGCAAAAATCCGTGGCCGCACCGTGATGCCGGCTCCCCGAGTTCAGCCCGTGTTTACCCGGCCCTGTCACTATGGACGAAGGAGTCGGGAAGGAACATGTCATGAAGCAATGCCTGATCGTGGACGACAGCCGCGTCTTGCGCAAAATCGCGCGCCGGATTCTGCAGGAACTCCAATATGAGGTCGAGGAAGCCGAGGACGGCGCCGCGGCGCTCGATGTCTGCCGGCGCGGCATGCCCGACGCCATCCTGCTCGATTGGAACATGCCGGCCATGTCCGGTATGGAGTTCCTGCGCGCGCTCCGGCGCGAGCCCGAGGGCGGCAAGCCGATTGTGGTCTATTGCACAACCGAAAACGACATCGCCCATATCACCGATGCCATCGGCGCGGGCGCCAACGAATATCTCGTAAAGCCGTTCGACAAGGACATCGTCGAGGCGAAATTTGCCGAAGCGGGATTGATGTAAACCCATGCCGTTGCGGCAGGAGGATTTCCGGTTCCTCGCGGAACTCATGAAGCGAACCTCCGGGCTGGTGGTGACGCAAGACAGGGCCAATCTCATCCTGAGCCGGCTTCAGCCGGTGGCGGAGCTGCACGGCTTCGCGGACGTGTCCCACCTCGTCGCAGATCTTCGATACGGCAATGAACCGCTCACGCGCGCGGTGATCGAAGCGATGACCATCCGCGATACTTCTTTCTTCCGCGATTCCGCCGCGTTCAAATCTTTCGAAGACACGTTGCTGCCGCGGCTATTGCGGTCCCGCATGGCCAAACGGCGCATAGCGATCTGGTCGGCGGCGTGCGCCACCGGCCAGGAACCCTATTCGATTGCGATGATCTTCGCGCGTCTGCCGCAATTCGCCGGATGGGACATCGACATTCTCGCCACCGACGTCAGTGCCGATGCGGTCGCGCGCGCCAAGACGGGACTTTACACCCATGGTGAGGTGCAGCGCGGCCTGCCGCTGCAGATGCTGGCGAATCATTTCCGGCCCCAAGCGAAGGAATGGCGCATCCGCAGCGGCATCCGCAGCCGGGTTGTGTTCCGCGTCCTCAATCTTCTGGATCCGTTTGTGTCGCTCGGCCCCTTCGATGTGATCTTCTGCCGCAATGTCCTGATGTATTTCGATTCCGCCACCAAGACGGGCATCCTCGACCGCCTGTCGGACACATTGGCCGACGATGGCTATCTGGTGTTGGGTTCGGCGGAAACCACACTGGGATCGGGCAGCAGCTTCGCGTCCGAGCGTCCGGGCAGAGCCATCACAATGAAAGCCGCGCGCGCCCAAATGTCGCGCGCAGCCGCCTTCGGATAAGCAAAAAAAAGAGGCGCGGTATTTCGCGCGCCTCTTCCAGCCCTCGACAACCAGGAAATCTCAGGCGGCAATCTTCTCATCGGGATCGCGCAACACATAGCCGCGACCCCAGACGGTTTCGATATAATGCTCCCCATTGCACGCGACCGCGAGCTTTTTGCGCAGTTTGCAGATGAAGACGTCGATAATCTTGAGTTCGGGCTCGTCCATGCCGCCATAGAGATGGTTCAGGAACATCTCCTTGGTCAGGGTCGTGCCCTTGCGAAGCGAAAGCAGCTCGAGCATCTGATATTCCTTGCCGGTCAGATGCACGCGCGAACCGTCGACCTCCACCGTCTTGGCGTCGAGATTGACCGTCAGCTTTCCGGTGGTGATGACCGATTGCGAATGACCCTTGGAGCGGCGCACAACCGCCTGGATGCGCGCGACCAGTTCATCCTTGTGGAACGGCTTGGTCATGTAGTCGTCGGCGCCGAAGCCGAGCGCCTTCACTTTCGCTTCGACGATGGCATTGCCGGAGAGAATGAGGATCGGCGTCTGGACCTTGGCCAGCCGCAGCGACTTCAGGACCTCGAACCCACTCATGTCCGGCAACGACAGGTCGAGTGTGATGATGTCGTAATCATAAAGCTTTCCGAGGTCGATGCCTTCCTCGCCGAGGTCCGTCGTGTAGACGTTAAAACCCTCTGAGCGCAGCATCAGCTCGATGCTTCGAGCCATGGCGCTGTCATCTTCGATCAGGAGCACGCGCATTGTCCTTAATTCCCCTTGCCAGACGCGTTTTGGCCGTCGTGGTTAACCGATGTCCAAACCCTAAACGGAAATGGTTAAGATTAAATTTCCATTCCCCAGGGAATCATACCCCCAACCCTTAATGTCGGGCTAGAGGGGGGGATTTTGGTAATATGTCGTTGATTTAGCTTGTTAAGTTTACCGCCGCTTAAACCCTATGCGGCAAAGTACAAATGACGGCCAGGGGAGTCACCCGGCCGCTTTGGGCTTTTCCGGAGGTCGTGTGCAAGCCTTAATTGAAGCCATCGATGGTTTGCCGCGCCTCACCCGTTTCGGACGTGTCGCCCGGGTTGAGGGGCTGCTGGTCGAAGTGACAGGCGCCTCCGGCGCTATTGGCCTGGGCGGACGTCTGCGGATTTCTGGCGCGGACAATCGCGAAACCCCTTGCGAAGTTGTGGGTTTCCGCGACGGACGCGCGCTCGCGATGCCGTTCGGTCAACTTGAGGGCATCACGCTCGGAGCACGCGCGACCTTCGAGGAGAACGTCTCGGCAATCTATCCCAGCCGGGCCTGGCTGGGGCGCGTCATCGACGCGTTCGGCAATGCGACCGATGGCAAGGGACCGCTGGTTTGCGGGATGGAGGCTTATCCGCTGCGTGCCGCGCCGCCTTCGGCCCATGCACGCGCGCGTCTCGGCGGCAAACTCGATCTGGGTGTGCGAGCGCTCAATGCCTTTACGACCTGCTGCAAAGGCCAGCGCATG
>DASYEG010000325.1:0-14529 GCA_036499145.1 Micropepsaceae bacterium | reverse complement strand
CCATTGTCGCCAATTCCGGCAGCGACAATCCACCGGCGGGTTTCGACCCCAAACTGTCGTCCATCGAATTCTCCTTCAAAGTGGAATGTCCGTCGGATTTCGACTGCGCGCAAAATCCCGCCTGTCCGCCCGACTCGATCGTCCGTCCCGAGATCGACTATCTCGCCAAGGACTATCAGGGCTTCCGGCGGTTGATGCTCGACCGGTTGAGTCTGCTGACACCGGGCTGGACGGAACGCTCCCCCGCCGATCTGGGCGTGGCCCTGGTCGAGTTGCTCGCCTACGCGGCCGACAATCTCTCTTACCGCCAGGATGCGATCGCCAACGAAGCCTATCTTGCGACGGCGCGTCAGCGCGTTTCTGTCCGCCGTCATGCGCGATTGGTGGATTATTTCCTCCACGAAGGCTGCAATGCGCGCGCCTTCGTGCATTTCGATGTGGTTGGGCAGAATGTGGCCCTGCCCTCCGGCACGCAATTGCTGACCCGAATTGCCAATCTCGGTACGGTGATCGCGCCGGACAGTCAGGCGTTGCGCGATGCCATCAATGGCGGCGCCCAGATCTTCGAAACCCAGTACGCCGCGATCCTGGACGAGCGCCTGAACCAAATCTTTTTCTATAGCTGGGGTGACGGCGGATGCTGTCTGCCGCGCGGCACGACCAGCGCCACGCTCGCGGGCCACGTCGTTTCGTTGAAACCCGGCGACATCCTGGTGTTCCAGGAGATGATAAGCCCCACGACGTTCAAACCCGAAGATGCCGACCGCTCGCATCGCTGGGCGGTGCGGCTCACCGCCGTCACGCTTTCCAGCGACCCCTCGGGGCAGCTCTTCAACGAACCGCCGGTCGATGGTCCTGTCGATGTCACCGAAATCACCTGGGATGCCGCCGACGCGCTGCCATTCCCGCTGTGTCTGTCGGTTACCGCGCGCCCGGAGCTCAAGATCAGCATGGCGTTCGGCAATATCGTGCTGGCCGATCACGGGCGCACTATCGCCGGCGAAACGCTCGGCCAAGTGCCTCCGCACACGCTGGAAATCTCGAACGCAGCGCCCGGCGCTTGTTGCGACACACCGGCGCCCATCGTCGTTCCGCCACGTTTCCGCCCTGCCCTCTCACAGGAACCCCTGACGCACGGCTTCGACATCGCCGATCTGCTCGCGGTGCCGATTAGCGCCGACGATGCATGGTGGCCCGCCAGTTCGCTCCTGACGATCGACCCGAGAAGCGCCACGCCGCGGATCGCGTCACTCAAAGGCACGCTCGGTCCGGTGACGGAATTCTGGACGCCGCGCCGCGATCTCATGGCGAGTGCGGAGGACGCCACCGATTTCGTCGTGGAGATCGAGAACAGCGGCATCGCCCTTATCCGCTTCGGGGACGACGATCGCGGCAAACGGCCCGATCCCGGAACCAGTTTCCTTACCACCTATCGCATCGGCAACGGTGTCGCGGGTAATGTCGGCGCCGATGCCATCGCTCATATCGTGAGCATGGCGAACGGGACCTTTACGGACCTCACCAATCCGATGCCGGCGGCGGGCGGTGTCGCGCCCGAGGACATGGAAGCCGCGCGCCGCGATGCACCGCAAGCCTTCCGGACACAAGAGCGGGCGGTGACGCCGGCCGATTACGCGGCCGCCGCCGAACGTCTGCCCGAAGTGCAGGATGCGGCGGCGACGTTCCGCTGGACGGGAAGCTGGTACACCGTGTTTGTGACGCCGGACCGGTTGGGCGGCGCCGACATCGACGCGATCTTCGCGGGGCGCTTGCGCCGTCACCTCGAACGCTTCCGCATGGCAGGCTACGATCTCGAGATCGCGCCGCCGCGCTATGTGCCGCTGAACGTCGCGCTGCATATCTGCGTTCTTCCCGATTATTTCCGCGCCGATGTGCTGGCGGCGGTTGCCCAAGTACTTTCCAGCCAGGCGCTGCCTGACGGCAGTCTTGGTCTGTTCCATCCGGACAATTTCTCGTTCGGACAGGACGCCTATCTCAGCCGGGTCATCGCAGCGGTCCAAGCGGTCGAAGGGGTGGACTCGGTGCGCGTCGATATTTTCGAGCGGCTTGGCGTTCCGAATTCCACCGCGCTTGAAGAAGGTGTCATTCCGATCGGCGCACTCGAAATCGCGCAGCTTGCCAACGATCCCAATTTCCCCGAGGACGGGCGGCTGACGCTCCAAGCTGGAGGCGGCAAATGAGCACGCCCGTTCCGGATCTGAAGCCCCACATTCCGCCGCCGTTGAACGATTGCTGCGATTGCTGCGACGGCATCCAGGCGGAAACGCCCGAAGCGGTGGAGAATCGCGGTGGCCTGTCCTCCATCGCCTATCGCATTGGCGAATATGCGCAGTTCCGCGCCAGCCTCCACGCCCGCCTGTCGTCTTCGGATTTCTCCGCGCTCGCGGATTTGCGCACGCGCGATGACGATGATTTCACCATCGGCCTGATCGATGCGTTCGCCTGTTCGGCCGATGTGCTCACATTTTATCAGGAGCGCATCGCCAACGAATCCTATCTGCGTACGGCCAAGGAGCGCGTCTCGCTGCAGGAGATGGGCAAGCTCGTCGGCTATCGTTTGCGCCCCGGCGTGGCCGCGGAAACCTGGCTCGCCTTCGCGCTCGAAACCCCGCCGGTGGCCCCGCCATCGCTCGCGCCCGAGCCCGGCAATTTCGTCACTGGCGTGCCTTCGAGTCTCGGGCTCGATATCGGGTTCAAGGTTCAGAGCGTGCCGGGGCCTGGCGAAAAGCCGCAAACCTTCGAGACCGTCGAGGCGCTGGCGGAGGCACGGCCCGCATGGAACGCGATGCGCTCCTGGATGAGCGAGATCCGTCGTCCCGGGCGCGACGACACCGTCACCTATTTCGACAGTGTACGGAACAATCTCAAATCCGGCGACGCCCTGGTGTTCCTGGGGGACGAGTTCCTCAACAACCAGAACACCAACAATTGGGACTTCCGGGTGATCGACACGGTCGAGCTGCAGCCCGACAACAATCGCACGAAGGTGACCTGGAAACGCGGCCTGGGCTCGATCGAGCCCTTCAAGAATCCAGCGCAGAACCCGCAGGCCTTCGTGCTGCGCAAGCGGGCCGCGATCTTCGGCCACAACGCGCCGATCTGGCGTGCGATGCCGGGTTCGTACCGCATCGATTATGTGGCGCATTTCGGCGGCACCTCCGATCAAGGCGACTGGCCGGCCTATGTGCTGTCCCCACTTGGCGCAACCACGACAGGAGGTCACGTCGATCTCGATACCGTCTATTCCGATGTGCAGAATGATGGCTATGTCGTTCTCGCCAAGGCGGGCTTCAATTATCCAAACGAACCCGCGCCGTCGGGAACCTATGTCGAACTGTACAAGGTGACCAATGTCGCTGAAGTGTCGCGCGCCGAATTTGGGATTTCCGGCAAGCTGACGCGGGTGCAGATGGCTGGTGAGAATTACGCCAAATTCCAGACCACCACCGGAACGCCTGTGCGGGATACGAGCGTCTTCGCCGCAAGCGAGGGGCTGACATTCACGCAATATCCGGTCGATGATGCCGTTTTGGAACGTGTGCCCGTGGCCACGCCCGCCGATGGGCTTCTGCCGGGCCGCAAATTGCTCGTGCGCGGAAATCGTGTCAGCGACGGCGCCGCGGTGATCGTGCAAGCGACATTGGTCGCCGCCCACGCAATCGATGCCACCCGCTGTGAACTTGAGATCGCGCCGCCGCTTTCGGACGCCCTGACGCGCGATAGCGTCGTGGTGTACGCCAATGTCGCGCTTGCCTC
The DNA here is from genome assembly GCA_036499145.1 of Micropepsaceae bacterium. Taxonomy (GTDB): domain Bacteria; phylum Pseudomonadota; class Alphaproteobacteria; order Micropepsales; family Micropepsaceae; genus CAIYRG01. Next base: position 10,752 of record DASYEG010000325.1, on the reverse strand, counting down.
ACACGGGGAATCGGTTTCGCAGATTCTCGGCGCGGGCAATGCGAGCCAGAGCTTTCAGCGCTTCGAGCTGAAGCAATTGCCCCTCACCTATCGCGCGGCCGCGAACGAGATCGGGGCTGCGGCCGAACTCACGGTGCGCGTCGGCGACATCGCCTGGACGGAACGCAGCACGATGTATGGCGCAGGCGCAACCGAACGCGCACTTGTGCTCGCGATCGATGAGCAGGGCCGCGAATTCGTGGTGTTCGGCGATGGCGTTGCGGGCGCGCGCCTGCCGAGCGGCGTCAACAACATTCGCGCGGCCTACCGCAAGGGGCTGGGCGTCGACGGCAACGTGGCGGCGGGCGCGCTGACGCAGCTCATGACGCGTCCGCTGGGTTTGAAGAGCGCCAGCAATCCCCTGACCGCGCAAGGCGGCACCGATCCGGAAAGTCCCGACGCCGCGCGCGACAGCATTCCGATCACCACACGCACGCTCGGCCGTGCGGTATCTCTGCTGGACTATGAGGATTTCGCGCGCGCTTTCAGCGGCATCGCCAAAGCCCAGGCCGGGGTGCTCCAACTTCCCGCCGGTCCGGTCGTCGCCATCACCATTGCCGGGCCTGACGGCACGCCGCCGCTGACAACCGCGAGCCCGACCTGGACCAATCTTCTTGCCGCGCTCAAAGCGAGCGGCGATCCGCATGTGACAATTGTGCTGCTGGCGCTTCAGGCGAGCACGTTCCGCATCGGACTGAAGGTCAAATGCGATCCAGCCTATGATTCCAAAAGCGTTCTCGCTGCGGTCGAGGCGGCGCTTCGGGCCCATTACGCGTTCGATGAGCGCGCCCTGGGTCAGCCGGTTCAGCAATCCGACTGTATCGCGGTTGCGCAAAATGTCCCAGGTGTCGTCGCGGTCGACCTCACCCGGCTTTACGGCGGCACGCAGCCCTTGCCGCAGACCAACCCGTCCAAGCAAATCCGCCTGCTCGCCTCGCGCATGCGCGTGGCAAGCGGGCTCGCGCTGCCGGCTGAGCTTTTGACGCTCGATTCCGGACCACTCGATCAATTGGAGCTGATGACATGACGAGCCTCACGGCCGATCGTCTCTACGCGCTCCTGCCGGCGGTGTACCGTCTGCGCGACGCCGCGTCCGGCGAACCGTTGCGCGCGCTCATCGGCGCGCTTGCCAAGGAATTCTCAGCGCTCGAAGAAAATCTCGACCAGCTTTACGACGATCAGTTCATCGAGACCTGCGCGCAATGGGTGGCGCCCTATATCGGCGATCTGATCGGCTATCGCCCGCTGCATGGCGTGTCGCCGAAAATCGCTTCGCCCCGCGCCGAGGTTGCCAACACCATCGCTTATCGCCGCCGCAAGGGCACGGCCCTGATGCTCGAACAATTGGCGAGCGACGTGACGAGCTGGCCGGCCCATGCGGTGGAGTTTTTTCAAGAGCTCGCCACCAGCCAATATATGAAGCACATCCGTCCGCAGGCTTACGCGACCGCCGATTTGCGCGATATGGGGGCGAATTTTCTGCAGGGCGGGCCCTTCAACGCGTTCGCGCACACCACGGAAATGCGCCGGCCGGAAGGCGGTTCGGGGCGCTACAACATCCCCAACATCGGCATTTTCCTGTGGCGGCTGCTTTCGCTTCCCTTAAGTGCCGTTCCGCTGACGCCCGATGCCGCGGACACGACGGGACGCAAATTCCGCGTCAATCCGCTCGGCGCCGATCTGAGTCTCTTCCGCCACGCCCAAACCGAAGATGACATCACGCATCTGGCTGAGCCGATCAATGTCCCCGAACCTCTGTCCGTCCGTCTGATGGCGCTTGCCGTGCGCGCCTCGCAGGCGAGCACCGTACCGGCGCCCGACGCGATTCTGGACGATGATTATGGCGATGGCGAGAGCCTCGTGTTCATGCGTCCCGGCACGCCGCCTTCGCTTGTGCCGATCGGCCAGGTGCGGGTTTGCGATCTGCGCGATATTCTGGATGCGGGCGGAAATGTCATCGGCTGGAACCACGAGGATTCGGTTCCGGCCGGAACCATTGGCTTCGATCCGGAACGCGGGCGGGTCCTGCTCGGTGTGCCGTCCGATGGGCCATTGCTTGCGACGTTCTATTATGGGGTGACGAGCGCCATCGGCGGTGGCGAATATGAGCGCGCGCCGCAAGGCGATGAGCAGGCCAATCAACGCACCATTGCGGGCGGTAATCCGCTGCAGCCCGAACTCGATGCCATCTCCGGCGGGGGCCGGCTTTTGATCGGCGACAGCCTGACCTATGCCCAGACGCCGGTGTTCAAGGTGGATGATGTCCTGGCTGCGGGCGCGCCCGGTCTTGAGGTTGTTGTCGCCGCAATGGATTCCACGCGTCCGCTGATCGCTGCGGGCGGCGAGGTGACGCTCGCCGTCGGCGCGCGTGGGCAGCTTGTGCTGGATGGTCTGGTGTTCAGCGGCGGCGCCTTGCGCCTGCCCGCGGCCGCCGACGATGAAACGCGCGAGCTGATCTTGCGCGACTGCACGCTTGTTCCCGGTCTTGCGCTCAACCCCGACGGCAGCGCGGTTTCGCCGGACGTGCCGAGCCTGATCGTCGAACACCCCTTCGCGCGCGTAACGCTGGAGCGCTGCATCACGGGGCCGCTTGTGATCGCCGGCGATGCGACACTCACCATGACCGATTGCATCGTGGATGCGGGCAGGCCCGAGAGCGTCGCGTATGACGGCGACAATGCGGGCGGTCCGGGGGGCACGCTGACCATCCGGCAGTGCACGATTGTCGGCAAGCTTCATACGAAGCTGCTTCAACTTGCGTCGAACAGCATATTTTTCGCACGCCTTGCGGATTCCATCGGCGAGACATGGGCGGCACCCATCATCGCCGAGCGGCGGCAGGAAGGGTGTGTGCGTTTCTGCTACGTGCCGTCCGGCTCGATCACCCCGCGCCGCTTTCGTTGCGTACCCGACAAGGATCACCCTTCGGTGCAGCCGCATTTCACCTCCTTGCGCTTTGGCGATCCGGCCTATGGGCAACTCCGCCACGCCACCGATCCCGCAATTCGCCAAGGCGCTGACGACGAAAGCGAGATGGGCGTTCTGCATTCGCTTTTCCAACCGCAACGCGAAACCAATTTGCGCATCCGGCTCGATGAATATCTGCGCTTCGGGCTTCACGCCGGCGTGTTCTACGCCACCTGAATCGAATCTGTCTGGAGGACCGCCATGGGCGCCGATTTTTCAAGAGTTCGTGCAAATCCGTTGCTCGATTATGCGGGCGTGGAGCTTCAGCAGGGGCGCGTTCTTCTCGACGCCGACTTCAACGAGCTGAATGCGATTCTAGACCGGCGGTTGCGGGCGCTGGCGAGCGATACGCTTGGGCGCGCGACGGTCTCCTCGACGACGCCGGATGCGTTCAAGATCAGTCTCGCGGGAACGGCGCTTCAGATCGGCAAGGGCCGGCTGTATGTCGATGGCCTGCTTGCGGAGAATCACGGCGCGGTTTCCGCCGATCCGGCGAAGCGCATGTTCGACGATCTGCTCGCGGAACTGCAATACACCGACAAAATCGACTATACGGCGCAGCCCTATCTCCCGAACCCTCCGGTTTTGCCGACCGCGGGGCGCCATCTCGTCTATCTCGATGTGTGGGATCGCGAAGTCACGAGCCTGGAACAGCCCTCGCTCGTGGAGACCGCCGTCGGTGTGGATACGACGTCACGCCTCCAGACCGTCTGGCAGGTGCGCGTGCTTGCCAATGATGTGGGAAGCACCGTCACCTGTGCGACGCCCGATGCCGATGTTCCGGGCTGGGGTGGGATCATTGCGCCGTCCGCGGGCAGGCTGACCACCGGCACATTCGATGTCGCGGTGGTGGACGACCCCTGCGAGCTGCCGCCGACAGGTGGTTATCGCGGGCTGGAGAACCAGCTCTACCGCGTGGAAATCCACGATCCGGGCCAGCCCGGCGGGAGTGCCACCATCAAATGGTCCCGCGAGAATCTGAGCGTGGGAAGCGATGTCGCCAGCATGATTTCGGCGACCGAGCTGGAACTGCAAACGCTCGGACGCGACGACGTGCTGCGGTTCAACACCGGCGATTGGGTGGAGATCACCGACGATGTGCGCGAATTCGCCCAAGCGCCCGGCGAGATCCGCCGTATCACCGTGGACGATGCGACACGGCGAATCCAATTCACGCCCGCGCTGCCGGCGAGCATGCTGCCGGCAAGCTTTCCCGACAGCAATTTTCCGATTTCGCGCCATACACGCGTGCGCCGTTGGGATCAGCAGGGGCTCGTGTTCCGGACCGATACCAGCGGCACACCCGTTCAGGTGCAGGATCTCGATGCGTCCGGTTCCACCGGCGTCATCGCCATGCCGGCCGCGAACATCGCCCTGCTGCTCGAAAACGGCGTCACCGTCCAATTCTCGTCCGCCGGAGCGGCCGGGTTCCAAGCGGGCGATTATTGGGTGTTCGCCGCGCGCACCGCAGATGCCAGTGTCGAGATTCTGGACGCCGCGCCGCCGCGTGGCATCCATCATCATTTTGCCCGGCTCGGCATCTGGGATGTGGCCGCGGGCGCGGTGACGGATTGCCGCCACCCCTGGCCGCCGCAGGTCGAAGGACATGATTGTGGCTGCACCGCCTGTGTGACCGCCGAATCCCATCAAAGCGGTCAGTTCACTATCCAGGATGCGGTCAACCAATTGAGCGCGACCGGCGGAACGGTCTGTCTCGGCCCCGGTCAATACGCGCTGCAGGACGCCGTGCGCCTCCTCAATTCGCGCTCGTTGCGCATTCGCGGACAGGGACCGGCCACGACCTTGGTGAGTCCGGCAGGCGTCTTCAACCTGCAGAGCTGCATCGCGGTGGCGATCGAAAATCTGGCGATCGTGTCCTTGGGGCAGCAAGCGGCCATCACGGTGCGCACGGCCATCGGGCTTTCTCTGCGTCAATTGGTGATCGCGGTTTTTGGGAACACCGACTTCCATGGCTCCGCGATTGCGCTGCAAGGAATCGTCGCGGGCGCCGAAATCCGCGACAACGCGATCTTCGCGCAATTCGGGATCATGGCGAACGATCCCGTCGCGGCGCCACCGATGACCGGAGACCCCGCGGTGGCAAGCTTCCTGCTGACGGCCGCGCTCGCCATAGAAAGCAATGTTCTCTGGTGTGATCGCCAGGCTATCACATTTGCCGGAACCACCCTGCATGTGATGAGCACGCATATTAGCAAAAACGAAATTGCCGGTTGCCGCGAACGTGCGGTCGCCGCGCTCGGGCTGGGGGCGGCCGGTTCTTCCACGGTCATCGGTCGTAACAGCTTCAACATCACCGGTAGCGGCATCGCGGCCAGCGTCGACGGGCTCTGGATCGAAGCCAACAAACTCACCTGTAACCCGGCCGCCGCGGCACGCGCCGCGACGGTGGGGATCGCGCTAGCGACAGGATTGGATAAGAGCGGACCGGATCAGTGCCAGATTCTCGGCAATCAATTGTCTGGATTTGGCACAGGCATCGCGATCGGTGCGCCCGCGAGCGATCTGATCGTCAAGCTCAATATCCTTGATGATTGCGGCAATGGCATTGTTTCAACGGACAACGCCAATGCGGGATCCGTATCCATCGAGAACAATCATTTGCGCAACATCGGTCCCGCCGCGGGGGACGCCAGCACCGCGATGATCACGGCCATTGGCGTGGCGCGGGCTCAGACCGCCACCATTGCCGGCAATACGATCCGCATCGTGGGCGGCGCGTCACAACAATCCTCCTTGCGTGCGGGGATCCTGGCTGTTGGCGTGGCGCGCGTGCGCGTGCTTGGAAACGAAATCACCGACATCGCGCCGCAGGGGGACTTCCTCGGCTCCGCTGCGGCCATCATGTTGCGTGCGCCCTATTCCGAGTTCGAGGTCACCAACAATCAGGTGCAGCGCGATTCCGGTGCAGCCATTCAACAGGCCACGAACGGGGAGTGGTTCGCACTCGCCGCCGCCGATATCGATCCGCAAAACCTCACATCGCGGGCAGGCACCGTGACGACGGTCAGCGTTGACAGCACCCACGTCCTGGTGCTGGGCGCGGGCCGTGCCTATGTCGCGGCTCTCGTCAGCACTTTGACGGCCGCGGGTGCGCAGGGTGTCGAGCCGGCGCGCGGTTCAGTGATCGCAAATGTTTTCAATGCGCGCGGCAATACGCCGGCGGTCCAAATCTCCGCCGCGGGAGAATGCCTGTTCAACGACAATCGCGTGGATGCGCATCTCAATTTAAAGGCCGCCGTGATGTTGACGACGAGCACCGCCATCGTGAACGCCAATCGCGTCCGTGGCGGCGAAGTCTCGATCCAGATCACGGGTACGAAATCCGCAGCGGTGCTCGGCAATATCACGACCGGCATCATAGGGATTCCCGGCGCATTGCCGGCCCCGTGGGACGCTCTCAATCTGCGCGCTTAATCTCAAGAAAAAGGCAACATCATGCGCACGCTCGTCATCACCAAAGCCTCCAGCAGCCAGTCGATCCTCAGCCGCGTGGTCGCAGGCAAAGCCACCGCCGCCCAGACCGAATCCGCGCTTCAGCAGCTCCAGGCGCTGAACCCGCATCTGGACATCAACAATATGAAGGCGGGGACCGTGATCCTCATTCCCGACGCGCCGAACTTCAACGCAACCGAAGGCGATCCGGTGGGGAGCGGAACATTCGACGATTTCCAGCAGCTCGTCCGCAGCGGTCTTTCCGATGCGTCCCAAAGGCTGCGGGCGGGCGATGCCGCGCGCGCCGCGGACCGCTCGGACATCAACGCGCTCCTGAAGTCGGCGGCGTTCAAGAAAGTCCTGGATGCCGATGCGGCACTCAAGCAGCAGCTCACCGACGCCACCAAGACCTACAAGGACGAACAGACGCAGGAAGATCAAGACGAAGCGGCGGTCGCCGCGGCGGCCAAGTTAATCATCGCCGAACTGGCAGACCTCGCAAAAACGCTTGGCTGAACAAAGAGAAACACGGTTTTACAAACAGGGTCCCAAGCTTTCGTGCAATGGAGCCAAATGCTAGCGTCGCGCTCTCGGGCTGAGGAATATAGCCATGGATCTCGATCGCCGCTTTCTCCTTGCCGCAATGGCCAGCGCCGCGGCGTCTCCGGCCTTGGCCCAGACTTCGCCTCAGACGGTGAAGCCCCAGGCCGGTGAAGTTCCGTTGGCCCGCCGCCTTGCCGATTATGCCGATTCCGTTCGCATTACCGATCTCGATGGGTCCACGATCGAGCGGGCAAAAGTGCATCTGCTCGACTCGCTCGGTTGCGGGCTGGCGGCCTTCAAGGAAGGGACGGTCGGCACCATACGCGAGCTTGCTTTCGCCAATGACGGCGGCGCGGCAACGATTCTCGGGACCAAGCGGCGTGCGACGCTCGAATGGGCGGCGTTCGCGAATGGCGCGGCCGTTCGCGCCGACGACATCAACGATGTCTATGTCGGACGCGGCACCGGCCACCCCAGTGACAATGTCGCGGCCTGCCTTGCCGCGGCCGAAGCGGCGGGTTCCTCCGGCGCCGAGTTCCTTCTCGCCATTGTGCTGGCCTATGAGATCGAGGGCCGCTTTCTCGATGCGGTGTATCTCGACTCGCGCGGCTGGGATCATCCCAACTATGCCCTGATTTCCGGCGCGCTCGCCGCGGGCAGATTGATGAAACTGCCACCGGAGCGTCTCACGCAAGCCGTGAATCTCGCGCTGAGCGGCCATCTCGCGATGAACCAGACCCGGCTCGGCACGCTCTCGAATTGGAAAGGGTTGGCCGGCCCCGAGGCGGCGCGTAGCGCCGTCTTCGCGGCTCAACTGGCGCGCGCCGGCATCACCGGGCCATCGCCGATCTTCGAAGGCGAAGCGGGATTCTTCAAACAGGTGTCAGGCAGGCTCGACATCGATACCGCCGCCTTTGGGAGCCACGGCAAAGGTTTTCTGATCCATGATTGCTTCATCAAATCCTATCCGGCGCAGGCGCAGACTCAAACTGCGATTCCGGCCGCCGCGAAGGTTGCCCAGGCCGTCGGCGATCTGTCGCGCATCCGCGCCATCGACGTGAAATCGACGCATCTCGGCTGGCTAATGGCCGGCAGCATGCCCGAACGCTGGGCGCCGACGACATCGGAGACCGCAGACCACAGCCTGCCCTATATCGTGGCGCGCGCGATGCTCGATGGCACGATCACGACGGCGAGTTACGCGCGCGCTGCTCTGAGCGATCCCAAAGCCGCGGCCCTCAGAAAGCTGATCACCGTGCGCGAAGACGCGGCCATGACCGCGCTGGTCCCGAAGCAAAGTCCGAACAGCGTCACGGCGACACTCGACGATGGCCGTGTGATCGGCGAACGGGTTGACGATCTGCCGGGATTCGCGGGCCGTCCCATGCAGCGCGCCGATGCGGAAGCGAAATTCACGCGCAACGCCAAAACGCTTCTGAGCCCCGCGCAGATCGGGCGCATCGCCGATACCGTCTGGGCGTTGGAGCGTGCCGATTCGGTGGCCGCGCTGATCGACAGTCTGGTCTTGACGTAAGCGGCCTGCGCTCCTGTGAGAGTGCCTCGGAAAATTATAAGTGACTGAAATTATTGGCGCACCCGACAGGATTCGAACCTGTGACCTCTGCCTTCGGAGGGCAGCACTCTATCCAGCTGAGCTACGGGTGCGAGCAATGGCCGGCGACCCTAGCCCAGGCCGGGGCTTTCGCGCAAAGGTCAAGAATAGCACCGGCGAACAAAAGGTCGGAACATCCCGGACCTTTTGCAATGTGGCCGGTGCACGGCGGTGGCGCGTCAGTTGACCGCGAAGCAATAGAAGTGCCCCGCCCCGCCGGTCGCGATAAGCCCCGCCTTTGTGCAATCGCGGCTCATATGGGCCGAATTCCACGAGGTGGTGCCCCCGCCCTAGCGATCGGCATGGCCGAGCATCGCCTTGTGATCGGCGCCGTCGGAGGTCCAATTGTTGCAGGTGGTGTCGAAGGCGTTCGAGAATGCCCGCCCATCGGAATCCGATCCCGTCAGCATGTCATGCTCATTGGGCATGTCGCCGAAACCCTTGATCATGGCCCCGTGCTCATCCAGCGCGTTGATCTTCTGAATGCTGTTTCGGTCGCGCTGAGCGTCGCCGTGCAGATCGGCGACGCTGGAGGCGATCAGCGCGCCCTTGGCATTGTACCAGGGGCCCCGGGCCGATGCGCCCACGCGTATTCACCGCCGGCAGGGTGCCTTGCGCCTGCTGGCTGAGATAGGCGTGCCAGGTGTGCGCGCCCGCGCCCACCGCTGTTGCCAGATTCTGGCAAATCTTGTCCGCGCCTTTGAGCCCCCCGAGATTGCCGGTGCCTGGAACGGCGCCGGCGATGAAGAACGTCATCGCGTGCTGCGGTGCTGCCGGTTGGCCTTGCGCCAGCACGGCGGCAGAACCGATGAGTGTGACGGTTGCGGCGGAAAGAAAGGTCCATTTGGCGGTCATGCTTGCGCCCTCCCCGTGAATGCTAAGTCTCGTTGCGGTGTTTCTTCCCAGGCAATGCCTCGGCATTGCCCAAGCCGGTTTCATGCGATTCACCATAACATGGCGATGAAAGCGCGCCACACGGGTGCGCTGAAATGACGTCGCGCTGAAAGGCGGGATGAAAACGAAGAAGGCCCGGGGATGCACCCCGAGCCTTCCTGTAACTGAAAACGTGACAAAATCAGTTGATCGCAAAGCAGTAGAGATGGCCTGCGCCGCCGGTCCGGATCAGACCGGCCTTGGTGCAATCGGCGCTCATATGCACCGAATTCCACGACACATTGCCGCCGCCGCTGCGGTCGGCATGACCGAGCATCGCCTTGTGGTCGGCGCCGTCGGAGGTCCAATTGTTGCAGGTGGTGTCGAGACCGGCGGGGAATGCGCGCCCGTCGGAGTCCGAACCCGTCAGGATATCGTGCTCATTGGGCATGTCGCCGAAGCCTTTGATCAGCTCACCTTTCTCGGTCAGCATGTTGGCTTTCTGGATGTTGTTGCGGTCGCGCTGATTGTCGCCATGCAGATCGCCATTGTTGGCGGCGATCATCACGCCCTTGGCATTGTACCAGGGGCCCGCGCCGATGCGGCCGCGGGCATTCACGCCCGGCATGCCGTTGGCGGGCTGTGTGCTGAGATAAGCATGCCATGTCTTGCCGCCGGCGCCTGCCGCCGCGGCGAGGTCCTGGCAAATCTTGTCGGCGCCCGCGAGCCCGCCGAGATTTCCCGAACCGGTCGGCGTCGTGCTGGTGATAAAGAAGCTCATGGGCTGTGCTGGAGCCTGGGCCGCCAATACGGCGCCCGCGCCGGCCAATGTCATTGCAACGGCGGACAGAAGAATTGTTTTGTTCATGATCGTGCCTCCCAGTGGATGAATGTGGTCTGAAATACCTGACAGCCCGCCGTGGCTTCTTATCGGCCCGACGGTCCGGCCGCCCCCTACGCGAACATGCCGCCACCATAGCATGGGATCCTGCGCCCGCCTACGCCTCGCGGCGGCGGGCAAATGTGGCTGGCAAATGTGGCTGGCAAATTTCGTGCGGGTCCGCCAAAACGAAGAAGGCCCGGGGATGCCCCGAGCCTTCTTCGCAAACGAAGACGCGAAAAAATCAGTTGATCGCGAAGCAGTAAAGATGGCCTGCGCCGCCGGTCCGGATCAGACCGGCCTTGGTGCAATCGGCGCTCATATGCGTCGAATTCCACGACGTGTTGCCGCCGCCGGTGCGGTCGGCGTGGCCGAGCATCGCCTT
>DASYEG010000324.1:0-2813 GCA_036499145.1 Micropepsaceae bacterium | reverse complement strand
AATCCCGCGCCCGGCTCGCGGAGTTGCGCATTCGTCTGCGCATAGCCGATCGCGTAGAGGATGCGGCTCACCACCCACAAGAGGCCGAGCCAAAATGGAATCTGGCCGCCATAGAACACACTCGCGACCCACAGCAGCGGGATCATCAGCACGAGATTCTCGATCGTGTTAATATGCGTGCGATGAGCGCGCTCGAAGGCGGGGTGGCCGACAACCGAAGGCGCTTCGATTTTGTATTTGCTCCGGAGATAGCCGCTCCAGCCTCCCATCGCGAAGGTGACGAGACAGGCAAGAATGGTGTCGACGGCGGCAAGATAATAGGTGAGCGGCATGTTTTCCCTCGAATGAGCCCTCATGGTGAGCGTAACCTGTTTTTCATCTTCGGGTCCCCCTTGGCTTGAAGCGCTACCGGCGGCTTGAAGCGCCAACGGCCATCGCCTAGAAGGGCCGCTCGTCACGGGAGCTTTGCATGACCGCCATCGTCGATATCGTCGCGCGGGAAATCCTCGACAGCCGCGGCAACCCGACGGTCGAGGTCGATGTCCGCCTGGAGGATGGCTCCGCCGGCCGCGCGGCTGTCCCGTCCGGCGCTTCTACGGGCGCTCATGAGGCACATGAATTGCGCGATGGGGGCGCGCGTTATGCGGGCAAGGGCGTGCGCCGGGCCGTCGATGCCGTGAACGGCGAGATATTCGACGCCATTGGCGGCATGGACGCCGAAGACCAGACGCGAATCGATTCTCTGATGTGCCGCCTCGACGGCACGGTGGATAAAAGCCGCCTCGGCGCCAATGCGATTCTCGGCGTCTCGCTTGCCGTCGCAAAAGCGGCCGCCTTGTCGTCGTGTCTGCCGTTCTACCGCTACGTCGGAGGCGCGAAGGCGCAGGTCCTGCCGGTGCCGATGATGAATATCGTCAATGGCGGCGCCCATGCCGACAACCCGATCGACTTTCAGGAATTCATGATCATGCCGGTGGGCGCGGCAAGCTTTTCCGAAGGCTTGCGTGCCGGCGCCGAAATCTTCCAGGCGCTGAAAAAGCAGCTCAAGGATGCCGGCCACAACACCAATGTCGGCGACGAAGGCGGTTTCGCGCCCAATCTCAAAAATCCCGACGAAGCGCTCGCTTTCATCATGGGCGCGATCGAAAAAGCCGGATACCGGCCGGGCGAAGAGGTGATGCTCGCGCTCGATTGCGCCTCGACCGAATTCTTCAAAAACGGGAAATACAATCTTGAAGGGGAAGGCAAAACCCTCGACGCGGACGCGATGGTGAAGCTCTACCAGGATTTATGCGCGCGCTATCCGATCGTTTCCATCGAGGACGGCATGGCCGAAGACGATTGGGAAGGTTGGGCTGCGCTGACCTCGGCGCTGGGAGGCAAGATACAGCTTGTGGGCGACGATCTCTTCGTCACCAACACCGCCCGGCTGAAGGACGGCATCGCCAAAGGCATTGCCAACGCGATCCTCGTGAAGGTCAACCAGATCGGGACGTTGTCCGAGACGCTGGATGCCGTGGAGACCGCCCATCGCGCTTCCTACAAGGCGGTGATGTCGCATCGTTCGGGCGAGACCGAGGACACCATAATTGCGGACTTGGCGGTGGCCACCAATTGCGGGCAGATCAAGACCGGCTCGCTGTCACGCTCCGACCGGCTGGCGAAATACAATCAGCTCTTGCGCATCGAAGAGGCGCTTGGTGATTCTGCGATTTACGCGGGCCGCTCGGTTTTGCGGAGTTAATTTTCAAAGGTAAATTCCTTGTGATAGAATTCATTTCCGTTGAGGGAATGGACTATAAGGCGCGTAAGGCCTTTTCAATTGGAGTCGTCGATGAGGAATGCCGTTCGCACCGCGCTTTTTGCGGCCGTTCTTTGCTCCGCTGCCGCCATCGGCACGCCGTCGTTCGCGCAGATCAATGCCGCCCACGCCAAGGTCGCGCCCGATGAGAAAACGGCAATCGCGCTGGCGGAAAAAGCAGCCCTTCCATTGATCGGCGGCGAAGACAAGCTCGCCATCGCACGGCCCTTTCGGGCGACAGGTCATGGCGATGTCTGGCTGATTATCTCGCAGCCGGTTCCCGACCCCAAGAATCCAGCCGCGCCGAAGCGCTCCGTTGTTGTGCAGTTGAGCGCGGAGACGGGTGAGATCTTCACCGTCGATACGGCGGACTGATCTCTAGCGCGCTTGGGCGCGCAATTGTCATCCTTTCGATCGAGCCCTATGCTCGCGCGCAGTTGCGGTCCTCGCGGGCACGCATCGGCTCAGGGAGGGATTCATGAAATTTGGTCTGATCGGATTGCTCATGCTTGCCGCGTCGCCGGCAGCCTTGGCGGCGGAAAACCCGCCCGAGATTCCGTTCGATGGGGATGTCAATTTCCTCAAAATGCCCAAGGATATGTATTTGGGCGAAGTCTCGGGCGTCGCGGTCAATCCGCAGGGACATCTGTTCGTCTTTCATCGCGGCAACACCAATGGGCCCGCCTATGGCGGTCGCGCGGCGCAGCTTCTCGAATTCGACCAGAACGGCAATTTCGTGCGCGAAATTGGGCACAATCTCTACGCCTGGTCCTTTGCGCACACGGTGCGCGTCGACCACGACAACAATGTTTGGGTTGCCGACAAGGGCTCGGACATGGTGATCAAGTTCCAGATGCCGGAAGGCAGACCCGTGATGATGCTGGGCCGCAAGCCCGAGGCTGCGGACGAAGGCGCCCATCCGCTCGAACATCCCAATCCACCGCTGCCCGCGCTCGACGGGCTGTTCCGTCAGGTCACGGACATGACGTGGGACCCCGCCGGCAATATCTAT
>DASYEG010000323.1:0-2445 GCA_036499145.1 Micropepsaceae bacterium | reverse complement strand
AGGGCTCTTCCGGCTTGGGGCCGGGCAACCGGCTTTAAGTGTGCGGCGCCCGCGGGCCGGCCTCGCAAGCCGGCACTCGGGAGGCCTTGGGCAACCGTCCGCCCCCACGACGAGGGGCTGCCTTTGATGGCTGGACGTGGTGCGGACGAAGGCGGGCGGAAGCCCGTGAGGAGAAATCCTCCGTCGCGCGCCCGGAAGTTACGGTCCCAGGGACAGAAATCGCCGCAAGTGGAGCGCCGGGTGGCGAGCGTGCCGATCGCAAGGCGCGCCGCCGCCACAAAACGCAGTCAAGCGGCGCAAACTGCGCATGCTTGTTTGCGCGGCGGCTGACTACAAGGTGCGTCACCCGGCGCTCCATCCCCTCACTTCTTGAGGGGCGCGATGAGGGGGACTACGGCGTACCCGGCGCCGCAAAGAATACGGGTGATGCCGCATGTCCGCGGCAGACACACCGTGATGCCGTCAAATCGTGAGGGACGTGCTCGTGCTGTTCGCTCAGCCGGAAGATTTATCGCGCACCGCAGGCGGTGCGGGCTTGAGATAAACAATCAGGCAGCAGATACAAATTCCGAGCCCTATCAGCGGATATTTCAGTGCGACCGCGACGGCAGCGCCGAAAAAGCACAATGTCACGATCGCCCGTACGCGCATGATCTTGCGCTCTCTTTGCGGAACGCTGCGCGTTTGGCTTCGGTCGACCAGCTCCCAGATCAGGCAGATGTAAGTCGCGTTGACCAGGAAGAAGACCAGCGCATAGAAGGCAACCGGTTGCGGGTCCAGTTTGCTCACCGCCATCCAGGCTGTGGCGAGCGGCAGCAACGACACGGAAAAAAGATGCGCGAAGTTGAACCACAGGAGGCGAGACGTCGCCTCTGTGGCATAGCGCATAAGATGATGGTGATTGATCCAGACAATGGCGATGAAAAGATAGCTGACGGCATAGCTCAGCCATGTGTGCCATAGCGACAGAAGCGCCTTGAAGGTCGGCATCTCCGGCGGATGCAACTCCAGAACCAAAATCGTTATCAGCACGGCGAACACGCCGTCGGAGAATGCGCTCAGCCGCTCGGGGGTCGCTTTGTGCAGCATGGCATCGTCTCCGGGTGGTTCATCGTTCCTACCACGGCAGCCAGGGCCACACAGTATCGGTGGCGAGCACCACCACGGCCAAGCCTAGAATGGCGCCGAGGCCGAGCCAGCGGCCGATGAGGCCAAGCGTCAACGTCGGTAGTACCAGCGCAACAAAAAATCCGGTCGACAGCATCAGGCCCATCAGCTCGAAGCCATCACGGCGTGTATTCGCGATCCTCCACCACTGCACGATTGAGCCGAGCCAGAACAGCGTGCCGAATGCGGCAGCCGCTAGCACCGCAATGCGCAGCGGCGTCCAAGGATTATTCCAAGTATGTTTCATGCGGCCCCCGATTGCCTTGGCCAAGGCTAACAGCAATGATGCGGCGGTGACACAATAAGCAGTTCAAAAGAACCCCGGGGAAACGCCTGCAATGACCGCCTTCATCTGCACAGCTTGCGGGACTCAATATCCACCGTCCGAAAAACCGCCTGCCGAATGTCCGATCTGCGAGGAGGAGCGGCAATACGTGCCGCCGCGCGGCCAGAGTTGGACCACGCTCGAGGGTCTCGCGCAGAGCCACATGAACAGCTTTTGCGAATACGAGCCGGGCGTCGTCGGCATCGGCGCGGGCTTCGCCATCGGCCAGCGCGCGATATTGGTGCGCACGCCCGGCGGCAACGTGTTGTGGGATTGCATATCGACGCTCAACGACGCGACCGTGACGATGATCAAGGGCCTCGGCGGCATCCAGGCGATCGCGATTTCACATCCGCATTTCTACACGGCGATGGGTGCGTGGAGCCGCGCCTTTGACGATGCGCCAATCCATCTCAGCGCCGCGGATAAAGACTGGATCATGAATCCGTCACCGGCGGTGAAGCTGTGGCAGGGCGATACGCTGAAGTTATGGGATGGCGTCACGCTGGTCCGCTGCGGCGGCCATTTCCCCGGCGGCACGGTGATGCATTACGCGGGCGGGGCGGGCGGCAAGGGCATTGTCTGCTCGGGTGATATTCTAACCGTCACGACAGACCGCAAATGGCTGTCGTTCATGCGCAGCTATCCAAACTTGATCCCGCTCTCCGCGCCGGAAGTCGAGCACATCGGCGTCGCGATGAAGCCATTCGCCTTCGAGGCAATCTACGGCCACTACTTCGACCGCGTCATTCCGAAGGATGCGAAATCGGTGCTGGAGAAATCGGTCGAGCGTTATGTGGGCGCGATCAACGGCACGCGCGGGTACTAACTCCGCCTCATCCTGAGGAGCCGCGTAGCGGCGTCTCGAAGGACGAGGCGGCCACGGCCGGGCTCTCATGGTTCGAGACGCGCTACGCGCTCCTCACCATGAGGGTCTAAAAAAATGGCCGGGA
>DASYEG010000322.1:0-5394 GCA_036499145.1 Micropepsaceae bacterium | reverse complement strand
TAACGGCCGAGTGCAATTATCGCGGAGGCGACGGCGGCACCTTCGCGGCAAACGAAAGCGGAATCCATGTCGCCGAGCCGGTTTGACCGGCGGGAAGCGTACGGCCCGCCTCATCCACCTGTCCCAAAATCCAAGTCTTGCCGTTGACCGAATCCAGTAAAATCGTCACCGGCGTATTGCCGGCCGTCCCTTGGGTAATGACGTAAGTGCCCGCCGCACTTGGCGAGGTTTGCGCGGCAATCGAGCTTGGGATGGAAAGTGCAATCAATGCGATCGTAGACCGTAATGCTTTCATGCTCCGCTCCCGCGATGTTCCGCCACGTGGCCTGTCATAACGCGCCTCTGCAGGACAGCAAAGGTATAGCCCTCGCGCAATGCCGGCATCGCCGTCCATTCGTGGGCCGTCCACTCGTGGGCAGGATATCGAACCGCGAGTCAGCGGGGCGAGAGCGTCTTCTGCATCAAATCGGCGGCCAGCTCGTCGGGCAAGATTCCCTGTGAATAATAGGCCGTGAACTTTCCTTCCGGACTCATGAGATAGACGTCGCTCGAATGATCGATGGAGTAGTTCGCTCCGTCGTCCGTGCGCGTATCCAGGTGCGCGCGGTAATAGACGCGGTAGGCCTTGGCCGCTGCGGCAATCTCTTCGCCGTTACCCGTCAAGCCGACGAAGCTGGGGCGCACGGAGGGCGGCTTCGCGTCGAACGAGGCAAGATAGGATTTGAGTTTGCCCGGTGTGTCCCGCTTGGGATCGACGGAAATGAAAATCGGTACGATGCCATCGGCACGCGAGCCGAGCTTGTCGAGCGCCTCTGCTTCCACCGCAAGGGTTGTCGGACAAACATCCGGACAATACGTGTAGCCGAAGAATACCAGCATATATTTTCCGCGGAAATCCATGTCCGTGCGGCGCATGCCATATTGATCGATGAGCGAAAATGGACCGCCCAACTCGCCCCTCGGAGAGGCCGGCGGCGCCGTTCCGCTTTGCGCGCGCAGATCGCCCAAGTGCCAAAGCGCGCCCCCGGCCACGAAAGCCACAAGAACGAGAATTGCCAGAACGCTCAGGGGAAGGCGTTTCATTCAATATTCCCCGGATGACAATGGCCAGATGACAATGGATTCCGGGGGGAACAATAGCATGTTGCCCGGCGACGCGGGGAGGCAAAACCTTCACCTGCCATAGGCGTTGCAGACACCCCTGCTTGGAGCCATCCACATAGAGACGGCGTTCGAGGCGCCGCTCAACTGGTGAATTTTATCAATGTCAGGCTGAAAGCCGCGATGAACAATCCGGCCGAAGCCCCCAGCACGACCGGCCTCAGGCCCCGCGCCCTCAGTTTGCGCACATCGGTCTCAAGGCCCATTGCCGCGAGCGAAAGAGAAAGAAGAAATGCCGTGAACGCTATCGTCCATCTGCTGACATCCGGCGGAAACACCATGACGCTGTTCAGGCCCACAAGGGCAACGAAGCCAAGCACGAAATACGGCAGCGGCGTGCCGGTAGTACCGGCTTCACCCGATTCACTCCGGCTCCGCCGGGAGGCGAGGATGCCAAGCGTCACTACGGCAGGGGCCAGCATGATCACACGGCTGAGCTTCGCGAGCGTCCCTATATGCCCGGCGGTCTCTCCATCCTGAAAGGCCGCCGCTATGACTTGCGCGACCTCGTGGATCGAGGCTCCGGTCCACAGGCCATAGGCATGCGGGGCGAGATGAAGCAATCCCGGCAGCAACGGGTACACAAACATGGCGATCGATCCGAAAACGGTGACGCATGCGATGGCATAGCTGACATCTTCGTCCGATGCCTGGATCACCGTGTTGACCGCGATAATCGCCGAAGCGCCGCAGATGGATGTTCCCGAGGCGATCAATTCGGTCAGCTTGCGTTCCACCCCGAGCGCTCGCCCCGCCCAAATGGTGAAAAGAAAGGTCGCTACGAGCGTTAGGGCGATGACCAAGAGGCCGGCCCATCGGACTTCCGCGATCTGCGCAATGGTGAGTTGGAGACCAAGAAGCATCACGGCCAAACGCAGAATCCGCCGGAGACCGAACTTCAAACCGGGGAGTGCGGCGCCAGGCGTACCAACGAGGTTCCGAACAACAATCCCCAGCCCCATCGCGATGAACAACGGGCTGACGATCCCGGAGAACAGAACGCTGCTGGCCAGGAGCGCAAGAATCGCGATCCCCCCCGCCAAAGCCAATCCGGGAACGAGCCGCCGGATTTCGCTGTGGAATCGCAATGCGCTCGCGGTCCAGGACTCCCGGTGCCTGTTCGGGTTCAACACAGCAAATCGCAATGCAAGAATTCAGCCCCCAATGCGCTCTTCAAAACCAGTCAGGTAAACCAGTCAGGCAAAAACCAGTCAGGTAAGAACGCCATCCGCGCGGATGGCACCGTCATGAACCCGTCAACCGTTCACGCCATCGGGCGCACCGGACGCAAGCCTCTCGCCGCGCCGGCGATGAATGCTCATTCGCTCGTGCAACTGCGCAATCTTTCCGCTCGCTGTGCGCGTGAGCAGGCCGGGGATCAGTCCGTGAACGAGGCACGCGGCCGCGGCCATGAACAGGGTCGCGGAAAAGCCGAAGGCCGTGCGCTGGTGTTCGAAATAGCTCTCTCCGACCGAATGGGGGTGATCCAGGAACCAGCGCTGAAGCATGATGCGTCCTCTGACGAGGCATCAATTTACTTGCAGATTCGTCAATTTTCTTCCCAAACTATCCACCAAATTGGCACTGATTTGGGAAATTATTCGATGACACCCCTGGATTCCATCGACATCAGAATCCTGGCCCTGCTGCAGCGTGACGCTTCATGCTCCATTTCCGAGATCGGCGATGCGGTCCATCTCTCCCAGAACGCGTGCTGGCGGCGGATCAAGCGTCTGGAAGACGAAGGCGTCATCAAAAAGCGCGTCGCGCTGCTCGATCCGCAGAAACTTGACGTCGGGGTCACGGTTTTCGTGAGCGTACGCGTCGGGGAGCACAGCGAAAAATGGCTGGAAACCTTCACGGCGCTGGTGCGCAAAATGCCCGAGGTGATCGAGTTCTACCGGATGGCAGGCGATGTGGATTACCTTCTCAAATTGCAGGTCGCAGACATCCCAGCCTACGATCGCGTCTACAAATCGCTGATCCACGCCGCGAAACTGATGGATGTCAGCGCGGCCTTCGCGATGGAAGAAATGAAGCGCACAACGGAACTCCCGCTTCCCAGGCCCGATTGAAGCACGCCATGCCTGCGTCTAAGACGGTTCAAAAATCGGGTCTATCCGCGCGCGGGACGCCTTTGTTCATGCCGGGCCAATATTCGACGATGTTCTCGGCGCAAATCTGTTCCTGCCAGGCAAGCGGACTGAGCCGATAGGTGATCTGCGCCGACCACGGCATGGTGAAGACGTTCGGGTCTTCCACCGTATATTGCAGTTGAAGCGCCTTGCCATATTCGGGGTCCATCGGAATCGCGCCCGGCGGACCTCCGACGCGGCCAGCTCTTTTTTCATGCCGATCCATCGCGGCTTTTGCTTCGGCGACATCGATCAGGCGATAGCGTTCGACCAGATGGAGCGCGGCACTTTGCGGCGTGCCGTAGCGGTCGACCATGGTCACCGGTCCGATTTTTACGCCCACCGTGTCGATGACGAGCGTATCGCCTTCATAATGCCCCACCGAATCGCCCATCGCCGATGGTTTGACGGTCTTGGGATGGGACGCATTCAAGCGCACGCGGCGGACCTGATCGTCCTGCTGATACAGCATGGTGATGTGGTCCTTGCCCTGAAGCATCTGCAGACCGAGCTGGAGCGTGAAGATATAAGGCGGCGAATAGGGCGCGCATTGGTTGGAGGGGTCGGGATAGATTTTGCCGCCCGCCGCAATCTCGCCGGTTTGCTTCACCACGGCGGCGGCTTCGGGCTTCAGGATCGGATTGTTGTAATCGCCGACAAGCGGCAGAGGATCGCCGCCAAGGCTGGGGTGCATCGTGTCCCCGTCCTTGCGATTCATATTTGCCACGGGATTCGGACCGGAAGGCAGGAATTCGGGATCGAACGCGTTACGCCCCCAGAAGCCGGTGAAATCGGGGATGGAGGCGCGTTCCTGTGCGCCCGTGGCCGCAGAACCCGCGCCCAGCACGACAGCACCGATCAACCCCGCGGCGATGAATTCCGGAACCCGGCGCGTCATGCGAGCCCCCCTGCTCCGCCAGCATATCAGCATATCGGCCCCGCCGCTCCAAGCCGTGGCCGGCATCCGCGATGGACTTTTCCCATCGATCGGTCATGCTTCGGCTTGGACACAGCAGGAGGCCCACATGAATGCGAAGACCGCGTGGTTGATCGGTACCGGTGTGTTGAGTCTGTCCGTTCTGATGTCACCGGCGCAGAGTGCGGACAATGCGGCGGCCCAAAAGCACAAGCCCGTCACGATCACGCGGCTATACACCGGGCCCGATGGACAGACGCACGCCGAGGAGATCGAGGCCAAGTTCACACCCGCGGGCGGCAATGACGTCTATAAGCTGATGGCCAATTCCGGCGCGGAGCTTCACCGCGCGCCTCCGGGCCGTGTCGCCGACTGGCATACGGCGCCTCGCCGGCAATATGTGATGACGATCAGCGGTCGTGGCGAGATCGAGCTGATGGGCGGAAAGAAGATCGAAGTCGGTCCAGGCAACATCGAACTGGCCGAAGACCTTACCGGCAAAGGCCATATCACCCGAACGGTGGGAAACGAAGATCGGGTGACCATTCAGATTCCGCTCTCGGACCAAAAATAGATCCCATAACCAAGGCGTACCGGCCGGCGTCACCGCCGAGCCTGTTACGCGCGGGTCAGTCGACAAGCGCCCAGGTTCCATCCTCCTGCCGGCAGGCATGGCCACGGCCGGTTTGCGGCCTGCCGCGCACATAGATGGTTTGGGTGTAGGTCGCGCAGCGATAATTGTCCCGGTCGCGATAATAATCGCCGACGAGCAGCGTGCCGTAATCTCCGGTTCTGTCGTTGCGCCAGGGATAGCTCGCCTGCGGCCGCCCGCGCTCGAAGCCATCGTAATAACTGCGATACAGGTAGGAACGGTCCTGGCAATCGAGATTCCCCGCGATACTGGCGCCGCCGGCCCCGCCCAGGATGATGCCCGCAAGCGTGGCGCCACCCTGCCCGTTCGATGCCGCGTTGCCTAAAAGGCCGCCCAGGATCGCGCCGACAATCGCACCGCCCACCTCGTTGTTCGTCTGGCAATCGCGATAGAACGCATCATCCGCATACACATAATCATGAGGATAGCGCTCGTGCCATTGCTGCTGAGCCCGGAACCGTGCCCGGTCGCGCGCGAAATTGTTGGGGTCGTTTCCGTAACGGCCATAATAGCGGCGGTTGAACGCGTTC
>DASYEG010000321.1:0-4926 GCA_036499145.1 Micropepsaceae bacterium | reverse complement strand
CCCCAGCCCGTGGTTCGGCCACACAGAATGCTCAGCACAAACCAGCTATGCGAAAGCATCACCACCGGCGCCAGGAAGGTGGAAAAGAGGCATTCGAGCAGGACGCTGCGCGCGAGCCTGCCTCTGCCGCCATGCGAAAGGCGCGTATCGGCGTCCCGCGAGGCGACGCAGAGAGCAAGCACTTTGGGCGCATAGAGAATCGCCAGCGTGAAGGCGAGGAGGATGAGCAGTTCCACTGTGTGCGAGACGGGCGCGGCCAGGATCGGATAACGTCCGAAATAGGTCACCGGAACGACCTGCGCCGAAAAATACATCTCCACGCCGGAAGCGATCAGCAGCAGGAGCCAGAGCGGCGAAGCCAGATAATTCATCACGCCCATGACGAAATGAAGCCGGCTCGGCATGCGCAATCCGATGGCGAGTATCAGCCGGGCGTGCTGCAAATTGCCCTGGCACCACCTACGGTCACGCTTCAGGTAATCAAAGATTGTCGGCGGCGGCTCTTCATAGGAGCCCCCGAGCGCCGGTGCCATCAGCACATCCCAGCCGGCGCGTTTGAGAAGGGCCGCTTCCACGAAATCGTGACTGAGGATTTCCCCGCCCAGCGGCGCGCGTCCGGGAAGCTTCGGCAGGCCACAGTGGCGCATGAAAGCGCGCACCCGGATGATGGCGTTATGGCCCCAATAATTTCCGTCGGTTCCCTGGAGGAACGCCAGTCCCGCGGCGTGGCAGGGACCATAGACGCTCGAGGAGAATTGCTGGATGCGCGCGAACAGCGATTCGCGCCCGATGAGTTGCGGAGGAACCTGAATGAGAGCCGCGCGCGGATTCTGGTCCATCAAGCCGACAAGCCGGACCAGCGTCTCGCCGGTCATCAGGCTGTCGGCGTCCAGGATCACCATATAATCGTAGTGAACTCCCCAGTTTTCGCAGAAATCCTGGATGTTCCCGCTCTTGCGGCCGGTATTGCGCAACCGATGCCTGTAAAAGACATTCTGCACCGCCGGTTCCCGATCGCGCAGGCGGCGCCATTCGGCTTCTTCTACCTTTTGCAACGCCGTCTTGTTGGTGTCGCTCAGGACGAAATAATCGAAACCCGTTCCATTCGCCGCGGCCACCGAATCGCGAACTGCCGCGAGGCCGGCGAAGATACGCCGGGCGTCCTCATTGAAAACCGGCATGACAATGGCGGTGCGCGAGGGGCGGTGAGACGACGGCTCGCGGCGGGAATCTGCCACCGGGATCATGACGTCGAGATTCTGCCAGCGCACATAGGCCCCAATGCAGGCGAGCCAAAAGGACGCCGCGATCCATGCAAAGAGGATCGTGAAAAGCGCGAAGAGCATCATCTCCAACGGGGTAACGCCGTCCACTCTGACGACAGACCATACCGGCTGGTCGGCCACCACCGTCGATGACGTCACCAAACCGAGAAAAAGCCATCGCCTTACGACGATGTCAGTCATAATCGTTTTCGCGAATGGAAATGGTGCGCAACTCGGTGGGTCTCACCGCATCGGCAATTGTACGCGCAAGCACCCTGAACAGGCCGGCAATAGTCCAGATCGGGAGATCCTGCTCCGGCATCGGGGTGAATCGCGGGATCGGTACGGAATAGAGAGCGACGGCTAACGCTGGAGCGTCATCTCCCACTCCATCGGCCGAAACCCGGAAATAGGATCCGCCGTCGATAGCGGTTTTCGCACGTGGTGAGAACGAAAAGGAAACAAGACGCTGAGTCATGATAACTCCATTACTGATAATCCGAAGCTGCTGCGCAATTGCAGCAAAAAAATGACGCTCGATTTTGCACTGCAGCATGAATCGTAGTCTACTAAATCAGAAAAAGGTCACGATTCATGGGTGCGCGGGAAACGTCCTGAATTTGAAAGAGTTCTTATGGTCTTAGAAATGTCTTGGTTAGGTTACAGGAGCGGCCACCGAGACGTCATAGAACCGGGACCCGCATGATCGATCGCCGCAGATTTCTCCTGACCGGACTTTCTTGGGCGCTCGTTGCCGCAGCGCCCGCTTCTTTCGCCGCTCAGTCGGGACCGGCATTCGGGCCGGCGCAACCTTTCAGCTTCGACCGGCTTTCACGCCTTGCAAAGATGAAAGCGGGGGAGGCCTACCGGCCTCCGGCTGCTCCTGCTGCCGACATTCTCAACCGACTCGATATCGATACGGTTCAGAAGATTCGCTTTCGCCCCGAATACCAGCTTTGGCGGGAGATGCCATCGCGGCTGCCGATCTCTTTCTTCCACCTCAACAAATATGCCGTCGAGCCCGTCCGCATTTACGCCGTCTCGGGGGGCATGGCGCGCGAAATCATCTACGGGCCGCAATATTTCGATTATGGGGGTACGGGACTCGACATGCGTCTGCCCGCCAATGCGGGGTTTTCCGGATTTCGGGTGATGAATGGCCAGGCGAGTGCTGTCGATTGGCTCGCATTTCAGGGGGCCAGCTATTTTCGCTCGTCAGGGACCCAGGACCAATATGGCGCCTCGGCGCGCGGCATCGCCATCAACACCGCGCTGTCGACGACGGAGGAATTTCCCCGCTTCTCCGATTTCTGGCTGGAAGAACAGGGTGAGACGGTCAGGATTTACGCGCTTCTCGATGGGCCCAGCATCACCGGGGCCTACAGGTTCGATGCGGTGAAGACCAGCACCGTCGTGATGCAGGTCCATGCGGAATTGTTTGCGCGTGCCGACATCACACGGCTCGGCATCGCACCGCTTACGAGCATGTATTGGTACGGTGAGAATTCTCACGCCTCATCGGTGGATTGGCGTCCGGAGGTCCATGACAGCGATGGGCTGTCTATGTGGACGGGCACCGGAGAACGCATCTGGAGGCCGCTTAACAACCCGCGGACGCTCCAGACGAACTCCTTTGCGGACAAAAGTCCCAAGGGATTCGGCTTGATGCAACGCGATCGCGATTTCGAGAATTACCAGGATGACGGTGCATTCTATAACAAACGTCCCGGCATATGGGTTGAGCCTCGCGGCGATTGGGGCGAGGGCGCGGTGCAGCTCGTCGAAATCCCCACCGACGACGAGACGCATGACAATATCGTTGCCTATTGGCAGCCTAAATCGTCCGTGACCGCGGGAAATTCGTTCAAGCTTGACTACAAGCTGTATTGGCAGGACCGCGAGCCCAACGCGGCCACTATGCTGGCGCGCGTCGTCGCCACGCGCCGCGGCCGCGGCGGCATTCCCGGCGTGAATCCGCCCCCCACCGGAAAACAAAAATTCGTCATCGATTTTGAGGGCGGTCCGCTGGCGCAGATGGAAGCACGATACGATGTTTCTCCCGTCGTGACCGCATCGCGAGGCAAAATCGATAATGCTTACGTAATCAAGGTGGTGGGGACAGATCGCTGGCGTGCGTTCTTCGACTTGACCGCCGATGGAAACGCCGTGGTGAATTTGCGCTGCTTTCTCCGCCTCAATGGCAAGGCGCTGTCCGAGACATGGCTCTATCAATACATTGCTTAGCGCCGCAATGCGTTCGTCTTAGTCCAGAGGCAGTTCTGCCTTATATTCCATGGGACGTGAACGGGCGAATAAGGCACGCGACATCGCTGCCCATGCCGATTGGCTTGACGCAAAATCTCCTGTCCAAAATTACCACGCACACGACGAAGAATTTTCAACCCATCCTGCGGGCCGTAACCGCCCGAAAAAGGCCGAGAGCGCATCGCAAAAATCGCCCGCGACTACGACGCCATGGCTACGCCATGCCGGTTCGCCACCACAGAACGATCGGCGGTCCCACTGCCAAGAACCGAGCGCGCATGCCATAGTGTTGCAAAATAAGGGGAGAGGCCCCGCTGCCGCGCCGATCTGTGCGGGCAGTGGAACTGCATGAACCAGGAAAAACTCTTCATCAAATGCGCCTGGCGGCTTATCCCGTTCCTGACGCTTCTTTACGTGGTGAACTTTCTCGATCGCGTCAATGTCGGCTTTGCCGCTCTCACCATGAACAAGGATTTGGACTTCTCGCCAGCGGTCTTCGGCTTTGGCGCGGGTGTCTTTTTTGTCGGTTACGCACTCTTTCAGGTGCCCGCAAACATCATGCTCGAACGCATCGGTGCGCGGAAATGGATCTTCTCGATCATGGCCGTCTGGGGCGCATTGTCGGCGCTCAATGCGTTCGTGCGGAGCGCCCATGATTTCTACCTTCTGCGGTTTGTTCTGGGCGCGGTCGAGGCAGGGTTCGTTCCTGGGATATTTTTCTACCTCACCCTATGGTTTCCCCCCGCCTATCGCGCACGTTTCATTGCGAGCTTCATGGCCGCGGCGCCGATTTCCGTTATCGTCGGCGGTCCGCTTTCCGGCGCGGTTCTGGCGATGGACGGCGCGTTTGGTTTGCGGGGATGGCAATGGTTGTTTCTGATCGAAGGACTGCCCGCATGCATGCTGGCGCTGGCCGTGCTCAATGTCTTGCCCGATGGGCCGGCATCCGCCGCCTGGCTCAGCCCAAAGGAGAAAGCGCTGATTGTCCGGTGCGTCGACGTGGAAAACCCCGTGGAGCATCGCGATCTTTGGCGTGCCTTGCGCGATCGGCGCGTCATCGCACTCGGTTTTGTCAATTTCGGCGTGCTCGCCGGCGCCAATGGTGTGGCACTTTGGCTGCCGCAGATCGTGCATCAGATGGGCTTCTCCAATTTCTTGACCGGGTTCATCGTAGCCTTGCCGTCTTTGGCCAGTACCATCGTGATGATCCTCTGGGGGCGCTCCAGCGACGCAAGGGGCGAACGTGTCTGGCATGTGGCGATTCCCGCCTTGGTCGCCGCATCGAGCTTCCTCGCCGGAAGCCTCACGCAAATCGATTTCCTCATGCTGATCGCGCTTTGCGTGACGCAGATCATGTTGTGGTCCGCCATCGCGCCGCTGATCGCGATGCCGTCCA
>DASYEG010000320.1:0-7380 GCA_036499145.1 Micropepsaceae bacterium | reverse complement strand
TAGAACGCTGAGCGGCGGTGTGCCGCTTCGTAACGGCACCGCCAGGATATTGGCGGCGGCGACGGCATCCTGCACGGCCAGATTGATACCGACGCCGCCGATGGGCGACATGGCATGGGCGCTATCTCCGATACAGAGAAGTCCCGGGCGACACCATTCCTTGAGGCGGTCCACAGTGACCGTCAAAAGCTTGATCTGATTCCAATCGGTCAATTCCGCGACGCGATTTCCAAGCTCCGGGGCCACCCGCGCAATCAATCCACGAAACGCATCGAGACCGCGCATCCGAAGGTTCTGCGTCTCACCCTTTGGGATGACAAAGGCGCATTGCCAATAGTCGCCGCGATCCAGCGTTACTAGAATGGCGCCCGCCGTGATGCGGCCGAGCGTGGTGGCTGGATCGCCTGGGTTTTTGGACAGACGCATCCACAAGACATCGATTGGAACCCCATAATCCCTGCGTGGCAGACCTGCCTTGTCGCGCACGATGGAATGGCGTCCATCGGCGCCGACGACAAGATCGGCACGTATCTGAAGAAGCCCCTCCGGCGTCTTGGCGGCAACGCCGGCAATCCGCGTGCCTTCCATCAGAAGATCGGTGACCTTGGCCTGCATCAGCAGGTGGAAATTGGCAAAGCGCTTCGCCTCGCTCGCCAGGAAATTGAGAAAATCCCATTGCGGCATCAGCGCGATGAATTTGCAATGCGCCGGGACGTGCGAGAAATCGGCAATCCTTACCGTCACGCCGCCGATGATCGCGGAAAGCTCACGCAACTCCTGATGCGGACGCTTGAGAAACGCTTCGAGCAGACCGAGTTCGTACATGATCTCGAGAGTCGAGGGGTGCACCGTGTCGCCGCGAAAATCGCGCAGAAAATTCCTGTGCTTCTCGAGAACGATCACCTCCACGCCGGCGCGCGCGAGCAAATAGCCGAGCACCATGCCCGCCGGACCGCCGCCCGCGATACAGCAGCCGGTGCGCATCGGTTCAGGCGGGGTCGGAGCTTGATCCATCCGGTTCGGAAAATTCGTTCGCGTGCGCTACACCATCGCACGGCAGGATTGCGCACACGAGCGGCACGCGGCGGCACAGTCTTCCATTCCCTCCATATGCTCGCAGTCTCGCGCGCAGACCTCGCAGATATCCGCACAGAACGCGCAGGACTGGCGATGGAACTGGCTCTTATGCGCCATCAGATCGGCGGCCAATTGGCACATGGCCGCGCAATCCATCATCAGCCGGAAATGCTGCGGCTTGACATGCTCGCCACCCATCTCGAGGCAGTGCGTCATGGCGGTGGCAAGACAGACGCCATGGCAACGCAAGGCTTCCTCGATGCCATGACGGGTTTCGGCGGAGAGCTGATTCATGTGCACGGTCCTCTAAGAAGAGTCCCCTGGAACGCCCCGTTGCGCCGTTGCGTTCCGCGTTTGTCTTGCTCTCGGCTTTCCCTGCGATTTTGGTTAGTTTGCGGGGAACAGAGGCGGGCATGGCCCGCCCAGCGGGAGGCAATCATGGCCGAGCAGGACCCAACTCAATTTGGCCGGCGCAGTTTTCTCAACCGCGTGGCGCTTGCCGCAGGCGCCGGCGCGATCGCTCCGCCCCTGCTTGGCACGGGGTCCGCGACAGCGGCAGAAGCAGCCGCGCCAAAGGGCGAACGCGGTTACACCCCGAAGCTCGCCGCCTATGCGGCGGGATTGCGTTACGAAACGGTGCCAGCCGAAGTACGCCAGCGGATCAAGGACTGCATCACCGATACGGTGGCCGTCATCCTCTATGGCGGCAAACTGCCCTGGAGCCAGATGGTCATAGCCCATGCCCGGCACACCGGCCCGGGCGGCAAGAGCCATATCCTGGGCAC
This sequence comes from Micropepsaceae bacterium, assembly GCA_036499145.1. Lineage (GTDB taxonomy): Bacteria > Pseudomonadota > Alphaproteobacteria > Micropepsales > Micropepsaceae > CAIYRG01. The sequence continues at coordinate 5,518 of DASYEG010000320.1, read as the reverse complement.
TGGCGGCGTCATGGTGCAGGCACCGTCCGCGGCTCTAGCCCATGGCACGATGACCCATGCCTTCGAGCTCGACAATCTGACCAATCCGGACTCGGGCTCCCATCCCGGCGCCAGCATGTTGTCGTCCGGTCTTGCCGTCGCCCAGGAACGCGGGTCGAGCGGCCGCGATCTCATCACCGCCATGACGGCCGGTGCGGAGGTGATGATCCGCGTCGGGCGTGCCGCGAAAGGCTCGCTCGAACCGCGCGGCTTTCATGCGCCGGGGACGACGGGGCCGTTCGGTGGCGCGGTGACGGTCGGTCAATTGATGGGATTGGACGCCGGGAAGATGACAAACGCACTCGGTATTGCCGGCTCGCTTTCTGGCGGGTTGCTGGAATTTGCCCATTCCAACACCGGCGGCATGGTGAAGAAATTGCATCTCGGCCGCGCCGCGGAATCGGGCGTGCTGGCGGCCAGTCTCGCTTCGGAAGGTTTCACGGGGCCCGATACCGTGCTGGAAGGCGAAGCGGGTTATCTGCGCGCCTTCTGCAACGAACATGACAGCACAGAACTCACCAAGGGACTGGGCCGGGATTATGCCTCGATGGACATCATGATGAAGCGTTTCGCCTGCCACATCACCGCGCACCGCCCGGTCGAAGCGATGCTCGATCTGATGAGCGAATACAAATTCTCCGCCGGCGATGTCCTGGCCATCACCGTCACCGGCAATCGACGCATGGCAACCACAAACAACATCCCCGCGCCCCCCGACGTGCTGCTGGCCCAATACAGCATTCCGTTCTCAGTCGCCCTTTCGCTCTACCGCAATCCGATCGATCCAGATTCATTCGACGACAACGTCCACCGCGATCCCGCGATTCTCGCCATGGCGGCGCGGGTGAAGATGCTGACAGCGCCAGGACAGGAACGGGAGGATTTGACCAGTCTTGTCACAGTGACATTGAAGGATGGCCGCAGCGTGAGCCGCACGGTGACCGAGTTTTCCGGCACGCCCGCGCGCCCTCTGGACCGAGCCGGATTGCAGGAGAAATTCCTGCTCCTGACCAAACGCTTCCCCCGCGCCGATATGCAGCGGATGTTCGACCGGCTACAGAATCTGGAGAATGAAAAGACGCTGGGCTGGATCAGCGTCTAGCGCTTTCGCGAGCCAATGCGGGCGACCCCGGCGGTCAATAGCAAACATCGTGGTAGCCAAGGGATGTTAGCAGCATTGCACCAAGCGAAAGTCATGGTGCGGGCGGCCGGACTTGAACCGGCACAGACCTTTCGGTCCTACGGATTTTCGTACCAGCTACGGCTTTCGCCGCCTACGCCATCGCCAATCAGCGAAAGCGTGTTTGTGGTCTGGACTATCCCTTCACCATGCCCCGGATCGGTTTGGGGGTTAGGTGCTGCCCGTCTAGTCTCTACACCTTCCCGCGGGATTGATCCTTTGGGCTTGGCTCGGGATCGCCAGTTGAAAGGTTTCCCCGATTTTGAGCAGTTCTGCATCGACGGTTTCCCATCGAGCACTCAATCGCTTAAGTCCGTTGCGTCTACCATTTCGCCACGCCCGCGTGACCAGTGCTTGTAGCGCAGCGGCGTCGGACTTTTAAGTCCATTGCGTCTATCATTCCGCCACGGGCTGCCTGCCCAAGCTCAATCCTACGCGGGCGTCAAGCGGGCGTGCGTGAAGGGCCGTAGCTGCTATGACGCGGAGCCCACCCGTGCTAGGCGTTCGGCCCCATGATCGTCGTCCTGATCCTCATCTTCAGTTTGGTGGCGCTCGTCGCTGCGGGCTTTGTCGTGCTGCCCCTGTGGCGTATGCGCAAGGCCGATGCCGGGACGGGGACCCACCGTCCCTGGCTCGCGATTGTCGCGGGGCTATCCACCATGGGCCTTGGGCTGGGCGCGTACGCGTTCCTCGGCCAGCCGCAGATCGCGCTTTCCGATCTGACCGGACCATCGCGCACCGACTACAAGGCGCTGATCACAACACTTGCCAGGCGCATGCCGGGGCGGCCCGGCGACGTCGAAGGCTGGGCGCTGTTGGGACGAGGCTATCTCGCACTCGGTAACCCATCCCAGGCCGAGAAGGCTTTTGCCCGCGCTGTGGAGGCGTCCAAGGCGCTCCACGGCGTGGCGCCACCCGACCTGCTTACGAGCTATGGGGAAGCCATTGCGGAATCCGCCGGTCAGGTGACCAAGGAAGCCGAAGCCGCTTTCCGCGAAGCATTGCAGGAAGATCCCAAGGATCTGGCATCGCGCTATTATGTGGGCTTGGCGCTCGCGACCCGTGGCGACAAAGCCGGCGCGCTCCAGCTCTGGGAAGGAGTGCTCGCCGATGCGCCGCCCGATACGCCCTGGCGGAGCTCATTGGTGGATCAGCTTGCGGCCTTGAAAGCGGGAAGCGGCGGTGAGGCTCCCAATCCGATGGCGATGGTCGCCCAATTGGCGGCGCGGCTGGAGACCAACCCTGACGATATCAATGGCTGGGTCATGCTGATCCGGGCCTATGCCGTACTTGGGGATAAGCCGAAGGCCGTGGCGGCGTTGACGCGCGCACGGAGTGTCTTCTCCAATCAGGCCTCGGCGAAGGCTGCCTTGGCAAAGGTGGCTGCGGACAATTCCCTGAACTGACACTGCCAACTGACCCATCTTCAAACGAAAACGGGGGCCCAAACGAAAACAGCGGCCCTATGCCGCTGTTTTCGTTAAATTCAAGAGTGAATGCGCGCGTCTAGCTGCCCGCCACGCGGCCCTGCCAGACCGGCCAGCACGAGGTTTTGCCTGCAGCTTTGGCCGCGTTGTAGAGCCTCATCTGCGCCTCTTCCGCATTGGCGCCGTCGGCAGTCGCCACATAATCGCTCGCACCCGAGCACCAAACATAGAATTGATGGGTGCCTTTGGCGAAGAAATCGACTTGACGATCCGAGGAGAAATTTCCGGCCGCGGCAACGCCTGCGGCCGCAAATAAAACTCCACCCAGAGCCGCGGCTAGGACGCGTTTGACGATCATGCGTTCTGTCCTCAGGTTCGGTGAGAAATGCCTAACGGCAAAAAACTTGCCATAGGCGGTCCCGGGCGACAACCCTTAATTTGTTCCCATGCGGCGGCTTTGTCGTGGGTCCGATATGCAGGCTTTGATTTTGTTTGGTTAAATTCCAATAGCATACGACAAATTAATGCGAACGCCCCCCGGTTTCAGGCTCCACGCCATGATCACGTGCAAGAGCCGCCACGCCATGCGCGGCAGCCTCCACCGCCGCTTCGTCCCGCCCGCGTATCACTAGCGTGGTGCCTGCGGCGCCGGCCGCCCCAGCCAGTGGCGGACGAACTTCCGCGAAGAACGGGTAGCTCCCGATGCTGACCGCCGGGTGGGCCGACTGGAGATCGGCTAATGCTTGCGCGATTCTCCCCTCGGGAAGGCGGACCGTCAGGCTGCGGCTCACAACCGGCTGACTGCGCTCCAGCCTGGGGCCAATATCTTCCAGCATGGCCTGCATGATCTTGGGCACGCCTGCCATCACGAACACGTTCTCGATCTGGAAACCGGGAGCCGTCGAGATTGGATTTCTAATCAGGCTGGCACCTGCTGGCGTGCGGGCCATGCGTTGGCGGCGTTCATTGAACTCACCTGGCGTATAGCGGCCGGAAAGCAGCATCATGGCCTCGGGGTGGTGCGTGACGGGCAGGCCGAAGGCCGCTCCGATAGCATCTGCGGTGATATCGTCATGGGTGGGACCGATCCCGCCGGTAGTGAAAACATAGGTGTAGCGGTATCTCAGCGCGTTCACGGCGGCCACGATCTCGGCCTCGATGTCGGGCACAAAGCGCGCTTCAGCCAGGTCGATCCCATAGGGCGCGAGGAAGCGTGCAATCGCGGCAACATTCGTGTCCTGCGTGCGTCCGGAGAGAATCTCGTCACCGATGACCAGCACAGCCGCGTTGATCCCCTGGGGTGGCGTCATCACGATATCCTCCGGCGGCCCCTTGAAGCTGGCGCGTCTCAAAGCCCAAGTATAAAAGCGATAGTGACAATTCAGGCCCATAGTGACAATTCAGGCCATTCGTGGCGAATTTAAGCGAAGAGCATCCCACAGCCCATTGCCCAACCGGCGAGACAAGACCGATGTCAGATAGCTTTCCCGAACTTCCTCCCGATCTCGTGCTGGATCGCGAATCCATCGAGGTGGCGCGCAGGTCCGCTTTTGCGGTGGCGACGCACCGGCCTGAAGATTTCGAAGGCATGCGGCGGGCCGGACGGCTGGCGGCCGAGGTGCTCGACCTGCTGGTCCCCGAAGTGAAGCCCGGCGTCACGACCGCGGCGCTGGACAAAATCGCCTATGATTACGTGACGGCCCATGGCGCGCTTCCCGCCTGTCTCGGCTACCGCGGCTATCGCCATACGCTCTGCACCTCGATCAATCATGTCGTCTGCCACGGCATCCCGAGCGATCGTCCGGTCAAGGACGGCGATATCCTGAACATCGACGTGACCGTGATCATCGATGGCTGGCACGGAGACACCAGCCGCATGTATTATGTCGGCGACGTGAAGCGAAAATCCCAACGCCTCGTCGAGATCACCTATGAATCCATGATGCGGGGCATCGCCACGGTGAAGCCGGGTGCCACCACCGGCGATATCGGCTATGCCATCCAATCCTTCGCGGAAGATCAGGAACGCTGCGCCGTCGTGCGCGATTTCTGCGGCCATGGCTTGGGACGGATTTTCCACGCGCTCCCCAACATCGTGCATTATGGCCGCCCGGGGCAGGGCGTGGTGTTGAAGCCGGGCATGTTCTTCACCGTCGAGCCGATGATCAATCTCGGCGGTTATGCGGTAAAGGTTTTGAGCGACGGCTGGACGGCGGTTACCCGCGACCGCTCGCTCTCGGCACAATTCGAGCACAGCATCGGCGTGACGCAGGATGGCTTTGAAATCTTCACCCTCTCGCCCAAAGGCTGGCACGCGCCGCCCTACGTCTGAAGACGAATCGGGGAATAGCGAGGTTCCGCATTACCGCGGCCATCGTCAGAGGCTGCGGGAACGTTTTGTGCTGGGCGGGGCCGGCGCCCTTCCCGATTACGAGCTTCTTGAGCTTCTGCTTTTTCTGTCGATCCCCCAACGCGACACCAAGCCTTTGGCCAAAGCGCTGATCGCGCGCTTTGGCAGTTTCGCCGACGTCATCGCGGCACATCCCGAACGTCTGGCCGAGATGGAGGGCGTCAAGGACGCGACCGTCGCTGCCCTGAAAACCGTGGAAGCCGCGGCCCTGCGCCTGTCGAAGGCAAAAATCATTGGGCGTCCGGCCCTGGCCTCATGGGAAGCGTTGTTGGATTACTGCGCGGCGGCCATGGCGCGCAGTACAACGGAAGAATTCCGCGTGCTGTTCCTGGACCGCAAGAACGTGCTCGTGGCCGATGAGGTGCATCAGCGCGGCACCGTGGACCACACGCCTGTCTATCCGCGCGAAGTCGTCAAGCGCGCATTGGAATTGGGCGCCTCCGCGATCATCCTGGTGCACAA
>DASYEG010000319.1:0-11416 GCA_036499145.1 Micropepsaceae bacterium | reverse complement strand
ATCGTATCGTCGAGCTTGGCCACGTTGGTATAGGTGATGGTACCGGCATCAGCGGCCAAAACCGGAATTTGCCGCAATCCCGCATCATTGCCGGCGAGCACGACGGTTTTGCCGTATTCGAACAGGGGCAGCATGCCGAATGGCACGGTGTTCGCCGTCGCGTCGGCGTACATCTTGAACTCTGGAAGCCACGCGATCACGTGGTTGAGTTCGGCGAGCGTAGGCGCCGTCGACAGCGTGTAACCATTGCCGGCATTGATCAGCGCGGGTTCGCTGTCGATATTCTTTGCTTTCAGCAAGGCGGAGAGCAGGACCGTGATGTCTTTGCAATCGCCATAGGCGTTGGCGAGCACAAGCTCGGCATCGCGCGGCACAATGGCCCCTTGGCCCAATTCGATTCCGACGTAGCGGACGTGTTGGCTGACCCATTCATAGATCGCGCGCGCCTGTTCGCGCCGGTCGGTAATGCCGGCCGTGATGGTGTCGGCCTGCGCCTTGATTTTCGCGGAAACAGCCACCTTGGGACCGAACAGGGCCGCATAGGATCGACCCATTTCGTCGTAGTCCTTGAAGGTCGAGATGAAATAGCGCGGCAGCCGGTCGTACTGGGCGATGGCCGCCACGTCTTCGGTTTCTGGATTCAGATTCTCGTAATGCGCCTTGTAGACATCCTTGTCGCCGCTGGCGCTTTTCTGGAATTCAATGGCATGGTTTTCCAGCGTCGAGGACAGGCTTTTCGGTATGGCGATCGTCAGATCATATTGCGCGACCGGCGTGAGGGGAGAAAACACCGACTGTTTGATGAACCGGCCCTTGAAATAACTCTGCTTGTCGTGCCGCTTTTTGGTCAGCACAAGCGTGTCGCCGACTTCGACATTCGGAAAAATGACCACCTTTTGCTTCAGGTCGGTGAACAGGGGCGCATTGGCCGCTTGGGGCGCCTGTTGCGTGAGGATCCCGCTCGGGTCCACCGCCAGCTTCCGGCCATCCCCTTTGAGCGTGTAGGCTTCGGTGACATCGATATCCTGCATCGTTTCGATGTACGAAATCGGCAATTGCGCGAGTTGCATCGCCGCCTTGGCGGTGAACACCTGCAATTCGCGATGGTTGATTTCGGTAGCGGTCCCGTCCGGCGCCACATCGACATCGGTCGTTTCCAGCCGCACACGCGCAGGCGTATTCTGCGCGATGGCCGTATTGCAAATGGATGCGGATAAAATGACGATTGCCGCCGCTCTTTCGAGCAAACGGGCTTTGCGCGACGATTGCATCAAACGCCCCCCCGGTAGGTTTAGCCGTTCGCACGTTTGGGAAGATTATCGCAACCTGAGCGCGAATTTCTCTTACGGATATGTCATCTGTAATGCGATAAATTCCCGCTAAAGGGCGGCGTTCGGGAAGGAATATCCATGACGAAATTCGGGACTGCGAACATAACAGGCGGCTTGGCTCTTCTTTGCGTGTCCGCGGCGCTCCTCCCCGCCCTTGGCGCCGGCACGGCACAAACCACCGCCATTCCCCAGTTGATGCTGCCGGCGACAGAGGGGTGGAGCGGGTTCATCGTACGAGGCTCCGATCCCACGGCCTATCTTCCCGAGGACTACCTTCAAGGCCGCCAAAGCACTGCGCGCGCAATATCGCTCGGCGCGAAACCGTCAAACGTGACCGCCTATCTTCACGGCCGTACGTTCAACGAGTGGATAGCGCCGGTCAGCGGAATAGGACCTATCGCAGACGGTCCGGAACATCCTTTTTACAACAACAATGTGGCGCAAGTCGTGGGCAGGAACCCGACCTACAGAGTTGCGGATCTGACCAGCGACGCCGCGAAGAATTTGATGCCTTGGGCCCTTGATGCGTTGAAAAAACAGAACGCTTTGGCCCTTGCGGGCAAGAACGGCGAAACACGCCAGGCACGATGCTGGGAAACCGGGGTCCCCGACATCCACGAAGCGCCTCAATCCCTGTATATCATCCAGACCCCGGCAAAGGTCCTTCTGTATCAAGGCGGACGGGTGCGCCACATCTACCTGGATGTTCCGCACACGAAGAATCCCAAGCCTTCCTGGTACGGCGAATCGGTGGGGCATTACGAAGGCGATACGCTGGTCGTCGATACAATCGGCTTCAACGACAAGACGTTCGTGGACGGATACCGCACGCCGCACACGAACCGGCTGCACGTTGTGGAGCGCTTCCGGGTCATCAATGGCGGCAAGGGGCTCGATGTGTCCTTCACCGTCGATGATCCCGGCACGTTCTATAGGCCCTGGAGTGCGCGCCGGCCGCGCTACCGGACACCGGACAGGGAAAATTTCACTGGCGGAATGGAAGAAGATTCCTGCGCCGGGAACAATGACGACAAGTTCAACCAGGGCCTTGAACCGGTTCCCCAGGCAGAGACCCCGGACTTCTGAACCGGCACGAAGTCGAAGGCGGGCCTATGCCTTGCCGACGAAGCCGTCCATGACGCGTTTGGAGCCGGCCTTGTCGAAATCCACCAGCAGCTTGTTGCCTTCCACGGCCACGACGCGGCCATAGCCGAATTTCTGATGGAAGACGCGCTCGCCGACACCATAGGCCGATTGGCCCGGATCGGCGGTGGCCATGACCTTGGCCTTCGCGTCGATGGTGGGCTTGCGTCCGCGCGCGCCCTCATAGGCGTTGGCAAAAGGTGAAGCCGAATTACGGCTCGCCTGCGCCCGCCGCCAGCCGGGACTGTCATAGGCGCCGCTGAAAGGGCTTTGATTGCCGAACCCGGATTGGTTGTCGCGAAAGCTATTGCCGTAATTGCCGTAGAAGCCTTCGTTCGCGACATTGTCGACATGGGCAGCGGGCAATTCCCCGATGAAGCGCGAAGGCAGCGCGCTCTGCCACTGGCCGTGCACGCGCCGGTTCGCCGCGAAACTGACCAAGACGCGCAATTTGGCGCGCGTCAGCCCGACATAGGCAAGGCGGCGTTCTTCCTCCAATCCAGCGGTGCCTTTTTCGTCCAGTGTACGCTGCGAAGGGAACAGGCCTTCCTCCCAGCCGGGAAGGAACACGGTTTCGAATTCCAACCCCTTGGCCGCATGCAGCGTCATCACGTTGAGTTTGTCGACAGGCCCCTCGGCCTGCTCCAGCTCCATCACCAGCGAGACATGCTCCAGAAACGCGGTCAGCGATTCATATGGCTCCATGGAGCGCACAAGCTCTTTGAGGTTCTCGAGTCTGCCGGCGGATTCGGGCGATTTGTCCGCCTTCAGCATGTCGGTGTAGCCCGATTCCTCCAGCACCATTTCGGCCAATTCGTGCTGCGGAAGATGCGCCGCTTGCTGACGCCAGCGTTCGAAGGACCGCGTCAGCGCGCCCAATGTCGCGCGCGCTTTGGGCGCCAGCTCGTCGGTCTCCGCAAGCTCCGCGGCAGCCGCGAAGAGCGGCACGTTCACGCTGCGCGCGTGATTGTGCAGCGCCTGGATGGTGGCATCGCCGAGCCCGCGTTTGGGCTTGTTGACGATGCGTTCGAAGGCAAGGTCGTCATCGCCCTGCGCGATCACGCGCAAATAGGCGAGCGCATCGCGGATTTCCGCGCGTTCGTAGAAACGGGGGCCGCCGATCACCCGATAGGGAATGCCGAGCGCCAGAAAGCGTTCTTCGAATTCGCGCATCTGGAATGAGGCGCGCACCAGGACCGCCATCTGTTCGAAAATCTGGCCCTTGCGGTGCAGGTTTTCCGCTTCGGATGCGACGTTGCGCGCCTCCTCCTCGGCGTCCCACACGCCCTGTATGCGTACCTTATCGCCGTCGTCCGCGGTTTCGGTCCACAGCGTCTTGCCGAGCCGGGCGCGATTGGCGGCGATGAGCCCTGAGGCCGCGCCCAGGATCGTGGCGGTGGAGCGGTAATTGCGTTCGAGACGGATGACCTTCGCACCGGGAAAATCGCGTTCGAAGCGCAGGATGTTTTCCACCTCCGCGCCGCGCCAGGCATAGATCGACTGATCGTCATCGCCGACCACGCAGATGTTCTTGTTGGCGCCCGCGAGCAGCCTCAGCCAGAGATATTGCGCGACATTGGTGTCCTGATATTCGTCCACCAGCATGTAGCGGAAGCGGCCCTGGTAATCGGCGAGAATTTCGTGGTTCCCGCGCAGGATCGCGATCGGCTCCAGCAGCAGGTCGCCGAAATCCGCCGCGTTCAGCGATTTCAGCCGCTTCTGATACAGCGCGTACAGATTGCGCCCCTTGCCGAAGGCAAAGGCCTGCGCGTCGCCATCCGGCACGTCGGTGGGACTGAGCCCGCGATTCTTCCAGCCGTCGATCATCACGGCGAGCGTGCGCGCGGGCCAGCGCTTCTCGTCGATGTTCTCGGCTTCGATCACCTGCTTGATGAGGCGAAGCTGATCGTCCTGATCCAGGATGGTGAAATTGGACTTCAGCCCGGCCAATTCCGCGTGACGGCGCAGGATGCGAGCGCCGATGGAATGGAACGTGCCCAGCCATTGCATGCCTTCGACCGTGCCGCCGATCAGCGCGCCGATGCGCTCCTTCATCTCGCGCGCGGCCTTGTTGGTGAAGGTCACGGACAGGATCTGGCTCGGCCAGGCGCGCCGCGTGGCGAGGATATGGCCGAGACGTGTCGTCAGCACGCGAGTCTTGCCGGTGCCCGCGCCGGCCAAGACCAGCACCGGCCCGTCCAGCGCGAGCACGGCTTCGCGCTGTTCCGCGTTCAGCCCGTTCAGGTAGGCGGGTTCCACCGCGGGCGCGCTGTCGCCTTCCGAAGAAGACGAATCGAACGCCTCGTCCAGCGGATCGGCGTAGGGATTTGAGGGCGTGGTCATGATTCCGCGGATGCTAGCAGTTTGGACCGGCGCTGTGTCACACTTTGTTCTGCTTGTCGCGAACAGGTTCAGCGGGGCTGCGGAATCCTTCGGGCTTTTCGACAATCAGCCGCGAACCGCTGTCGTAAGTGAGGTACCGCCATAGCCATTGAACGGCGACGAGAAGCCGATGCTCGAAGCCAACAAGCAGATAGACGTGGATGATCGCCCAGAAGACCCAGGCCGCCCAGCCCCGCAACTGCCACCAGCCGAAATCGAAAACCGCCGCGTGCCGTCCGACGATGGCGGTATTGCCGCGATTGTGGAACCTGAAGGGCGGGGAATCCGCGCCCTTAAGGATACGCTTGACCAGCGCGCGCCCGAGATATTGACCCTCCTGCTTTGCGACCTGCGCCAGACCGGGAAGCGGCTTGCCGTTTTCTCCGGCCAGCAAGGCGAGATCGCCCAGCACATAAACGCCTTCGCGCTGCGGCACCGACAGATCGGGATTGACGGCAATCTGCCCGTTGCGGGTGGTTTCGACCCCCAGCAAACGTCCCGTGTTGGACGCGGTCACGCCCGCCGCCCAAATCGCGGCGCCCACGCCGATCTCCGTCCCGGCAACGACGATGCCGCGCGCCGTAATGTTTTGCACGGGCGAACGCAGGCGCACGGTCACGCCCAATTTTTCCAAGCGCCGGGTTGCATAGGCCGCCAGATTTTCGGGAAACGCGGCGAGGATGCGCTCTCCGGCTTCGAACAGAATGACTTGCGCATCCTGCGCGCGGATGCGGTGAAAGTCCTTCGCCAAGGTGAAATGGGCGAGTTCGGCAATCGCGCCCGCCAATTCCACGCCTGTCGGGCCGCCGCCAATCACCGCGATCGTCATAAGCCGGCGCTGTTCTTGCGCGTGGCGCTCCATCTCCGCCTGTTCGAACGCGAGCAGAAGCCGCGAACGAACGATGCGCGCGTCCTCCACGGTCTTCAAACCAGGCGCATCCTGTTCCCATTCCTCATGGCCGAAATAGCTGTGGGTTGCTCCGGTCGCGGCGACGAGCCAGTCGTAGGCAATGATTTTGCCGCTTGCCAGGGTCACGGACCGGGCGGCCGCGTCGATGGCGATCACTTCGCCCAGCACGACTTTGACGCTGCGATACCGGCGCAGCATCTTGCGGATGGGCTCTGCAATATCCGCGGGCGACAGAGCCGCTGCCGCAACCTGATAAAGAAGAGGCTGGAACAGATGATAATTGCGCCGGTCGATCAGCGTCGCGGAAATCCCCGCCGCCCCCAGGGCACGCGCCACTTCGATACCGGCAAACCCGGCTCCGATGACGACCACGCGATTGTTCCCGGCGTTGCGTTTAGCAGCCATTGGCTGTCCTTGAAGCCCGAGTCGTAAGCGAGGAAGGGCTAGTCGTAAGCAGTCCGGCACCTCGGCGTCGCAAGATCAAGTTTTTTGCTTGTCACAAGGTGCAAGCCACGCCAAAACGCACACGGAACATGGAACTGCTCACACGACGCATGATCGACAAACGCGTTGCCAGCATTACAGAAGCCCTCGCCGGAGTGAAGGACGGTGCCGTCGTGCTGCTCGGCGGCTTCGGTGTCGTCGGTCAGCCGCAGGAATTGCTGCTTGGCCTGATCGAGACAGGTGCGCGCGACCTGACGATCGTATCCAACAATGCAGGCTTCGGCTCGCCGGCGCTGCCCAAACTGTTCGCAACCGGGCGCGTCGCCAAACTGATCTGCAGTTTCCCGCGCCCCACGCCGCCCCCGTTCGAGGCGCTGTATCGCGCCGGCAAGATCAAGCTCGAACTCGTACCGCAGGGCACCATCGCCGAGCGCATCCGCGCGGCGGCCGTCGGCGTGCCGGCCTTCTTCACGCCGACCGGCGTGGGCACGCGCCTTGGCGAGGGCAAGGAGACACGCGAATTCGACGGCCGCACTTATGTGATGGAGCGCGCGCTGCATGCCGATGTCGCGCTGATTCAGGCGTGGCGTGCCGACCGCTGGGGCAATCTCAGCTATCGCGGGACAGGCCGCAATTTCAATCCCGTGATGGCGATGGCAGCAAGCCTTACAATCGTGCAGACGCGCCACATGGTGGAGTTGGGCGAGCTCGATCCCGAAACCATCGTGACACCGGGGATTTTCGTCAATCGCGTGGTCACGGTCGACAGCCCCGATCCGCCACCGGCCTGAAGAGGGATTTGTGAGCGACAATTTCCAACCGCTGAACCGCCAGGAGATGGCCGTGCGTCTCGCGCGCGACATCCCGGAAGGCTGGTATGTGAATCTGGGTCTTGGTCTGCCGACGCTGATCCCCGATTACATCCCGGCGGGCCGCGAGGTCGTATTCCATTCGGAGAATGGTGTGCTCGGCATGGGACCGGTGCCGCCCAAGGATGCGGTCGACACCTGGCTAGTGAACGCGACCAAACAGAACATCACCCTGGCGCCGGGCGCGAGCCTGTTCCATCACGCCGATTCCTTCGGGATGATTCGCGGCGGGCACCTCGATCTCTGCGTGCTCGGCGCCTATGAGGTGGCGGAGAATGGCGACGTCGCCAATTGGGCGACCAATGAGAACGACGCCATCCCCGCGGTCGGCGGCGCGATGGATTTGTCGGCGGGCTCCAAGCGCCTCTGGGTGCTGATGGAGCATGTCACCAAGGACGGCGCCCCGCGCATCGTGAAGCGCTGCTCCTATCCCTTGACGGCGGCGGGCGTGGTCAAGCGCGTCTACACCAATCTCGCCGTGCTCGATGTCACGGCCGCCGGGTTCGTGGTCCTCGACATGGCACCGGGACTGAGCTTCGAATCCTTGCAGGCGCGCACCGAGGCCAAACTGCACCGCGCGCCTTAGTCGTCAGGCCGGCTGCCGGTCCAAATCGTCCCACCCGAATTGCGGCGCTGATCCCAGGCGCGTTTCGAGCATGGACAAAGGGCGGGGCCGTTACCGGCGCCCGCCCTTGTTCAACGCAATCGCTGAGGACGCCGCTTAATCCAGCGGCTCCATCTTCACGATCTGATTGCCGTGGTTCGAGCCAACCCAGAGCGCACCACCCGCATCGTCGAAATCGACGCGGCGGATATTGGTGCTCGACGGCAGCAGATAAACGATCTGCTCGCCGGTCTTGGGATCGAGCCGAACGATGCGGTCGCTCATGACCGAGCCGGTGTAAACGTCGCCCTTCTTGTTGGCGAGCGCGTCATAGGGCATCTGCCACTTCACCTGCATCTGCCATTCGGTGATGGTTTCCTTCTTCGGGTCGAAACGGCCAACCGCGTTGGAGCCGTATTCCGCGTACCACAGCGTGCCGTTCTCGTCGAAATGGCCGCGGCGCGGGCGTGCATGCGGCAGATCGGGATCCCAGGTTTGCAGAGTCTTGGTCTTGGCATCGATCTTGCCGATCTTGGTGCCGCCGAATTCGAGCAGATAGAGATTGTTGTCCTTGTCCGTCGGGATGTCATAGCCGTTGATGGTGCGGCCCTTTTGATCCTTCAGCACGCCGAGATTTTCCCACTCGCCGGTCTTCACATTGACGCGCAGGATCGAGTGGTCTTCCTGATTGTTCGTCCACACGAACCCATCCACATGCCAATTGGCCGGGGAGACCATGGATTCCTGCGTGTTCGGACCCTGCCATTTGTCCGGCACCTTGTAGGTTTTCACCGCGCCCGTCTTGGTGTCGATGCGCGCGATGCCGCCCTGATACATCATGGACGCCCAGAGATTGCCGTCCTGATCGGGCTTCAATTCGAGGACGCCCTTCGGTTCATCGGCCTTCAGCACGGGAATCGGATAGTCGACGACTTTGCCGGTCTTGGGGTCGAGCTTGCCGACGAACTGGCTGCCGAAATCGGTGTACCAGACATTGCCTTGATGGAAGACGACGTCATGGGGCATCGCCTCCGGGCGGGCCAGATCGTAGCTCGTATAGATCACGTGCGTGGCACGGCCCTTGGGGCGCGGGAAGGCCTGCAGCGGATAAGTGTAGGAGCCGGTCTTGGAGAGGTTGACGCTCGCCAGATATTCGGCGGCCGCCTTCACTTTCGCGGCGTCCACGATGCCGCGATTTCCCCGCGGACCGGGAAGCAGTTTCTGCGGACGTTGCGGCTGGCTGCCAGGCGCATAGGTGCCCATGCGCGGAATGATCTGCATGAAGTCTGCCGCCGTGAAACCGCTCGACAGCGGGCGGATCAAGGTGTGGCAGGTCGTGCAATCCTGCAGGAACGCTTTTTGCTCGTCGGTGCCCGGCATGGAGGTGAGCCACTCCGCACTCGTCATCTGCATCGCGATGTTGTCGGTCTTGTTCAGCTTCAGATCGAGGGCCGCGGTCTTGCCCGCCGCCACATCGGTCGCGGGCCGGCCGTTCGGGATGTAGCCGATGGCGCGGATCTTGATGTTGTAATGACCGGGTTCGAGCCGATTGGCCGGAAATGCGTAATGACCTTTGTCATCGGACACCACGCTGATGGAAATGGTGGCGCCCTCTTTCTTGGCGGTGACGATCACCCCTTCCATGGCGCCTTCCTGGGTGGAACTCACCGTGCCCGCAATCGCTGCAGGCGTTTGGGCCGAAGCGCCCGCCACATGGATAAGAGCAGCCGCCGCAACGGCGGACAAAAGCGTTGGTACTATTCTCCCGGACATGAGTCCCTCTTTGGCTGGGTCGCGAAATGGGTGGCAATGGGTTCAACCGCGGAGAATACACAAACCCGTCGCCATACGAAAGCTCAAGAGGGAGAGACGTCCAGCCTGCAAGCAGGTTTCGCGAGCTGCGCTAACCAAACCGAACGGCTAGTCTTTCAAGTCCTTGCCGCGCTCCAGCCGGTGGGAATCCAGCAGCGCCGCGGATTGCTCGGATCGCGCTTTTGTGAGCGCGCGTACCGCCTTAGCCGTTCCATGACGGGCCCGGTTCGCGGCGGCGGTCCCTTCCGCCTCCAGGCGGGCCTTGGTTTTGCGCGCACGCTTCAAATTCACGATTTCGCTCATCGCGGCGGCGTCCTCAATTTCGCCCACAATAGGGTCCCTCAATGGGTTGTGCTATCCCCTGGGTTCGCAAGGGAACGGAGTCGCCGTGCGAAAGCGTCATTTCAGCATTGCCGGAGGGCTTGGCCTTGCCGTGCTTGGCGCGATGCCGTCTGCCGCGCAGCCCCTGAAATTCACCGCGATGAATCGCGAGGTGGAAGGGTTCCTCACCGGGCTCTGGGCCAAGACCTCGGCGCCAGCCGACCGGCCGCCGACCGAAGCCGAAGTGACCGATGGCCTCTCGCATTGCGACGCGCCGATGATCGATCCGAAGAACCAGGACGAAACTGTCCGCGCTCTCTTCCCGAGCGACGACGCGTCTCATGGAGACGTCTCTATGTTTCGCTCCGGCGGCGCCTTTGTCCTTGTCGAGCGCCTGCAAAGGCCGGACGGAACCCCTTACCCGAATCTCAAACGCATGAGCGTCAGCGCCGTCCAGCAGCAGAACAGGATCGTCGTGCGGTTCGTTTCGCGCGGCGCTTGGACAGGCGGAGCGTGGAGCGATACGCCGGCGACGTCCGCGATTTGGGGAGACGCCATGCTGGGCGATCTCGATATCGGCGGAAATACCGAACACGTCTTCGTGCTCGGGAAAGACAATACCCAGATCACTTATGTGAAGTGCGGCTCCTGAACCGTCATGCCGGTGAATCGTTATGCCGGCGGCGCGGTTTTTTGAGAGGCGCGCTTCAACGCATGAAGCCGCAAGGCGCTGGCAAGGTTGCGCTCTCCGCGCTCCGCATCCACCCGCCCCACCAAAGCGGCAAGCGCAAGTCCTAGCTCGCTTGCATCTTCTTCCAGCGCCGCCCAGAATTCGGGTTCCAGCGCAACGCTGGTGCGATGCCCGGACAGGGCGAAGGATCGTTTCTTCAGCATCGGATTACACAATCCTCCTCATCCGTCGACAGACTCAGGGTGAGGGTTTGAGGCGCCCTTCGGCAAGCTTAATATGAGGAATATCAGGTGAGTGACATCATGGCATCGGACGCAATGGGGGCGGCAATGACCGCCGCGGAGATGAAGGATGCTTCCGAATTCTACCGCCGGGGGCGGCTTGCGGAGGCCGAACACGTCAGCCGTTCCATCCTTGCGCGCGCGCCGGATCATTTCGATGCGCGCCATCTTCTGGGGGTGGTGCTTTATTGGCGCGGCGATTTCGAGGCGGCCGAGCGCGAACTGGACCGGGCCCTCGCGATCGATCCGGCATCGGCGGAAACCCATCTCGATCGCGGCACCGCACTGAGAAGCCTTGCGCGCTTCGAGGAAGCTCTGCGATGCAACGAGAAAGCCGTGGCATTGCGCCCAGATCTCGCGCAGGCCCATTACCGCCGCGGCGTCGCGCTGCTGGATCTGGTGCGCAGCGAAGAAACAATGGCGAGCTTCGACGCCGCCCTTGCGCTCGATGCCAATCACGCCGAAGCCATCAACGACCGTGGCCAGTCAGCTCGATCGTCTGGACGAAGCGATTGCGCATTACGGCCGCGCCATCGCCATCAATCCCGCTTACGCGCATGCGCTCAACAATCGCGGCGTCGCGCTGTGCGCGGCCGGACGTTTCGAGGAAGCGCTCGCGGACTATGCG
>DASYEG010000318.1:0-4158 GCA_036499145.1 Micropepsaceae bacterium | reverse complement strand
TGACCGATCACCGAAATAGAATTGCCCGTGCTCTTGACCAGCGAAACCGTGACCTCAGGATCGGTGACGTTCGGAAGCATGTTCCCGGTCCGGAGCTGCTCGGCGATCTTATGCTGCAAATCACCCAGGGTCAGCCCTCGCGCATTCAGGTTGCCCACCAGGGGGAACGCGATGCCGCCATCGGGTTCGACCATGACATCCCGATCGAGATCCCTCTCGCCGTAGACCGAGATGTGCAGAGTATCGCCACCGTTTATCCGATAAAGACTGTCGTCAGCGCGAGCAGGCGCCATCGCCGACGCCAAAATCAGCACCAGCATGGCCAGTAAGGAAAACAAAGGCAGAAAGCTCTTCGATCTTCTCATCGTTGAAACCTCATCTGGTCGATTACATCAGAAAATAATCTACATTTCCTTTATGATACAGCTAAATACCTGTGGTTTTTATTTTGTTCCCAAGGTCTTAATCATTTATTTCTGGTGAAAGCGATGCTTCACCGAGTCGCTTACATTCGGATATGCACTCGCCATTGACGGGACCAAAGACATCAAGGTTTCTTAAGCTGCACAGGCACCAAACCAATGTGCCAGCCGAATCGCCGCCATGGTGATCCAGCCTTCGGTGCCTGCATGCCGACCCAATAGTGCGAGCAGCACCAAGCAGGGCAGCAACAGCAACCACCCGCGATGGCGCAATAGCGGCCTTTCGAAGAGCCGTTTCGGGATCGCCAGAAAGAGCGGCGAAGCCAGCCCGATTGCCGCGCCCAATACCGACTCCTCGGGCGTATGCGCACCAAGGATGATGCGCGTGGCACCGATCAGAAGCGCAATCGCGATTGCCGTCAGAACGGCGACCGCGCGATTCCTGGGCGGATTGCTGCTTTGCGCATAGAGCATCGCCATGCCGCCATAAGCCGCCGTCGCGGAAGCGGTATGGCCGCTGGGGCTGTTGATGTTCAACCAAGCCGCCATTCGGCCGCACGGAATGAAACCGAGCTTGGCGATCAGCGCGGTGCCCATCGCCAGTCCGATCGCGAAGGCCCACCAGCGGGCCGCCCGCCATTCCTGTGACAGGATCAGCACCGCCAATACCGTGCTGACAAACGGCAATATGGTCGTCAGGTCCCCGAGATTGGTTACTGCGTTAATCAAAGACACTACTCTCCTGACGGGCTGCGCGAGCCGCTGAACTGTTAAGCACGCCAAGAGATGGCGCGCTGTTTGCGCCGAGCGCTGATTGCTGCATTGCAGCAAAATCCTGCCTTCATGTCTATGTCCGGTTTAACGGCTCGTTGAAAAATTTGTCCGCAAAACCCTTTGCCAAAGGGCTGGAAAACATAGTTAATCACAATATTGTGGTGGTGAATTTATAGGATTCTGCAGCCATTTTTTTCAGTTTGTCCTAAAATTTATGCGGGCGTTTTGAATAACCGTCTCGCGATTGCACGCGTGCACGCAAAGGCAAGACGTCTCTGCTGGGGTAATGAACATGGATATGCGTAGCCCGATCCGGCAAACCGGAACGCTCGGCCTGTCGTCTGCGCCCGTAGAGTTCCGGGCGACCGGGCATTTGCAGCCGCAAAACCTGGGCTACCTGAGCCTTTTGCTCGATGTCGCTCTGTTCGCAGGCGCGGGACTGGCGGCCAGACCGTGGGTCGCGGCAGGGCCGTCCGCGCTCATGCGGATGATCCAGTTCGCCACCATTGCCTTGGCTTTGATGGTGTTCTTCGGGATGTGCCGCGCGATCCGCGCCCACGATCCGTTGAACCTGCTGCATTCCCGCGCGCTGCCGCGCATCTCCAAGATGGTCCTATGCTTCGCGATTCCCGTTCTGGTTCCGCTTGCGATCAGCCTGCCGTTCATTCCGGAGGGCGATCCGGAGGTTCGCAGTTTCGCCTCCTGGCTGGCCTGCTTCGAGGTTTTCAGCATCGTTTTTGCCATATTCGCCCATAGCCTCTTTCAGATCTCCCTGCCAGTCCTCGGCCGCACCCTGTTCGCCCGCCAACGCGTTGCCGTCGTCGGTTCCGGAGAATCCGCGGAACGGTTGATTCGCTGGGTGGAACTCTCGGCTCCCGGCCTGTTCGAAGTCATCGGCGTGTTCGACGACCGCGAGAGTCAGCGCACCCAGGGCTCCGCCGTCGCCTACAAGATCCGTGGATCGACCTCGGACCTGGTGGACGTCTACAAGTCATCCGCCTTCGACAAGGTTGTCATCGCCCTGCCGCATTCGGCGGAATCACGGCTGCTGGACCTGCTGCGACGGTTGCGCCAATTGCCCGTCGATATCGTATTGGCGCCAGATCTCATGGGCTTCCATGTCGCCGATGAAAAAACCGCGGAGATGGCGGGCCTGAAGTTGCTGTCTTTGGCGGAGCGGCCAATCCGCGCGCCGCAAAGGTTGCTCAAAGGCGCGATCGACATATGCGCGGCGGCATTCCTGCTGCTGACGCTTTCACCGCTCCTGCTGGCGATCGCTATCGCCATCAAGCTCGACAGTCCCGGACACGTGCTTTTCCGGCAACGCCGCCACGGCCTTGGCGATCGCCTGTTCGATGTGTTCAAGTTCCGCACCATGCATGCCGATCTCGGCGATCCCTCCGGTCGGAAACAGACCAAGCGCAGCGATCCCAGGGTGACGCGCGTCGGCGCCTTCCTGCGAAAGACCAGCCTCGATGAATTGCCGCAATTGCTGAACGTGCTCATGGGCGAAATGTCGCTGGTGGGGCCGCGGCCGCATTCGCCGCATATGCTGATCGGCGACAAGCGCCACTATGAAATCGTTGCGGAATACAGCTTCCGTCACCGGGTCAAGCCGGGCATCACCGGGCTTGCGCAGGTCAGCGGCTATCGCGGCGCCGTGGATACGCCCGATCACCTGCAGGCGCGCATCGACCTCGATCTCTATTACATCGACCATTGGTCGCTCTGGATGGACTTCAAGATCCTCTGCCGAACCGCAATCGTGTGCCTCTCCGGCATGAATGCATTTTAAAGGCCGCATCGGAACGGTCGCTCCCTTGGAAACTCTCGAACATCCGATCCCGGGCGCCAATACGAGATGCTCGACGCCGTCGCCCGCTTTCATTTAAGATTTGATGCTGTTGCGACTTCCTTATCGTGGTTCGAAAAGGTCGCGGCAGAGCGGCGGGCAGGCCGCGTGCGTGGGGCAGATGCAAGAGAACAATGACGGTCGGGAATCGCGTTCGCGCCAGCAGGCGGCTGCGCGGCGACGGCCGACCGTGCTCGTCCTGACGACCCTGGGGCCAAACGGGATGGGCGGCATCGATCGATTGACCGATGGCATCCGCCGCCATTGCGCGACCGCCGTTCCCGACCTCGAGCTCATATTCCTCACCACCCGCGGCCCCGGGCTTTTGCTGCTGTCGCCCCTCTATTCCCTGCGCGCCGCCCTGCTCTTGATCTGGTACCGGCTGACAAGGGGCCGGTCGGTTTGCCACGTCAACCTCTCCTCCCGAGGCAGCACGATCCGCAAGCTCGCCTTGAGCTGGCTCGCCCGGCATCTCGGCCATGCCACCGTCATCCATCTGCACGGATCGCGGTTTCGCGAATATTTTCAAGGCGTCGGAGCACTTCAACGGCGTGCGATCATCCATATGTTCCAAGAAGCGAGGACCGTCATCGTCCTTGGGCAGGTATGGCGCGACTTCGTCCGAGCGTCGTTCAATCTCGACGATTCCCGCCTATTGGTCTTGCCGAATGCCACCGACGCACGCCCGATCGAACAGGCTCGGGAGGAGACGCCACCGCTCATTCTCTTTCTCGGACGGATCGGCATTCGCAAAGGCGTCCCGGTGCTTTTGACGGCGCTTGCCGCGCTGGCGAAGACCAAACTTGCCTGGCGCGCGGAAATCGCCGGCGATGGCGATATCGCTCCCTATCTCGCGGCCGCCGAGGCCAGCGGCCTTACCGGCCGCGTGGTATTTCCAGGCTGGCTGCCGGAATCTGAAGCTCATGCGCGGCTATCCCGCGCGGCGGTTCTGGTCTTGCCTTCCGAAGCGGAAGGGCTGCCGATCTCGATCATCGAAGCCTTCGCCTGGGGCATCCCAGTGATCGCGACGCCGGTGGGGTCGATCCCGGATATCCTGCAGAATGAGAACCAGGGATTCGTCGTTCCAGTCGGCGACAGCGCGGCATTGGC
>DASYEG010000317.1:0-2392 GCA_036499145.1 Micropepsaceae bacterium | reverse complement strand
TGCCTCATGTCGGCCGGAGGTGCCGTCTCCAAGGAATGGTCTCCCAAAATCGCCGCCGCGGGCGCCGTCGTGATCGACAATTCCTCGCAATGGCGCATGGATCGCCAAGTGCCCCTGGTCGTGCCCGAAGTGAACGCGGCCGTCCTCGACGAGGGAATCCCCAAGGGGATCGTCGCCAATCCCAATTGTTCGACGGCGCAGCTTGTCGTGGCGTTGAAGCCGCTGAACGACGAAGCCAAAATCAAACGCATCGTGGTTGCAACCTATCAATCGGTGTCGGGCGCGGGCAAGGACGCGATGGACGAATTGTTCCGCCAGACGCGAGCGGTCTTTGTCGCCGATCCGATCGAAAAGCGGAAATTCACCAAGCAGATCGCCTTCAACGTCATTCCGCACATCGATGTCTTCCTCGATTCCGGATACACCAAGGAAGAATGGAAGATGATGGTCGAGACGCAGAAAATTCTCGATCCCGATATCCAGGTCTCCGTCACCTGCGTGCGCGTGCCGGTCTTCATCGGTCATTCCGAAGCGGTGAACATCGAGTTCGAGCGTCCGATCACCGCGCAGCGCGCGCGCGCATTGCTGCGCGAGGCGCCGGGCGTTCTGGTCATCGACAAGCATGAGGACGGCGGCTACATCACCCCCATCGAAGCGGCCGGCGAAGACGCAACCTATGTCTCACGCATCCGCAAGGATCCGACAGTGGAGAACGGCCTTTCGATGTGGATCGTCTCGGACAATCTGCGCAAGGGCGCGGCGCTGAACGCGATCCAGATCGCCGAATCGCTCATCAACCGCAAGCTCCTGAAGCGCGCGGCGTAAGGGAGCGCGGCGGAACGCCGTTTCATGCCGCAAACACCGATCGAGCGCTATTCCGCGCTGCTCATCGCCGGCAAGCTCAAGCCCGACACGGCGCAGGCGCGCGCCGCCGCCGCGCTGGAATCGCTGTACCGCGCGCTCAAGACCTATCGCCCCGGCAAAAGCGGATGGTTTGGATTTTCGTTTGGCGCCGCGCGCCCCGCGCCCAAGGGACTTTACATCTACGGCGATGTCGGGCGTGGCAAATCCGTGCTGATGGATCTGTTCTGCGCGAGCGTCGCCAGCCAGAAAAAACGCCGCGTCCACTTCAACGCCTTCATGGCCGAAACCCACGCCCGCATTCATGAATGGCGCACTCTTTCCCCGGCGGATCGGGCGCGCCGTGCGGAATTCGTGCGCGAGGCAGGCGATGATCCGATCGCGCCGGTGGCCAAGCGCATTTTTTCGGAAAGCGTGCTCCTGTGCCTCGACGAGTTCCAGGTGACGGATATCGCCGACGCGATGATCCTGGGACGGCTGTTCGAGAAACTGCTCGGCGATGGCGCGGTGATTGTGCTGACCTCGAACACCGAACCCGACCGGCTTTATGAAGGGGGCCTCAATCGTGCGCTCTTCCTGCCCTTCGTCGCGTTGATCAAAGACCACCTCGAAACCATCGAACTCAATGGTCCGCGCGATTACCGGCTCGAACGCATGGCGGGGTTGAACGTCTATATCACCCCACTCGGGGCGCGCGCCGATGCGAGCATGGATGCCGCATGGCGGCGGCTGACCGATACGGACCATGGCGCGCCGCTTACCCTCGACGTCCTGCAGCGCGCTCTCGCCGTGCCGGAGGCGGCATCGGGTGTCGCGCGTTTTTCCTTCGAGGCGTTATGCGGCGAGGCGTTGGGCGCGGCCGATTATCTGGCGCTGGCGCAAAATTTCCACACGCTCCTGATCGACCGCATCCCCCAGCTCGGCCCCGAACGCGCCAACGAAGCGCGGCGTTTCACCGTGTTGATCGACACGCTTTATGACGAGAAGGTCAAGCTCGTCTGCTCCGCGGCTGTGCCACCGCAGGAGCTTTATGCCGAAGGCGACAACGCGCCGGCTTTTCGGCGCGCCGTGTCACGGCTGATGGAAATGCAGAGCACCGATTATCTGCGCCTCGGTCCGGGTGCGCGCGCGATGGCGGCTACTGGCTGAATCGGCCGGCGAGAATGGGATGTGTTTTCAGCGGCCGCCCAGGAACCAATAGAAACGCATCGCCTTGGGTTCGCCCGGCGGCACGGCCGGCTTCTGCCCGTCGCTGGCAGCATTCATCGGTTTGACCGTGGCGGTATCGCCCCCGACATAGATCGCGTTTTGCAGGGAGGCGGATCGCGCCGGAGCAGCTTCCATCGAGGCGCAACCCGAAAGGGTCATTGCTGCGCCGAGAAGAGCAAATTTGCATATGGTCACGGTGCTCACCATCTGTGCGGTGTTGCGTTCTCCCCTTAACCGCGCCCCATTGGTTTTGGGTGGGGTCAACTCTGAGCTATGCTTATCCCGGAGTCAAAACAAATGCCCCGCGCACCTGTCCGGAACT
>DASYEG010000316.1:0-4208 GCA_036499145.1 Micropepsaceae bacterium | reverse complement strand
ATGGTGGTGGCCGCGACATCGAGCGCACCGCGGAAGATATAGGG
The DNA here is from genome assembly GCA_036499145.1 of Micropepsaceae bacterium. GTDB lineage: Bacteria > Pseudomonadota > Alphaproteobacteria > Micropepsales > Micropepsaceae > CAIYRG01. The sequence continues at coordinate 4,164 of DASYEG010000316.1, read as the reverse complement.
AAAGCCCAGCACATTGTTGATCTGATTCGGGTAGTCAGAACGCCCGGTGGCGATGATGGCGTCGCCGCGGACCTGACGCACCTCTTCGGGCGTGATTTCGGGATCGGGATTGGCCATGGCGAAGATCAGCGGCTCCTTCGCCATTTTCTCGACCATCTCCTGCGTCATCGCGCCCTTGGCGGAAAGGCCGATAAACACGTCCGCGCCGTCGAGCGCGTCGCCCAGCGTGCGGGCGTTGGTTTCCGCCGCATAGGGCGACTTCCACTGGTTCATCCCTTCCTTGCGCCCGCTATAAATGACGCCCTTGGTGTCGCAGAGGATGACGTTGCTGCGCGACAGCCCCATCGCCACCATGAGGTTGAGACAGGCGATGCCCGCGGACCCCGCGCCATTCACCACCATCTTGGTGTTCTCGATGGCGCGTCCGGTGAGTTGCAGCGCGTTGATCAGCCCGGCCGCCGTGATGATGGCGGTGCCGTGCTGATCGTCATGGAAGACGGGGATGTCCATCAGCTCGCGCAAGCGGTCCTCGATGATGAAGCAGTCCGGCGCCTTGATGTCTTCGAGGTTGATGCCTCCGCAGGTCGGGCCCAGATAACGCACCGCGCCAATGAAGGATTCGACGTCGGCCGTGCCGATTTCCAGATCGATCGCATCGATATCGGCAAAGCGTTTGAAAAGAACGGCCTTGCCTTCCATCACCGGCTTGGAGGCGAGCGCGCCGAGATCGCCGAGCCCCAGGATCGCCGTGCCGTTGGAGATCACCGCCACCCGGTTCGCCCGAGTCGTATAGACATAAGCAAGGTCAGGATCGCGCGCGATGGCGAGCACCGGCACCGCGACGCCGGGCGAATAGGCCAGCGACAGATCGCGCTGGGTCGCCATCGGCTTGGTGGCGCGGATTTCGAGCTTGCCGGGCTTGTCGCCGGCGTGGAAATCGAGGGCTTCCTGTGCGGTGAAAGAAGGGCGTTCGGCCATGTCGGTGCGATTCTCCTTGTTAATCTTAAGTTTGAGCCGACAAGGCTTCGCGTTCAATGGGCTGGCCCGGGCATGGCGAAATTGGGGACAAGTGACGCAAGCGCGGCCCACGGACGGTCCGCGCATCGTTTCGATCTGCTAGCTTCAACCATGGCCTACGCTTCCGAACGTGACAGTGACGGCGAACGCGACAATGACGGCGCGCGCAGCCTGAACGTGCCGGACCCGTCTGTGGCCGAGGGCGCCACGCCCATGATGGCGCAATATCTCGAAATCAAGGCGGCGCACGCGGATTATCTCCTGTTCTACCGCATGGGGGATTTCTACGAGCTGTTCTTCGAGGATGCGGTCAAGGCGGCGGCGGCCCTCGACATCGCGCTGACGAGACGCGGCAAGCATATGGGCGACGACATCCCCATGTGCGGGGTGCCCGTCCACGCGGCCGAGGCCTATCTGGAAAAGCTCATCCGCAAAGGTTTCCGGGTTGCGGTCTGCGAGCAGATGGAAGACCCCGCCCTCGCCAAGAAACGCGGCGCCAAATCGCCGGTCAAACGCGAGGTCGTCCGGCTGGTGACGCCCGGCACGCTGACCGAGGATTCGCTGCTCGATGCGCGCGCCCCTTCCGTGCTCGCCGCTTTGGGCCGGGCGGGCGGCGCCTTCGCGCTCGCCTGGGCCGATATCTCGACCGGCGATTTCGCGGTGGAACCGGTGGTTGCGCCCGATCTGGCGCAAGCGCTCGCCCGCCTTTCGCCGCGGGAATTGCTGGCGCCCGATTCCCTGCTGTCCGAAGAGGCCACAGCGCCCGCGTTCAAGGAATTGGGTCCACGCCTGACGCTGCGCCCGGTTTCGAATTTCGATTCCGACAATGGCGAGCGGCTGTTGAAGACCCTTTATGGCGTCGCCGTGCTCGATGGGTTGGGGGCGTTCTCGCGCGCCGAATTGTCCGCCGCGGGCGCACTGGTCGCCTATCTCGAGCTCACGCAGAAGGGCAAGCGCGCTGGGCTGAAGGCCCTGAAGCGCGAGGCCGAATCGGGGCGGATGGGCATCGACGCGGCGACCCGGCGCAATCTCGAACTGACCGAGACTCTGTCGGGTGAACGGCGCGGCAGCCTGCTTGCGACCATCGATGGCACGGTGACGGCGGCAGGAGCGCGTGCGCTGCATCAGCGCTTGACGTCACCCCTCACCGAGCCCGCAGCCATCGCTGCGCGTCTGGACGCGGTTGCGTTCTTCCTGACCAAGACGGGCTTGCGCGAGGCGGTGCGCGCAAGCCTGAAAGCCGCGCCCGACATCGCGCGCGCCGCCGCGCGCATCGGTTTGGGGCGCGGGGGGCCACGCGATCTTGGCGCTATTCGCGATGGCCTCAAAGCTGCGCGCGTCCTGCGGCGCATTTTCGGAGATTTGCGCGAGGTTCTGCAGCCCGCGCCCGGCGAATTAGCGCGCGCACATGGCGAACTGACCGAGGCGCTGGCAGCCCTCAATCCGCTGGCGGACAGGTTCGAACAATTGCTCGTGCCGGAGCCGCCCTTCTTCGCGCGCGATGGCGGCTTCATTCAGGGCAACGCCCATGCCGCGCTCGACGAGGCGCGCTCCTTGCGCGATGAATCGCGCCGCGTGATCGCCGCGCTGGAATCGCGCTATCGCGGCGAGACGGGCATCGCGTCGTTGCGCATCAAGCACAATGCGGTGCTCGGCTATTTCATCGAAGTCACCGCCACCCATGCGGACAAATTGCTCAGCGCAGGCGCAGGGACATTCCGCCATCGCCAGACGGTCGCCTCGGCGGTGCGCTTCGCCACCGATGAACTCGCCGGCCTCGCGATGAAAATCGCGCAAGCCGGTGAAACCGCGCTTGCCATCGAACTGGAATTGTTCGATGCGCTGGCGCAATCCGTGCGCGCCGCGTCGGGGGATCTTTCGCGCATCGCCGATGCGCTGGCCGTGCTCGACGTGGCGGCCGCACTCGCAAACCTGGCCGAGCAACGCAATTACGCGCGGCCCAGAATCGACGATTCCCTGACGTTCCGGATTGTGCGCGGCCGCCATCCCGTGGTGGAAGCGGCCCTCGCCAGCGATCATCGCGGCCCCTTCACCGCCAATGGCAGCGATTTGTCGCCGGGCGGCACCGAAGGCGGCCCGGGCCGGCTGTGGCTGGTGACAGGGCCCAATATGGCCGGCAAATCCACCTTCCTGCGGCAGAACGCGCTGATCGCGATTCTCGCGCAGATGGGCTCCTATGTGCCCGCGGAGTCCGCTCACATCGGCGCGGTGGATCGCCTGTTCAGCCGGGTGGGCGCGGCCGACGATCTGGCGCGCGGGCGCTCCACCTTCATGGTCGAGATGGTGGAGACCGCAGCCATCCTCCATCAGGCGGGCGAGCGTTCGCTGGTGATCCTGGATGAGATCGGTCGCGGCACGGCGACCTTCGACGGGCTCGCCATCGCCTGGGCGGTGGTGGAGCATCTGAACGCGGTCAACAAATCGCGCAGCGTTTTCGCGACGCATTATCACGAGTTGGTGGCGCTCTGCGAAAGGCTGAAAGATGTCGCCTGCGCCACGATGCGGGTGAAGGAATGGAAGGACAATGTCGTCTTCCTGCATGAAGTCGCGCCGGGCGCGGCGGACCGCTCCTATGGCATCCAGGTCGCGAAACTGGCGGGATTGCCGGGCGCGGTGACGGCACGCGCGACCGAAGTGCTGCGCGCGCTGGAAGAGGGACGCGAAGGTCACAAGCCGCTCGCGCGCATCGACGATCTGCCGCTGTTCGCGGAAAAATTGCGCGAGCCGAAACAAGCCACGCCGAAATCGAGCGCCCTGGAAGACGCGCTGCGTGCCGCCGATCCCGACAGCCTCACGCCGAAGGCCGCTTTGGAATTGCTCTACGCGCTGAAGCGCCTCGCCGCCGACCCTTCGACAGGCTCAAGGTGAAGGACCGTATCTTTTCCCCATGCTGAGCTTGTCGAAGCATGAGCGCGCGACACCTTGCGAGCCGGACGGCAAGCAGGCACGATAGAGCCCGATGAGCGATGTTTCCGGCCTGCAAACGCTTCCGCCCAACCGGCGCAAATTCCTCGTCGTCGTCGATCAGACGACCGAATGCAAAGTCGCGCTGCGTTTTGCCGCGCGCCGCGCACAGCACACCGGCGGCATCGTCACGCTGCTCTACATCGTGGCGCCGGCCGATTT
>DASYEG010000315.1:0-5202 GCA_036499145.1 Micropepsaceae bacterium | reverse complement strand
TGATGCCGGACGGCAAAGCGCGCCAGTTCATGCTGCAGATGGAGCCAAAATCGGTGATCCTGAAGCCGTCCTTCGGCATCGCCATGCAGGGGCCGGGCTATTACGAGATTTCCGGTCTGGCGTGGTCGGGATTGGGCCGGGTGAAACAGGTCGACATCTCCGCTGACGGCGGCAAGAGCTGGACCGCCGCCGCACTGAATGGGCCGGTGCTCTCCAAGGCGCTGACGCGATTCCGTCTGCCCTGGATGTGGAGCGGCGAGCCCGTCACTTTGATGAGCCGCACCACCGACGAAAAGGGAATCGTGCAGAAGACTCATGCCGAATGGGCGGCCCAATATGCGCCGCGGCAGAATTTCCATTTCAGCGCCATCCAAAGCTGGGCGGTCGATGCCGGCGGTAAGGTGAGCAACATCTATGTCTAAAGCTCGGATTGTCGCCGCCGCGCTTTTGTTTGCGGGTGCCGCCCATGCCGCGACGCCGGCGCCGCCGAAATTGGGACGGCCGGCGACGGCCGGCGACATCGCCAAAATCGACATCAGCATCGCCCCCGACGGCAAGGGCTTGCCCGCGGGCTCGGGTTCCGTCGCGCAAGGTGCGGCGATCTTTCAGCAGAAATGCGCGGTCTGCCACGGCGCGATGGCCGGAGGCACGCCGAGCGGCGACCGCCTGGTCGGCGGCGTCGGTTCGCTTGCGACACCCAATCCGGTGAAGACGGTGAATTCCAATTGGCCCTATGCCACCACGGTGTTCGATTACATCCGCCGCGCCATGCCGATCACCAATCCGCAATCCCTGCAGAATGACGAAGTCTACGCGCTCACGGCCTATATTCTCTCCTTCGACAATGTCGTGCCCAAGGATGCGGTGTTGGACGCCGCATCCTTGCCCAAGGTGCAGATGCCCAATCGCAACGGCTTCGTGAATTGGGAGCCACGGCTGATCAGGCCCTAGAAGCCAGGGTCCTCCGGCCGTCAGATACGCGGCTATGGGGGTATGCGGTGCGTGAAGCGTCTCTTTGGTGAGACAAATCACCCAAACGGGGCACCTATGAAATATCCTCATATCGCCGGAATATTGATGGCCGGGGCTTTGGCCGCAACCACCCTGACGGTGGAGGTCGCGCAAGGCGCGCCTGCGCCGGCTGCTCCAGCGGGCGGGGGGTTGACGATCCTCGAGTTCAAGCCGGCCTTCGACGATCTCATGACCATGCTGGTCCAGCCTCGGCACATCAAATTATACGCGGCCGGTCAGCAGAAGAACTGGCAGCTCGCGGCTTTCGAGTTGAACGAGATGCGTCAGGCCCTTCGCCGGATCGGTCAGACGATTCCGAACTACCGCAGCTTCAAGGTGGACAATTCGGTAGCGTCGCTTTTCACCCCAAGCGCCGAGGCGATGGATGCGGCGATCAAAGCGAAGGACCCCGCGAAATTCAACAGTGCCTATGGCGAATTGACTGCCTCCTGCAACGCCTGTCATCAGGGGATGGAACATCCCTTCCTGGTGGTCAAGGTGCCGGATTCGGCTGCTGCCGCGACCTATGCCGACCAGGATTTCGCGCCGAAATAAGCCGATACAACGATTAGGGCGTCAGCCCGAGCGCGTTGCGCAATTCGGCCTTCGCCGCGGTAAAATCGCTTTTGAAGGCCGGATTTTGCATCATCACGGCGACCATGGCGGTGGCCGAAATCCGTCCCGATTCGATATCCGACGGGAAATGCACGCCCGCCACCAGACGATTGTCGCCATATTCCCAGCCGCGCGCAAAGATTTCGCCGCGTTTCTCCGGCACCATGGCGGCCAGCAGGATGGCGACCGTGGTGCCGAAATTGGCATTGCCGGACGGGTAGGAATAGCTGACGGCGGGTTGCTCCACCGGCTTGCAGGGCGATCCCGCGTCATGGGGCGCGGTGTTCTTCTCGACCGTGCCCGGCTTGATCATCATGTCCTGCGCGAAGGTGCCGGGCGGATGCACGTCCTTGCTGACGACGAAGGGCCGCGGCCGTTCCCAGCAATCCTTGACCAGATTGATCTCGGCGCCGGTCTCGCGCTGCACCTTGCGGATGAAGGCCGTGGCGACCGGGATATTCTCGGCCTTGAACTTCGGGCCCAGCACATTGCCGAAACCGAAAATATCCACCTTGTCGTCGAGGGAGCGTTGCACAAGCGCAGGCGTGCGGGCCGCTTGCGCGCGCAGCACATCGGCGAGGTCCCGCGCCTGGATCTCGCCTGCCGGGGGTGGCGCAATCAGAACAAGCGCATCGACTTGCCCCGGCTTCAGATAGGGTTCGCTGGAGAGTGCGCAAGCCGGTGCGAGGCTGAGCGCGAACAGAAGAATCGCTTGTGCAACAAGAGTGCGCATGGCCGATGTTCTCCCTGAAGATCGAGCGCGCGAATACGTGCCCCCGCATCCTAGACGATCCATCGTGCGCAATCCCCCAGAAGGGATGGCGCGGCGCAAATGAAAAAGGCGGGCAGTGAACTGCCCGCCTCGGCATGGAAGACACATCCGTTTTCCGCAAAGCCTATCTTTGCGAACGCAGCGGCGGACGGAACTGCATGGCATCGAGCACGCGGGTGATTTTGCCGGTTTCGATCGCGGGCGGCATCAGCAGCGCCGGCTTCTTCAGGCCGCGGACCGCGCCCGCCATGACAATCGCGTTGCGCGGTTTCGCGCGGCGGCGATCCAGGATGCGCACGTCCGAAAACGCCGCCGCCATGTGCGCGGCGGCACGGTCGGCTGCGCCGTCGGAATCGTCGAGCACATGGATGTTCGCGAAAACCGCGCCATTTTTGCGCAGGCGTTTCGCCGTGCGCGCGAAGAACACGTCGCTGATCAAATCCTCATCCACGCGTCCGCCGTGGAAGGCATCGAGCGCGACGGCATCGAACATACGCCGCGTCGAGACCAGATAATCCAAGCCGTCGGCGACCCGGCACTCCACGCTGTCCGGCAGCCCGAAATAGCGCCGCGCGATCGCGAAGGCCTGCGGGTTCACATCGATGGCCGTCACCGCGACGCCAATCCGTGCCAGCATGGTGGCGAGCGATCCTCCCGCACAGCCGATCATCAACACCGTTTTGGGACGCTTCTGCATCAGCAATCCGAACAGCGCGTGGATGTAATCGAGCAGACTGACGCCGCCCCGGTCGGCGCGGCTCTGGTAATAATCGCCCTGCCAATAGGCGATGGCGCCGGTGCGCATTTCCTCTTCGACATTGATCGGCGGCCCGAAGCGGGATTTGCGTTGTGCGGGGGTTTTCATCTCGAATGCGGGCGTTTTTGAAAAACGCTATTCCGGTTCGCCGTTTTCCGGCGCGATCCAGCCTTTGAGGTCGGCGGTCGGCGGCATGCCGACTGTGTTGTAGCCGGCATCCACGAAATGGATCTCGCCGGTCACCCCCGCCGAAAGGTCCGACAGCAAGTACAGCGCGGCCCCGCCGACGTGATCCAGCTCGATGTTCTTCTTGAGCGGGCTGTGTGCCTTGTTCCATTTGAACACCATGCGGGCGTCGCCGACCGCCGAGCCCGCAAGCGTGCGCATCGGACCTGCCGAAATCGCGTTGACGCGGATGTCCTGCTTGCCGAGGTCGGCGGCGAGATAGCGCACGCTGGCTTCGAGCGCCGCCTTGGCCACGCCCATGACGTTGTAGTTCGGCATCACACGGCTCGCGCCGCCATAGGTGAGCGTGACCAGCGCGCCGCCATTCTTCATCAGAAGAGCGGCGCGACGCGCCACATCGGTGAAGGAATAGCAGGAAATGTTCAGCGTGCTGATGAAATTCTGCCGGCTGGTCTCGACATAACGGCCCTTGAGCTCGTTCTTGTCGGAATAGGCGATAGCGTGAACCAGAAAATCAAGCCCGCCCCACTCAGCTTGCAGCGTCGCGAAGCCCGTTTCGACCTCGGCATCGTTGCCGACGTCGCACGCAATGACGAGGCGCGCGCCGATGCTTTCGGCGAGCGGACGCACGCGTTTGCCCTGCGCGTCGCCCTGATACGTGAAAGCCAGCTCGGCCCCGTGTGCCGCCAGCGTGCGCGCTATGCCCCAGGCGATGGAATGGTCGTTCGCGACTCCCATGATGAGACCGCGTTTTCCCGCCATCAATGTGCCGGGTTTCGCGGCATAGGCTTCAGCCATTGTTCCCCCAGGCCCGCGAATATCTTTCACGCCCAAAAGTTTCACGCCCAAAAATTTCACGCATCGTAACGCTGGAACACCAGCGAGGCGTTGGTCCCGCCGAAACCGAAACTGTTGGACATCACGGTCTGGAGTTTGGCGTTGTCGATGCGCTTTCTCACGATGGGTGCGTCGGCCACTTCCGGATCGATCTCCTCGATGTTCGCGGATTCCGCGATGAAGCCGCTTTGCATCTGCAGGAGCGAATAGATCGCCTCATGCACCCCGGCTGCGCCGAGCGAATGGCCGGTCAGGGATTTGGTCGAATTCACCGGCGGCATGTTTTTTTCGAAGACCTCGCGCATGGCGGCGATTTCGACCGCATCGCCGACCGGAGTCGAGGTGCCGTGGGCATTCACATAGTCGAGCGGCGCTTTCACGGTCGCGAGCGCCTGACGCATGCAGCGCACAGCGCCTTCCCCGGATGGGGCAACCATGTCGTGGCCGTCCGAAGTTGCGCCATAGCCCACCAGTTCGGCATAGATTTTCGCGCCGCGGGCTTTGGCGTGCTCCAACTCTTCCAGCACCAGCGTGCCTCCTCCGCCCGCGATCACGAAGCCGTCTCTGTTCTTGTCATAGGCGCGGCTGGCGCGCTCCGGCGCCGCGTTGAAATGCGAGGACATCGCGCCCATCGCATCGAACAATACGGAGAGCGACCAATCCAGCTCCTCGCCCCCGCCGGCGAATATGATGTCCTGCTTGCCCCATTGGATCAGTTCCGCCGCGTTGCCGATGCAATGGGCGCTGGTCGCGCAGGCCGAACTGATGGAATAGGAAAGACCCTTGATCTTGAACCAGGTGGAAAGAACCGCCGAACAGGTGGATGACATGGCTTTGGGAACCACGAAGGGTCCCACGCGCTTGGGCCCTTTGACGGGCTCGACGCGCGCGGTGTCGGCGGCGGCAACAATCGCCCGGGTCGAGGGGCCGCCCGAACCCATGATCAGCCCCGTGCGCTCATTGACGATGTCTTTTTCTTCCAGGCCGGAATCGACAATCGCCTGCTGCATCGCCAAAAAATTGT
>DASYEG010000314.1:0-5913 GCA_036499145.1 Micropepsaceae bacterium | reverse complement strand
GGGCGGGACCGTCGCGGTGAACACATGCGCGGTCAATTCCGTGCCTTTCAGCGTCTTATGCGTCACCTGCGTTGCCGTAGGGGTGCCCGGAAAATTTACCGTGAAGAAATTCTCCTGGTTGGTGTAGACGTCGAAGGATTGTGCGCTGGCTGCGCCGGAGAGGAACAAAGCCATCACGGCCGGAAAAAGACTGACGATGCGCAACCGAATCTCCCCTAAACATTATCCAGACCCATATTGGCATAAATGCTCTTCCAATGCAGATGCGTACCATTCCGTACGCGTTAACCATTAGGACGGCATGCGGTTAAGGCCTAGAATAGCTGATCATCTGCAAGCGATTAGGGCGGATGGCCGGGAGACATTCTGCTCTTGCCCCAAAGGCGCCTCTGACCTGGAGGCCGAGGAATGAGCGCGGCGGTTCTCACGAAAATGCAACCGGCGTGCTTCGCCTCCGGCGAGATAGACTAGCATTTGCGCTCGCAGAAGTCGGGTGGCGATTGAGCGGGACCAAGCGCGAAAGCGCCGGCTAAGGGGAAGCGGTGAACTCACAGGCACAGACGGCCACTCAATTTGGCGCGCACAAGCGGCCGAAATGTATTGTTTGTGCGCGATTGATGAAGCTCACCCGTAGGGAGCCGCATCCAGTGCGCGGTCCGCAACACGAGCTACAAACGTATGATTGTCGGTGTGGTGCTAGCGTGCAGATCAGCGTTCCTACGCCGGGAGCTGACAAGCCAGTGCGACGATAGCGTCGGGAAATCATCCCGTCGGGAGACGCGTCAGCGAGTGCAGAGGCAGGGTGGTGGCGGCGGTCGAAAGAAAGCAGGCCTTTCGAAGGCGAAGCGGTGAGGTGAAGCGCTGCGAGCCATGCCTTCATCATCGCCGTGGCATGGATTAAAGATCTGCGCGCTCTTTTGCTACCGCAACACTGATGGCCGCGGATGACGGCGGTGCTGTACGCGTCACTCCAAAAGTCTAAGGAACCGGCATCAAGGGCTATTGGCGGAGTCGTGCGGAGGCGGCGTTACGCCAGCGGACATTTCCGCGCTGTTGGGTTCTATGCGCGTGACAACCCGCGTGCCCGACCATAACTCCAGAGCTTTACCGTTCACGAACTGTATTGCGTGTGCGATTGCTTGGTCATCATCGGGAAATTGGAAGTCCTCACGGCGCGTAATGTGACCGGAAGAATCCAGAACGTAGAGACGATAATCGGCCATGGCACCCGTCCAAACATCAGAAGACGGTGGGAATTTTCTATTCAGCAACGCGGCAAAGTCGAGTAAAATTTCGGTACGATTTCGTGTGATTTCAGCCTAAAGCCAGGCACACGCTACGATCGCTTCCCTGGCCGAATTGGCCAAACCTGAAACTCTCCCGGATGCGCGCGCCGCCGCAGGCCGCACCGGCAATCGCTTATTTTTAGGTGGTGCGGTCGAGAAGACTCGAACTTCCACAGGTTGCCCTACTAGCACCTCAAGCTAGCGCGTCTACCGTTCCGCCACGACCGCACGTGTATGAGAGGGCGGCCGGATGTAACAAACCCCGCTCCCGTTGGGAAGCACCAACGCATCGAGGATGGAAATCCCCCTCCCCGGTCCGCAAATGGCCCCCGCCGACCGCGGCCCTCTCCCAAAGGCTCAAGACCGCAAGGGGGAGTTTTAGATGCCGTCGCCGTCGGTGCCGGCCCGCACACCGCCATGAATGCCGCATTCGTCCTTGGCGAACCCGGACCAGCGGCCGTCGCGATAGTTCTCCCCCGCCGCCACGCGCCGCGTACACGGCATGCAGCCGATCGACGGATAGCCGTCCAGCACCAAAGGATGTTTGGGCAGACCCTTCGCCTCGGTGTAGGCGGCAAGCTCGTCCAGCGTCCAATCGACCAGCGGATTGAAGCGGAAGCGGCCATCGACCAGTTCCACCCGGTTCATGGTTGCGCGCGTCGCGGTCTGGAAGCGCTTGCGCCCGGTAATGGTCGCATCGAATCCCGCCACCGCACGGCTCAACGGCACCACCTTGCGAAAATGACAGCAGGCATCGGGATCGCGGCTCCACAGCGTGCCTTCGGCATCGGCCGTCTTGCGGTCGTCGGGATGCGGTCCAATGGCGCGGATGTCGGTCAGGCCGAGCACATCCTGAAGTCGGTCGCGGTAGCGCAGCGTTTCGCCGAACAGCTTTCCGGTGTTCAAGAACAGCACCGGAGTCGCCGGATCGATTTCGGCGACGTGATGCAGCAGCACCACGGACTCGGCGGCGAAGGACGAAACCACGGCGATGCGGCCCTCAAACGCCCGGGTCAGCGCGAAGACCAGAAAATCCCCGGTGTCCAAGCCCGCGCTCTCACCGCGAAGCCGGGCGAGTTCCTCGCGCAGGGCATGCGTGGCAGAATCGGCCTGATGAAGCGGAATGACGTTCACCTCAGCCAGCCCCGTTCGGCGAGAAGTTCGCGCGTGCGCTTCGATACTTCGTCCGGGGCAGTCCCCGCCGCCCGCCAGCCCTGGCGAAGACCGGCGATCTCCTCAAGCCTGCCTTCCCATTCCGGCCCGAATCGAACCTCGAGATGTTCACGAACCGCGCGCGAAAGCGCGGGCGACAGCCCCGCGGTGGATATGGCCAGAAGAAAATTGCCGCGGCGGACTTCAGCCGGAACGTGGAAATCGCACAATTCCGGTACGTCCTCGACATTGACGAGCGCGCCCGCGGCGCGTGCCGCAGCGGCAATGCTGCGCGAGGTGGATGGATCGAGACCGGCGACGAAAAGAATCTGGAGACCGGCGATCTCGTCCTGGCTGGGGATTCGGCCGGAAAAAATCACCGGCTCCTCCACACCGCCCGCCTTCATGATTTTCAACCGCCGTGCAAGCCCTTCGCCGGCGCCGGCGACACCGGCGCGGACCATCGAACAGTCCAGGATTATGGGCAACATGGATATGTTTTTCCGAAATCGCGAAAAGGCGATTTCAGGTAGAGCTAAACTCTGCCCCAAGGTTTTGCAAGATTTGTATGGGGAATAATTTAATTTACACTTTATTTCACGTTGAACATGGTGTGTAGGCCCGCAAAATTTCGCTGATGGAGACCGCGATTCTGTCGCCGTCGATCTGGATCTCGCCTTTGGCCACCGGCTTGTTATTGGCCAAGATCATGACGGGGTCGTCCTGATGGGAATCCAGCTCGATGACCGCGCCGCGGCCCATGCGCAAAAGTTGATGCATGGGAATGACCGAACGGCCGAGAACAACGGCGATTTCGACTTTGACGTCACTGAGCGAAGACATGGCCACCTGGGAAAGAACCTGATGCCAACCATGAATGATTGTGCTTTCTACCGCGTTAATGAACGGCACATTCGATAGGATCGATTGGACCTTCGGCGCGGATCGTGTCGCCTATCCGGATGCGCTCGCGCGCATGGAACAGCGTGTCGATGCGATCCACCGGGGCGAAGCGCCCGAGGAAGTCTGGCTCATCGAACATCCCGCGCTCTACACCGCCGGCACCAGCGCCCGGGACGGCGATTTGCTGGCGGCGCGTTTTCCGGTGTTCAAAACCGGACGCGGCGGACAATACACCTATCATGGGCCGGGCCAACGCGTAGCCTATGTCATGCTGGATTTGAAACGCCGCAAAAACGATGTGCGGCGTTTCGTGCGCGATCTGGAAGAATGGCTGATCCGCGCGCTCGCCGAGTTCAACGTCAAAGGCGAACGAAGACCCGGACGAATTGGAATATGGATCGGCAATGACGATGGCAGCGAAGACAAGATCGCCGCCATCGGCGTTCGTGTCCGGCACTGGGTAACATTCCACGGCGTAAGCCTGAATGTAGACCCGGAGCTTGAGCATTTTTCCGGAATCGTGCCCTGCGGCGTGCGCGATGAGAAATTCGGCGTCACGAGCCTTGCCGCCCTGGGCATTCCGGTCAGCATGGCCGATGTCGACGTCGCGCTGAAGCGCAGCTTCGAACAGATATTCGGCACGGTCAGAGCCACATAGGCGGCCTGCGAAAAAAGCATTGGCAGGAACCTGCGGATTGATCACAGTCCCTGCGCAAAATGCAGGGGGCTACCATGCCGCGTGTCTCGCTTTGGTTCTTTGCCGTCGCGCCGGTCTATGTGCTGATTGGGATGGGGTTCGGCATCTTCATGGGCGCCACCATGAACTTCACGCTCGCCCCCGCCCACGCCCATCTGAACTTGATCGGCTGGGTCACGATGGCGCTCTATGGAACATTCTACGCGCTCGCCCGCGAGGCTTCGCAGAAGCTCGCCTGGACGGTGTTCTGGCTGAACAATGCCGCGGCCTCGATCATGTTCCCCTCTCTCGCCATGGTGCTGATACAGGGCGACAGCTCACCATTCCTTGTGCCGCTGATCGTCAGCGAATTCCTCGCGCTCGGCGCCATGCTGTGTTTCGCGTTCTCGGTGTGGAGCGTGCTGATGAAAAACGCGGGCGTCTCCACCTCGGCCGCGATCAGACCGACGGACGCCGAATAAAGCCGAGCGATTCGGGCACTTCCACGGGCTGGAGATTGAGAGCGGTCACGCGCGCGCCACGCGGCCCTTGCATGCAGACGGCGATGAAGGCCTCCACCTCCTTGGTGGGGCCCGACGCCACCGCTTCGAGCGATCCGTCGGAGCGGTTGCGCACCCAGCCTTTCAGCTTGCGCGCGTTGGCTTCGTGCACCGCGAAGTCGCGAAAGCCGCACCCCTGCACCTGCCCCTCGATGCGGATGTTCATGGTGGTGATGTCGTCGCTCATGGGATTCCTAGGATTTCGGAGGGACCGGTTTAGGAAGGGCTGCGAGCCCGCCCAAGACCAAGGCGGTGGCAAAACGTGCGATCTCATCGGGTTCCGGTATTTCCCGCCACTGCAGGATCTCAGCCAGTTCGCAAGCAATCCCCAGCATGGACGCCGCCAGATATTCCGAATCCACGGGTGCGAAAAGACCGCGCGCGATGGCGGCCTCTACATCGGCTTTCAGTTCCTCGAAGCCGGCAAGCACCTCCGGCGTATCAACACGCAAGGGCGCCGCATCACTACGCCTGATCACAGCCACAGTCCCACGCCTTTGCACCACATACGTGAAGAAGGCTCGGAAGGTTTCCGCCACGAACGCCTCCGCCGTCCCCGCGTCCCGCCGCGCGTCACGCAGGATCGGCCGCAACGCGAGCGCGGTTTCGTCCCGCATGGCCTGGAAGATTTCCTCTTTCGAGCGGAAGTAATTGTAGAAGGTGCCCGAAGCCAGCGGCGTCGCCCGTATGATGTCGCGCACCGTGACGCCGCCATAGCCGCTCTCGGCGAAGACACGGCGTGCGGCATCGAGGATCAGACGACGATTCTGCTCCTTGATGGAGGCGCGCTTGCCCTGGACACGCTGTTGCGCCGGGCGATCGGGCTGGGCTTCCAAAGGCGGTCCTTCTTTACGGCCGTGCCGGCTCCGCAGGGGCGATTCTAGCGCAAGATGACTGACCTTCAACTTACCGTTCCGTTTAAGTTAAAGACAGCGTCAACATTCGCGTAAAAATAGAAAATATTTTGTGATATCAGTAAGTTTTGTCGTTTTCTTATGAAATTGGTTTAGCATTTCTGCATCCTGTCCCCACCTCTCAGCCTGATAAAGCTCGTCCAATTGAGCGGCCGCGAGGGCCTGCTCTGCACTGACGTGCCCATCCGAAAGCGCGAGTGCGACGATCACCGAGCCCAGCAATGTGGCCGCCGCATGCAGCCCCGCGAGTTCGAAATCGTCATGCTGGGCGATGGCGCTCTCCAGTGCCTCCAGGGTCTGCGGCGGCTGTTCGACATGCACGATGCCCGCGCCGCAAACGAGATTCGCGCCATAGCGCGTGCGGGCCCAGTCCAGAAGCGGGTCCCATTCTGCGGCCTGCCGCCGAACCAGATTTTCCGGCC
>DASYEG010000313.1:0-6509 GCA_036499145.1 Micropepsaceae bacterium | reverse complement strand
CCCCAGGGTTTCGGTATCGACGGCGATTTGGGGGCCTAAATCGAGGCCCTCAGGCAAGTCGTCCCTGTGGAGACGGATTTTCAAACGGTCCTACCTTCGCGATGGGCTCGCGCAGAATACCCCGTCAGAGCACATGCGAGCCTGGAGCGTTAAAGCATATCAAGAGGTTGGAGAGACAGTAATTTCTTGCACCGCGCGTGAACGACGTCTTGGCGCCTTCTAATCCTTGGTTTTGCCCGGCCCGGAAAACAACCGCACAATCGCGGCCCATATACGGGCAAAAAGGCCAGGATTGCGGCTTGCCTCACGCGTGGTTTCGCGCATGGGCTCCGCGGCGGTTTGCGGTTTTTCCACGACGGCAGCGAATTTTTTGAAGAACTGCTCCGCCAGAGATTTCGCGGTGGCATCGATGAGGCGTGCGCCCACCTGAGCGATTCTGCCGCCGACCTGCGCATCCACGCTGTAGGTCAGAAGCGTACCCGCATCCTGATCAAGGAGACGCACCTCCGCGCCGCCTTTGGCGAAACCGGCCGGCCCGCCCTTTCCCTCGCCGCTGATCTTGTAGCCATTCGGCGGATCGAGGTCGGAAAGCGTGACTTGCCCCTGGAATTTGGCCGATACGGGGCCGAGCTTGATTCCCGCCACGGCCTTCATCTGGGTCTCGGAGATTTTCTCCAGGCTCTCACAGCCGGGAATACAGGCTTTCAGGACTTCGGGATCGTTCAAGCTTGCCCAGACAGCCATGCGCGGCGCAGCGATAAAACGTTCTCCGGTCATGTTCATCGGGTGGATTCCTCGCGCTGACCGACATTGGTCTTTTGTATGTCTGTCCTACAATAACACGGCGCAACGCGGCCGCGCGAGTCGGGATGGGCCCATCGCAAACACAAATACATCGTCACCTTGTCCGGCCAACCGATAGAATCTACTGTCGCATCATACCGCGCAATCTTTTGCGCTTTACGTCGAGTCGAGAGGAAATGCGGTGGTCGAGCCTATAGCGAAACTGGCGCCGCTGCAGCATCAAGCCGCGCCCTTGCGCGGCAAGATCATCGGCGCGCTGCGCAACGCCATCGAGACCGGCATGCTGCAGCCGGGTGCCCGTCTGGTGGAGCGCGATCTCTGCGGCCAGCTCAATGTCAGCCGGACATCCCTGCGTGAGGCGCTGCGGGAGCTGCAGGCGGACGGCGTTCTGTTCCAATCCGGCGCAAGAGGACTCGCGGTCAGCAGGATCACACGCGAGGAAGCCGCCAATGCCTATCGCATCCGCGCGGTACTGGAGGCGCTGGCGGTGGAACAATTCATCGAGCACGCCAGCGATCAAAACATTCGGCAGATCGCGAAGGACGCCGATGCGCTGAAGGCCGCCTATCGTTCCGGCGACGTATCACGGATGCTGTTGAGCCGGCGTGCGTTCTATGACCGCATCTGCTCGGTTGCCGGCAATGCGCTGGCGTTCGATCTCATCAACCGGCTTGTCCTGCGAACGTCCAGCCTGCGCGGCCGCTCGCTCTCCCGCAAACAGCGCCAACAGCAGAGCCAGGGCGAAATCGATGCGATCGTCAAGGCGATCCGCAAGCGCGATACGGTCACGGCCAAGCGCGCGGCCATCGCCCATGTGGAGAGCGCCGCGGCATCGGCTTTGGAGTCCCACAATCCTGCGAAACGCGAAGGCATCCCGGAGGCGGCAAAAACGCGGCCGAAACCGGCCAAGCCCGCACGCCCGACTCGCTCCAAAGGCCGGACCTGACGCATCGCGGACTGGCATTATTTGAACGATTGGATTTGTCCGGGCTTGGCGACGG
Source organism: Micropepsaceae bacterium (assembly GCA_036499145.1). Lineage (GTDB taxonomy): Bacteria > Pseudomonadota > Alphaproteobacteria > Micropepsales > Micropepsaceae > CAIYRG01. The sequence continues at coordinate 4,704 of DASYEG010000313.1, read as the reverse complement.
CGCGCGACGCCAGGACCCCGATCAGATGCGCGCGATATTCGGCCGTGCCGTTGAGATCGCTGAGCAGAAGTGCCGGATCGACGCTGCAATGGGCAATCGCTTCGCTGCGAAAATCCGCAGCCAACGCTTGCTCGAATGCAGCCGGGCGGAAAACCCCCGATGCACCGGCGCCCGTCACCGCAACCCGCACGGCCTTATCCGTCCGCGCCACGAACACGCCCACAATCGAATAGCGCGAGGCAGGGCTGCGGAATTTGGCGTAGCACGCCTGCGTGGGAATGGGGAATTCGATGCGGGTGACGATCTCCCCCGGCTCACGCGCGGTCTGGTACAGGCCGGTAAAGAAATCATCCGCCGCGACGCGCCGCCGGTCCGTCACGACCATCGCATTCAGCGCCAGCACAGCAGAGGGGTAATCCGCCGCCGGATCATTGTTCGCGATGGAACCCCCGATGGTTCCGCGATGACGCACATGCCGGTCGCCGATAGAACCGGCAAGGCCGGCAAGCACCGGGATCGCCAGCCGCACAATGGGCGACTCCGACACTTCGGCATGCGTCATGGCCGCGCCGATCTTCAACAATTTCCCATCCGCTGCGATTCCGTGCAGCTCCGCGATGGCGGTCACATCGATCAGATCGCTGGGCGCCGCCAAGTGCTGTTTCATGGTGGGAAGCAGGGTATGCCCGCCCGATAGGAAGGTCGCGTCGGCGCCCGCGCCAAACATCTCCTTGGCCTCGGCAAGAGTCTTTGGGCGGTGATAGGTCAAAGGATACATCGCGCTATCCTTCCGATTTGCGCGGCGCGGGCATGTGGTCCGCAGGCGGCTGGACCACGCGATCCGGTCCGAGCATCTGCGATGCCGCGGCCAAGATGGCCCGCACGATATTGTGGTAGCCCGTGCAACGGCAGAGATTGCCTTCCATCTCCTCGCGCACGACATGCTCGTCCAGCCTGCCGGGATAGGTGGCGATCAGTTCGACGGCGGCCATGATCATGCCGGGCGTGCAGAAGCCGCATTGCAGGCCGTGGTGCTCGCGAAATGCCTTCTGCACAGGATGGAGTTCGCCGTTCCTGGCCAGTCCTTCGATCGTGGTCACGGCCCGGCCCGCGGCCTGTGCCGCCAGCACCGTGCAGGATTTCACCGAGACACCGTCGAGATGCACCACGCAGCAGCCGCACTGCGTGGTGTCGCAGCCGACGTGCGTGCCGGTCAGGCCCAGGTGTTCGCGCAGGAATTCCACCAGCAGCGTCGAATCGCCAACTTCCTTGCGGACATTCGAACCGTTCACGTTCATTGCGATGGCGGACATCAGATGGCTCCCGCGCCCTTATGGATGGCGGTCCACACCTTCACCGGTGTGATGGGCATGGAGATACCGGGCGGACCGTAATCGCGGAGCGCATCGTCGATCGCGCTCATGATCACGGCGGGTGCTGGGGTGGTGCCGCCTTCGCCTCCGGCCTTAATCCCCAACGGATTGGTGGGCGAAAGCACCTCTGCGATTTCGGTGATGAAGGACGGCATGTTGTCGAAACGCGGCATCCCGTAATCGGTGAACGCAGCGGCCAGCGGCTGACCGGAGTCGGGATCGATCACGCATCCCTCCCACAGCGCCTGCCCCACGCCCTGCGCGATACCGCCATGGGTCTGGCCGTGCACGATCATCGGATTGATGCAGCGTCCGACATCGTCGACCGTGGCATAGCGCATGATCTCCAACCCGCCGGTTTCTGGATCGATCTCGATCTCGCACATGCACGCGCCATTGGGAAAAACCGGCGTGTGCATTTCATTGTCGCGTCGTACCTTCACCCCATCGGCGTAATCGGGCGAAAGCGTCACGGCCAGCCGCGCCAACTCGAACCAATCGACTGTGCGATTGGTGGCGGGGCTACGGAACATCCCGTCTTCGAACTGCACATCGGACGGCGCGACGCCGAGACTCTCCGCCAAAATCGTTTTTGCCTTGACGATCATATCGGTGACGGCCATCGAGATGACGGCGCTGGCATGACGCATCGATCGTCCGGAATGGGTGCCGCCTCCGGCGGACACGATGTCGGTATCGCCAAGCGTGATCGTCACCGTCTCAAACGGGACACCGAGCAGATCGGCCGTGACTTGGGCGAAGCTCGTCTGATGGCCCTGACCTGCGGGTTGCGTTCCAATGACGATTTCTATCCCGCCCTCGCGCACGATGAGGTCGGCGCGTTCCTTGGGCGTCCCGATCGAGGACTCGACGTAATTGGTGGAACCGATGCCGTATAATTTGCCGCGCGACTTGGCCTGCGCTTTACGGGTTTGGGCGCCTGCGAAATCGCCGATCTCCAGCAGGCGGTCCATGTTCTTCTCATATTCCCCGCTGTCATATTGCGATCCGACAGCATTGGTGTACGGCATCTGCGACGGCTTTATGAGATTTTTCCGGCGCAGCTCCAAACGGTCGAACCCGAGTTCGCGGGCCGCCTTGTCGATCAGCCGTTCCAAGGCGAAGTTCACTTCGGGCCGTCCCGAGCTGCGATAGGCCTGGGTCGACATCGTATTCGAATAGACCGCCCGCGAACGCAGCGTCGCGTAAGGGATGTCGTAAGAGCCGGTAATCAGCCCCGATCCCTTGCTCAGCGGCGACAGCGACACGCAGTGCGAGCCGACATTCGACAAATTGTCCGACCGCAGAGCCAGGAATTTTCCCTCCGCGTCGATCGCCAACGATATCTCCACCACCAGATCGCGGCCCTGATAATCGCTAAGGAAACATTCGGTACGGTCGGCGCGGTATTTTACGGGACGGCCGATTTTCTTCGAAGCCCAGATCACCAGTCCGAATTCCACGAACGCGCGGTTACGGGTGCCGAAATTGCCGCCGACATCAAACGAGATAACGCGCAATTTGTCCGGCGTTACGCCAAGCACGGCCGCCATTTCGTGCTTCTGACGCACCGCGCCGCCGCTGCCGGCATAAAGCGTATAACGGCCGGACGCCGCATCGTAATGACCCAGCGCCGCGCGCGGTTCCAGCGGCGCGCCGGTCACACGCCCCAGATGATAATGCATGCTGACCGCATGGGTGGCGCGTGCGAATGCCGCGGCGGTGTTCTCCTGGTCGCCAAAGCTGCTGTCGACCAGGACATTGTCGGGCAAGGCATCCCATACGCGCGGCGCATCGGGCTTTGCCGCCGCGGCGGTATCCGCGACCCAGGGCAGCAGATCATAATCCACCATCACCGCTTCCGCGGCGTTCTGTGCCTGCTGGCGCGTTTCGGCCACCACCATGGCAAGCGCTTCGCCGACATGACGCACGCGATCCGTCGGCAACAGGAAGTGGTCGCCGATATAGACCGGCGTACCGCCGCGCCCCGTGAGCTTCATGTCATATTTGGTGGACGGGACCGGATTGTGCGGGATCTCACCCAGGCCATCGGCCGCGAGGTCCGCACCTGTGAAGACGCCAAGCACGCCTTCCATCTCAAGAGCAGCCGAGGAATCGATCCCCACGATGGCCGCGTGCGGGTGAGGCGAACGCACCATTGCGGTCCAGACCTGACCGGGCAGGCTGAAATCATCGGTGAAGCGCCCATGGCCGGTGATGAGCCGTTCATCCTCGTTGCGGCGGATCGGTTGCCCGACAGCTTTGAATTTCAACTTCGGTTCCATGCCATGCAAGTTCCGGGTTTTTGGACGATGCGTCTCGTATTTGGTCTTTTGTATTATGGTCGACCAAAATTCGCAAGCCGTCAAAAATTACGCCAATTCCAGCCGTTTACTCCGCGTCAAGCGCCATCCTATTACCGGAATTTGATGCGGACAGGACCGGGTTACAAGCCTTACTGTATGGAATTCTTGATGGCCCGAGCACAAACCTAAAGAGATATTTTCCATGAAATCCCTCATCGCCATCCGTCATGTGCATTTCGAGGACCTGGGAATATTCGCCGGCGTATTTGCACAAGCCGGGTATGACTGCCGCTATTACGACGCAGGCGTGGACGATCTTGCCGCCATCGATCCACGCAAATGTGACATGCTGGTTGTCCTCGGTGCGCCCATCGGAGCCTATGAAGACGATAAATATCCTTTTCTTAGCCACGAACTGCACCTGCTCCGCGACCGTCTGGCCGCGAAGCTTCCGACCTTGGGCATTTGCCTAGGCGCTCAATTGATGGCCCGCGCGCTCGGCGCATCGGTCCATCCGGGCACGGCAAAAGAGATCGGCTGGCAGCCCCTTGCATTGACCGCGGAGGGACGCGCGGGACCGCTAATGCATCTTGAAAACATTCCGGTGCTTCATTGGCATGGCGACACATTCTCCCTGCCGCAGGGTGCGGTATGCCTGGCTTCGACACCCATCACCAAGAACCAGGCTTTCTCATTCGGGACGAATACGCTGGCGCTTCAGTTCCACCCCGAGGCCGGGACGGAAGGCTTCGAGCGCTGGCTCATCGGTCATGCGCTCGAGATCGCGACCGCCGCGGGGGTTTCCGTCGAAATCCTTCGGCGCGATACCGCGCGTTATGCGGCGCATTGCGGCGAGCAAGGCCGGCATGTGGTGAAGGATTGGCTGGCGTCGCTGCGTCCTTAGATCAGCTACTGCACCGCGGGGACGGGCTGGATGTGGCTGCCGTCGGACACATCGTCGGGAACATTGAGCGCGACTTTCTCGCCGCTCTTGAGACCATTGGCGATGCTCACAACGCCGCCCT
>DASYEG010000312.1:0-6047 GCA_036499145.1 Micropepsaceae bacterium | reverse complement strand
ATCGATGTTTATTGGGCGCCTGCGCTTTTCAATTTCCCGGCATTGGCGCAATCCGGGACATTTGAAAAATTCCAGGTCGATCGCAGTCAGGTGCCGGGCCATATCGGCGCGGAAGCCATTTCGGATTCGAACGGATATTTCGAGGCCTTCGAGGTTGCGGGCTATGGGATCGTCACGAATCCCGCCGTTTTGAAGACCAAAGGGATTGCATCGCCAAAAACCTGGGACGATCTCGCGCGCCCCGAATATTCCGGGCTTCTCGTCATGCCGGTCGCCTCGCGCATCGGCTTCTCGCCCCAATTGTACGACGTCATCCTGCAAGCCAAAGGCTGGGATAGGGGTTGGGCTCTGCTTTCGGAAATGGCCGCAAATGCGACGCTTACGGCCAAGGGCGGAGAGATCGCCGATGACGTCGCCGACGGCAAGGCGGCTGCGGCGATCGCCATCGATTTCCTGATACGCAACGCGATCTCCGACGGCAAATCCGTATCGCTTGTCTATCCGGCGCAGACCGCGTTCCTTCCCGCCTATGCCGCGGTCGTCGCGTCCAGCCCTCATGCGCAGGCTGCGCGCGCGTTCGCTTCATTCCTCGTCTCGGACTCCGGCCAAGAATTGCTCTTTGCACCCGGCGCGGCGCGTTATCCGATTCGCCCTTCGGTCTATGCGCGCGCGCCGCAAGGGACGGCCGATCCGTTCGCGCTGCCCAATGGCGCCGCGTTCGCCTATGATCTCAAACTCGGCCCGGCACGGTCTCCCATCATCTCGGCTTTGTTCGATAGCGCCATTGCATCGCGTGCCGAACGCCTGAAGACATTGTGGACCGCCATCCACCAGGGTGAAGCAAGGGCCCCAAATCAGGCGGCACGCGACAAGCTTGCCCAGGCGCGCGATCTTGCCGGCTGGGTTCCAGTGACCGCCGCCCAGGCGAACGGCCTTTCCTATCTGCAGCAGTTCGAACCTCAAGGGCGGGAGCCAAGCCCGGCCGCCGCCGCGATCGTGAAAACGTGGTCGGCACAAATCGACGAAAAGCAAACGCAGGCGCTTCGCCTTGCTCAGGACGCGCTTGGCGCAAGCACGCCGTGATTCGACGAAACGTGCTGACGCTGGGAATTTTCTGTCTTGCTGCGGGCGGTTTGGCGAACGCGGCCGCCGATACGGATGTGACGGTGGAAAATCGTGGCCGCGCCGCATTCCAGCAGCCCATGCCGTTTCTCGATTCTGCCGGGGTGGAACGGTTTCGCGCCGGTGCATCCATTTTCCGGCAACCCTGGCTCGTCGCGCCGTCTGACGAACAGCCGCGTTTCGACGGATTGGGTCCGTTGTCCAATCGACTCTCATGTGCCGGATGTCATATCGGCAATGGGCGAGGCGAAACGTCCGCCGGCGAAAACGATGTCCTGCGCAGCAGTTTGGTGCGTTTGAGCGTGCCGGGGAAAGCAGCCATGGGCGCGCCGGCGCCGGAACCGGTTTACGGCGATCAGCTCCAGCCCATCGGCATTCAGGGCGTTCCCAGCGAAGGGGATGCCACCATCGGCTGGCATGAAACGGAACAAACACTTGACGACGGCACGCGCATATCCCTTCGCCGTCCGGAGCTGATCTTCAAGAATCTCCATTACGGTCCATTCGCGCAAGGCACGATGACATCGGTCCGCATGGCTCCCGCCATCTTCGGGCTGGGACTCCTGGAAGCGGTTCCGGAAGCGGAGCTGAAGGGACTTGCCGATCCCAGCGATGCGAATCACGACGGCGTGCGCGGCCGGCTCAATCGCGTTTGGGACGTGGCTTCGGGACGCATCGCGATCGGCCGCTTTGGTCTCAAGGACAATCAGCCGAATTTGGGCCAACAGGTGGCCGCCGCCCTGATCGGCGACATGGGCATCACGTCGCATCTTTTCCGGGAGCAGAACTGCACGGTTGCGGAAAAGACGTGCGCGGGCGCGGCCAAGGGCGGGGATCCGGAAATTTCCGATGCCGATTTCGCCACGCTTGTGTTTTCCATCGAGGCTCTGGCGCCGCCGGCTCCCAAGCCCGCCGGCGCGGCCGCCAAAGACGGCCAAGCCTTATTTCAGAACATAGGTTGCGCCGCCTGCCACGTGCCGTCGCTGACGACAGGCGACAGTCCGCAATTTCCTCAGGCCGCCCACAAGACGATCCATCCCTACACGGATCTTTTGTTGCACGACATGGGAGAAGATCTTTCCGACGGGCGTCCGGATTTCGACGCGTCCGGCCGGGATTGGCGAACCACGCCTCTATGGGGCTTTGGCCTCGCAAGCACGGTCGTCACGCATCCGGCCTTCTTGCACGACGGTCGCGCGCGCGATGTCACGGAAGCCATTCTGTGGCACGGCGGCGAAGCGCAACACGCGCGAGACCGTTTTGCCTCGCTTTCCGCGACCGATCGAAAGGCCATCGTCGAATTTCTGCAAACGCTCTGATCATCGACCTGAAAACTGCCTTTGGGGGGACTAATGTTTCGTACATATCTGAGGAATTCCGTTTCGTTTGCTGCGCTCCTGGTATCGAGCGCCGCGCTTGCCCAGCAGAATCCCATGGTCGCGGCAAATGCAGCGGGTTCTGTTCCGGATAACAGCATTTTCAATCTCGGCCAGATTGAACAGGTCAAGGTAACCGCATCGCCGATGGCGGCAACCATCAGCGAGAGCACGGTGTCCGCGGAGGAGGCGTTCAAGTTCAACGCCCTCACAGTGGATCGCGCGCTCGATCTCGTGACCGGCGTTGCGTCGGGAACGACAGGTGGCCCGCGCAACGAAAAGCTGTTTTTCATTCGCGGCTTCGACCGTTTTCAATCGCCGCTGTTTGTCGACGGCATCCGCGTCTATCTGCCGGCGGACAATCGTCTCGATCTCGGGTTCTTCAATACCGCGAACCTTGCGCAGATTCAGGTCGAGAAGGGCTATGTGTCCGTGCTGTCAGGACCGGGTGCCATCGGTGGAGCGCTCAATCTTGTCACCCGTAAGCCCACCCAGCCGTTCGAATACGAAGCACGCGCCGGCATTCAGCTTGGCGGCAATGGCGATTACAACGGCTACAACACCTCAGGTCTAGTCGGCGGCGCCACAGACAAATATTACTGGCAGGCGAGCGGCGGGGTTACCACGACCGACCAATTCCGGCTGCCGGACAAGTTCACGCCGACGGCGACTGAGGATGGCGGCGACCGCGATCATTCCGACGCGCGTAATTACAATATGAACCTCAAGATCGGATCGACACCCAATGCCACCGACGAATATTCCCTGAGTTATTCCGGCCAATGGGGCAGGAAGGACGCCACTTTATCCGTGTCCGACCCTGTATCGGCACAGAAGGATTGGAGTTGGCCCTATTGGGACGTGCAGAGCCTCTATTTCCTCTCGAATACCAAGGTCGGCGACTCCGCCTATGTGAAGACCAAGGTCTATTACAACAGCTTCCGCAACGGCCTCTATTCCTATGACAACGCGAACTATAATTCGCAAACCACATCGAAGGCGTTTCAATCCTTCTATTCGGATTACGCCTATGGCGGCAGTGTCGAAGCCGGAAATGATTTCGGCGGCCGTGATATTTTGAAGGGGGCGCTGTTCTACCGCCGCGACAATCATGTCGAATGGCAGACGATCTTCGTGCCGAAGTTCACCGAGCCCCATCAACAGGACCTCGAAGACACCTACTCCGCCGCGGTGGAGAACCGCCTGCATGTCACCGACCAGATCGATTTCGTGGCCGGCGCGAGCTATGACTGGCGGCATCTCATCGTCGCCCAGGACTACAACGACCCGACCGCAAAGACGTCCGGCAGTTTCGTCAATTTCCCGCTGGCGGACGGCCATGCGGACAACGCCCAGGCGGCCTTGATCTACAATTACGACGATACAGGGCACGTCTATGCCAATGTTTCGGACCGCTCGCGCTTTCCGACCATATTCGAACGCTTCAGCACGCGCTTCGGCAGCACGCTTTCCAATCCCAATCTCAAGGCCGAACGCGCCATCAATTACGAGATCGGCGGCGGCGACACGTTTTTCGGCACGCGGCTGAACGCAGCGGTTTTCTATAGCGACGTGACCAACGCGCTGGAAAACGTGCCGATCAATTTCTGCGACACCACTTCGACCACGGCGAAAGATTGCAGCGGTGCCGGCGGACTTTCCGGCACCAACACCGTCACCAGCCAAACCCAGAATGTCGGCGACGGAAAATATTACGGCTTTGAATTTTCCGCCGACACGACCATAACCGAAACGCTGACGGCGGGCGTTCGCTACACCTATATCAACCGCAATATCGATGCGCAGAATCCCATCAATCCGCCTCTGCCCACGAATTTCCACCTCACCGGCCTGCCCTACAGCCAGGTGTTCGCCTATGTGACCTGGAATGTGACGCAGCAGATCAGCATCACGCCGAACATCGAGGCGGCGAGCGATCGCTGGTCGAACCTCAGCGGCAATGCCAATTCCTTCCTCAAGACGGGCTCGTTCGTCCTGCTGAATTTGGAGGCGGATTACGCCTTTACCGAGAAGATCGATTTCCAGATCGGGGCGCGAAACCTGTTCGACGAGAATTACCAGCTCACCGCGGGCTTCCCTTCGGAGGGACGCAACTTCTTTATAAACCTGCGTTACCGGTCTTAGAATTAAGGAATCATGGCCGATCCTCGGATGCAAGACGCGAGGAGACTGCATGAGGCGGGACGGCTCCTGGATGCCGCGCGCCTCTATCAGCGGATTTTGCACGATGACCCAAAGCATTTCGAGGCCCTCTATGGCCTGGGCATGGCGCACGCGCAGACCGGACGGCTTAACGAGGGGGAGCGGACCGTCGGCGAAGCGCTGGCGCGCAATCCGGGCTTCGCGGAAGGCTGGCGCGCGCGCGGACTGATGCTGATGCATCTGGGGCGTGGGGAAGACGCTCTGACCTGTTTCGATTCGGCGCTTGCGATCGAACCGGATTTTGCGGACGCCCAGTCGGCTCGCGCCGCGGTGCTGGCGGAATTGACCGAATCGCGCAATCGGCTCGCAACCGTCGAAACAGGGCTCGCGCGCGACCCAAACGATGCGGCGCGCTGGAACAGCCGCGGCAGTCTGCTGGCCGGCATGGGGCGAGTCCAGGATGCGTTGGCCAGCTTTGACCGCGCTTTGTCGATTCACCCCGGCTTTGTGGAGGCTCTTTGCAATCGCGCCACTCTGCTGCTCGAAACCGGCAAACTCGATATGGCTTTGGCGGGGTTCGATGCCGTTCTTGAAATCGAATCCGAACTCGCCATCGGCTGGAACAATCGCGGCAACACATTGGCCAGGATGGGACGCTTCGAAGAGGCGGTCGCGAGCTACGACCGCGCGCTCGCGATCGGGCCCGAATTTCCTGAAGCCGTGGAAAATCGCGATTTTGCGCTGTTCACCCTGGGGCGCAATGCCCGCAGCCCTGCCAAATATATGCGCGGGCTGTTCGATGAATTCTCCACCCATTACGACCACACGATGCTGGAGAAACTGCAATACCGCGCCCATTTGCATGTTCGGGCGATGGCGATGCGGGTGTTGCCGCGTCTCTGCCCATCCTGGCGCATTCTCGATCTGGGCTGCGGCACCGGCCTCGTTGGGCTTGCCTTCCAGGATTTGGCGTCCGGCGGATGGATCGACGGCATCGACCTCTCTCCTCGCATGGTGGAAGCAGCCCGGGCGCGGGGCATCTATCGCGATCTCATCCTGGGCGACCTTGAAACGGTGTTGGCCGAACCCGGCATGAATTACGACCTTATCGTCTCCGCGGACACGATGACGTATTTCGGTGACCTGGCACCGGTATTCTCCGGCGTGGCCAAATGCCTCGCGCCGGGCGGCTTCTATCTTTTCGCCAGCGAAGCCAAAACCGGCGCGGGGTGGGAGCAGACCAAGGTGCGCCGCTTCCGGCACAGCGAAGCCTATTTGCGGGCCGAAATTGCCCGTGCGGGTCTCGAATTCGTCGACATCGTGGAGTGCGCGCTGCGCCAGGAAGAGAACGAACCGGTTTTCGGATTCACCGTCGCGGTGAAAAAG
>DASYEG010000311.1:0-2702 GCA_036499145.1 Micropepsaceae bacterium | reverse complement strand
GCGGCCATCGCGCGGCGCAATTACGTTCTCGATCAGATGTATGAGAACAGCTACATCACCCGCGACCAGATGAAGGCGGCGAAAGCCGAAGACCTCGTCACTTACAATCGTCCGTTCGGAGCGGTGGTCGCCGATGTGGATTATTTCGTCGAGGAAGTTCGCCGCACGCTTTATGGAAAATATGGCGAGAAGGCGCTCTATGACGGCGGTCTGCAGGTCCGTTCCACCCTCGATCCGCGGCTGCAGGACATCGCAGTACGCTCATTGCGCGCTGGGCTCCTTGCCTATGACCGCCGTCACGGCTTTCGCGCGCCCCTCAAGCACCTCGAGCTGAAGGGCAGTGATTGGATGGCCGAATTCAAGGCCGTTCCCAACGACAAATCGGGCGTGCCGAGCTGGCGCGTGGCTGCCGTGACCGAGCTCAAGGGCGATGCCACCCTGATGCTGCAGGATGGCGGCACCGGCAAGATCCCCGCAGCGGAGCTTGCCTGGACGCGCGGTCGCCTGAAGGCGGGCGATGTCGTCTATGTCGAGCCGATGTCGGGCGAAGGCGTTACGCCTGGCTCGTATACCTTGCGGGAAGTGCCGCAAGTGAACGGCGCCATCGTGGCCATCGATCCCTTCACCGGCCATGTTCTCGCGCTCTCGGGTGGCTTCTCCTACCGATCGTCCCAATTCGACCGCGCCATGCAGGCCATGCGCCAGCCGGGTTCGACCTTCAAGCCTTTCGTTTATGCGACCGCGCTGGATCAGGGCTACACACCCATCACCAAAGTCCTCGATGCGCCATTCGCGGCACCCCAGGGACCTGGCCTGCCTCTATGGACGCCTGAGAACTATGAGACGGGCGAATATCTCGGTCCCACCACGCTTCGCCGCGGCATCGAGTTGTCGCGCAATCTGATGACGGCGCGGCTGGCGCATACCATCGGCATGGAGTCCATCGCCGCCACGGTCGAGCGCATGGGTGTCTACAACAAGCTGCCGCTGTATCTCGCCAATTCGCTCGGCGCCGAAGTGACGACGCTGCTGCGTCTGACAACCGGCTATGCCGAATTCGTCAATGGCGGGCGCAAATTGGAAGCGACCCTGATCGACCGCGTGCAGGACCGCCACGGCAAGACGGTCTATCGTTTCGACAAGCGCAATTGCGCGGAATGCAGTCAGCCCGAATGGAAGGGCCAGGAAGAACCGCTGCTGGACGAGAATCGTGAGCAAGTGCTCGATCCGCGCACCGCCTATCAGATTGTTTCGATCCTCGAGGGTGTGGTGCAGCGCGGCACCGGCGTCGTGATCCGCGCCGTGGGTAAGCCGCTGGCCGGGAAGACCGGGACCTCGAGCGATTTCCGCGATGCGTGGTTCGTGGGATTTTCGCCCGACCTCGCGCTCGGTGTCTTCGTCGGCAAGGACAATTTCCAGACGCTCGGCAATGGCGAGCAGGGCGCGCTCGCGGCGGCTCCCATTTTCCGCGATTTCATGAAAGAGGCGCTGGCCGATCAACCGGGGACGCCGTTCCGCACGCCCCAGGGCATCGTGCAGGTGCCGATCAATCCGATCACCGGTGCGGTGGTGCAATTGGGAACGCCGGGATCGATCCTGGAAGCGTTCAAGCCCGGCACCGAACCCGGGGCGAATTACGCCGCGTCCGATATCGACGATCCGGGTGTGGCTGTGCCGGCATCCGCGTCGGCGGGTGATGGACTGGCGGCGGCAACACCTGCCGCGGCCACCGCTGCCGGGCCGCCGCCCCCCGTCACCGCCATCGGCACGGGCACCGGCGGGCTTTATTAATCCGGTCAGGCCGAACGACTTAGCGCCGAATAAAAAGACCTAAACAAAAAGGCCCGGACGAGCCGGGCCTTTTTTCGATAATTCGTGGAACAACGGTTCAGCCGGCGGGGTGCAGCGTCACTTTCTGAACCCGCAAATTACCGATCTCGCCGACCAGGAGATTGTTGTCGGTGCGGCAGTCGATGGCATTCACCGTGCCGAATTCCTTTGGCATTTTGCCGGCGCGGCCGAACTTGCCGACCATCGTCCCATCCAATTTCATCTTGTAAATTTCACCGGCCGTATCGATGTCGCCCGGCGGATTGGAGTTGGAGACGTAGAGGAACTGGTTCGCGCCGGGGGTGATGCAGATCGACTGCGGATTGCCAAGATTGGCGATTTGCGTCTTGAAGGTGCCATTGTCGTCGAACACCTGGATGCGCTTATTGTTGCCGTCCGCGACATAGACGTTGCCCTGGGCATCGACCGCGATGCTGCGGACATTGTCAAACTCGCTCGGGCCTGTTCCTTTATGGCCCCAGCTCTTCACGAACTTGCCGTCCTTGTCGAATTTGGCGACGCGGGCATTTCCCTGGCCGTCGGCCACGAAGATATTGCCCTGCGCGTCCCAGGCCACATCGGTCGGTCGGTCGAAGATATCCTGATTGCGTCCGGCGCCCACCGGACCGCCGGCCCCGCCGCCGCCTTCACCGCCGCCGGCCGCCGGCCGCGCGGGAATGTTGATGGACTCGGCTTTTCTACCGAGCAGCATCGCCACGTGCCCCTGGGGATCGAACTTGATCACCATGTTGGTCATCTGATCGACAACCCAGACATTATCCTGAGGGTCCACGCGCACCTGATTGGCGAACATGAAGCCATAGCCGTCCTTGCCGATCTCGCGGACGAATTTTCCGGTCCGGTCGAACTGG
>DASYEG010000310.1:0-2738 GCA_036499145.1 Micropepsaceae bacterium | reverse complement strand
GGATTTTCGCGAGGGCCGCGATGCGGCGTTCCGTAGACGCAATGAGAAAAATTTCATCTGCGTTCCGGCACTGGCCGTAACTTCGAGCCGGGAGTATCGTTGTCCCAAGCGGATGCCCGGCAGAGGTAACGAATGGCCGCTTGGAACCATTGGGAGAGCGCATCGCTCGGGATTTCAATCCTCGCGGTGTGCCTGTTGGGAAGTACCGCGGGCGGTGTGCCCGCCGCCGAGCCGGTCGATGTGGCGCTCGTCATCGCGACCGATGTCTCCTACAGCGTCGATGAAAATGAAGCGCAATTCCAGCGCGAGGGCGCTATCGCGGCGTTTCGCAATCCCGATGTGGTCAAGGCGATCCAGTCGGGATCGTTGGGACGGATCGCCGTCGCCTACATCGATTTTTCCAGCTATCAGTCGAACAAGATTCTCGTCGATTGGAAAATCGTGCATGACAAGGCGAGCGGGGACGCGTTCGCCGACGCGCTCGCGGCGAAGCCGCGCACGCTGGGTGTCCAGACATCCATCAGCAGCGGGCTCGAGCTGGCCGAGCGCCTTCTCGAGACAAGCGGATTCAACGCCAGCAAACGCGTGATCGACGTGTCCGGCGACGGACCGAACAATGATGGACATCTGGTCGACAAGGTGCGCGACGAAATCGTCGCCAAGGGCATCGTGATCAACGGTCTTCCGATCATGACCCCCGCCGATCAATTCGACGTCTATTATCTGCCCGACCTCGACAAATATTATGCCGGCTGCGTGATCGGCGGACCGGGCGCGTTCCTTCAGGTGGCGCACGGCTTCGAGGACCTCGCCCGCGCTTTGCGGCGCAAGCTCATCCAGGAGATTTCCGATTCGGGCGGGCGTGGCAATCCCCTCCTCGTCCCCGTCGCCGCGGTAAGCCCGCGGGGTTCATCGCCGCATGCGGCCTATGAAAAAGGCTGCGATATCGGCGAGCGGATGCGCTTTGGGGGAAACTAAGAAATCAAAGCGCTACGCCTGCTTGCCGCAGGAACAGCCGGTGTAGATGCATCGGCAGCCTTCGCCATATTCATCGACCAGCAACGCCAGATATTCGTCGAGCGCACTGCGCACGAGCTGATGGCGCGTAACGTTCTTTTTCACGGCAACGAGTCCAAGCGTTTCGTACTCGCTTGGCGAGACCGATACCGTAAGGCGGCGTGTTTTTCCCGGCTGGCCCGGTGGCGGATCGCCGGCCGGCGCGGCGCGGGGCGGCTGTGGCGATGCCGATTTTGGCGGCGGCATCTTGGAGGCTTCCGGCGGCGCGACCGTGCGCAGCTTGGACGATTGCCTCATTGACGGTTGAGGCGCGGTTTCCGGCAGCCGCGATATCCCAAACTGTTCCAGCCCGCGCGGAAAGGAAAATACCGGCGCCATGATGGAAGAGGGCCTCGCCTCTTTGCGCACCATGAGCCGCGCCGTCAGACTTGCGAATTTCCCCCCGCTCACTTCCGGCCGACCATATCGTGCTGGTCCGAATTGCGGCGGCCGAATACGCCGGTGCGGCGCTCCGGACCGGCAAAGGTTCCCGGACGGGGAGGATCACGCCGGTCGACTCCAGAGCGATTTTCCGGCGCCTCGAAAGAGGCGGCGTTCGCCGGAGAACCGGCGGTTAGCAACGGCATCTCGATATTGTCAAATTCCTCGGTGGCCGCCGCAAGCGAGAAATGATTGGCGTGGACTTCGGAATTCGTCTCCTTGACCAGGCGGCTTATCCGGTCCTGCACATAGGTCCAGAGCTGGGTCATCTCCTGCGCCGACGCCGATTTGGGCACGGCCTCGCCGACCGTGCGCCCGTCAACCATGCTGGCGGCGAAATCGACGCGATGATGGATGAATACCGGCGCCACGACGCCGTGCTGCGACAGCGCCACGGCCGCTTCGCCGGTAATGCGCGCGCGCAAGGTGGCGCCGTTAAGGACGAAGATCAGCGGTTTGCCGAAGCGCTCCGCCATGTCGACCGTGGCACCCACCGCACGAAGATCGTGCGGCGATGGACGCGTCGGCACGATCACCATATCGGCATGGGCAATCACATGAGATATGGAATCGGAAATCGCCGGCGGCGTGTCGATGATCGCGAGCCGCGTGCCTGTGCGGCTGAGATGATTCAGTGCGCTTTGCAACTCGAAAGCGCCGACTTTTGCGAATTGCGGCGCGCGCGCCACGCGCGCGTTCCACCATTGCGAAAGCGAGCCCTGCGGATCGGTATCGATCAGCGTGACCGGCCCGGCGCCCGCCCGTTCTGCTTCTACTGCCAGATGGCCGGACAGGGTGGTTTTGCCCGATCCGCCTTTTTGGGATGCTACCGCCACGACAATCATGAGACCGTCCAAAGAAAATGCTCAGCCTTTCTACGGGAGAGGTCTTTCGATCGCGCAAAGGCGAAGACCAATAATTGCATCGAATTTTTCAGGATTTCTTTGCGATTACGATGCCAAGACCCCGCCTCTTGGGCCAAGGCCCCCGGCCCGGCGCCGACACATCCCCGTGAACCATGCGCCAGGTCACCGAAAAATCGGCGAGATTCCTGGGTGTTCCAGGGTCATGGGAGCACCGCAGCATGCCACGCGCCCGCGGCAGCGCCCTAAGGGGACGCTAACCATTCGGCGAAAATGGGCTATAGTGGCTAACGGCACATGCGTGCTTCGAGGCGCGCAGCACCATGCCACCAATTTTGGGGTTTGGAAGAGGGAGATTCCAATGAAGCTTGGACACAC
>DASYEG010000309.1:0-2516 GCA_036499145.1 Micropepsaceae bacterium | reverse complement strand
ACCGTGAAGGTTCTGGATTGGCTGAAACAGAACGGCGAAGCGCTGGACCATTGCCTGGTCGGCGAACCGACCTCCGCGGCACGCATTGGCGACATGATGAAGATCGGCCGCCGCGGCAGCATGAATTTGCGCGCGAGCGTGAAGGGCATCGCGGGCCACGCGGCCTATCCGCATCTCGCGCTCAACCCCATTCCCATCATGGCCGATTTCGTGGCGCGGATTTCCGCGTGGCGGCTGGACGAGGGCACCGAGCATTTCGAACCCTCCACGCTCGCCTTCACCACCGTCGATGTGGGCAACCCCACCGTCAATGTGATTCCGGGCGAAGTGCGGGCGGGCTTCAACATCCGCTTCAACGACGCCCACACGCCGGATTCGCTGATGGCCCGGATCGGGGAAATCGCCGATGCCGTGAGAGCCACCCATGGCGGCGAGATCGTGCTTTCCAAAAGCGTCAGCGGCGTGTCGTTCCTGACCAAGCCTGGTGCCTATACCGAACTTTTGAGCAAAGCCGCTCAAAGCGTCACCGGTATCGCGCCGGAGCTTTCGACGACCGGCGGCACGTCGGATGCGCGCTTCATCAAGGATCATTGTCCCGTTGCCGAGCTTGGCCTGCCGGGACGCACCATGCACAAGATTGATGAATGCGTGAGCATCGCCGATATCGAGACACTCACGCGCATCTACGAAGCGGTGCTCCACCTCTATTTCACGCAATGACGCAAGATTCGCGCGATTGTCCCATCGGGGTGTTCGATTCCGGCATGGGCGGGCTCACCGTGATGCGCGCGCTGATGACGCGCTTGCCGCATGAGAGTTTTGTCTATCTCGGCGACACGGCGCGGCTTCCCTATGGCAGCAAAAGCCCCGACACGGTCACGCGCTACGCCGTCCAGTGCGCGCGCGCTTTGATGGCGCATCGGATCAAGCTGCTCGTGGTCGCATGCAATACCGCATCGGCCAGCGCGCTGCCGGCGCTCACTGCGGTGCTCGCGCCGACCCCGGTCATCGGCGTGATCGAGCCGGGTGCGGATGCCGCGATTGCCGCGGCACCTTCGGGCCGCATCGCGGTGATCGCGACCGAAGGCACGGTCAAGGGCGGCGCTTATGAACGCGCCATCCATGCGCGTGACCCGCGCGCGCGGGTGACGCAGCAGGCCTGCCCATTGTTCGTTGCGCTCGCCGAAGAGGGCCTGACCGACGGACCCATCGCCGAACTGGTCGCCAGGCGTTATCTCGATCCCTTGCTGAGCGCAGCGGATACGCGTCCGGAGTGCCTGGTGCTCGGCTGTACGCATTTTCCGGCGCTGAAAGACACCATTGCGCGCATAGCGGGTCCCGGCATCGCGCTCGTGGACAGCGCCGATACCACGGCCGCCGCCGTCGAGCGCTTGCTGGCGAAGGAACAGCTTTCGCGTCCTGATGAATCACCCACGGCTCCCCCCCGCTTCCTTGCAACCGACGCGCCGGAACGTTTCGCCCGCGTGGGCCAGATATTCCTTGGGCGGATGATTCCTGCCGATGCCGTCGATCAGGTCGATCTCCATCCCGGCTCGCGCTCCGCTTAGCTGCGCTGGCCGGGATGACAGTCTCTCAGGAATAGTCCACGCGCAGCAGCGTCAATCCATCGGCCGGCGCGACGGTGCCGCATTGGGTGCGGTCGCGCGCTCGCAGCGCATGCGTCACATCGGCGGCGCACCATTTCCCCTCGCCGACCAGCTTGAGCGTGCCCACCATGGAGCGCACCTGATGATGCAGGAAGGACCGCGCACGCGTGATGCAGACGATCTCCTCGCCCTGTTCCGACACGTCAAAACGGTCGAGCGTCTTCACCGGCGATTTCGCCTGGCATTCGGCAGCGCGGAAGGTGGTGAAATCATGCTGCCCGATGAAGGCACGCGCGCCCTCTTGCATGGCCGCGACGTCGAGGGGCCGCCCCACATGCCAGACATGTCCCCTGTCGAGGGCGGGCGGCGCCCGCCGGGTGAGGATGCGATATTCATAGTGCCGTGCAATCGCTGAAAATCGCGCATGAAAATCGGCTGCCGAAAGCGCCGCCTCCACAATCGCAACGGGTGCCGGGCGCAGATGCGCATTCAGCGCGTCGCGAATGGTGGTCGGGGCAAATTCCTTGACCAGATCGAAATGGGCAACCTGGCCGCGCGCATGCACGCCGGCATCGGTGCGGCCCGCCCCCGTCACCGTGACACGCTCGCCCGCGAGTCGAAAAATCGCCTCTTCCAGCGCGCCCTGGATCGAAGGGCCATTGTCCTGCCGCTGCCAGCCGGCAAACGGACCGCCATCATATTCGAGCGTAACGCGATAGCGCGGCATCAGGCGACGCGCTCGCCGGGTTTGAGCGCAAAGCCGCGCAGGAAGGAGAGCCAATCGGCAGGCGCACGGCCCGCGCGCTGTACCAGAAGCGGCCTGAGCGCACCCTCGCCGCAGACAATGGCGAAATCGAACGTCACATCGCCCGGGGCGCCCTTTCCCGGTCCTGTCCCCGCCAGAAGAAT
>DASYEG010000308.1:0-5238 GCA_036499145.1 Micropepsaceae bacterium | reverse complement strand
GCCCGGAATCCGGATGTCGTCGACAAAGCGTCCCCGCCCCAGGAGCAGCGGCAAATCTTCCAGCCGCCGGAAGCGCTGGCCGATGCGGCCCTCCTCTCCGTCATAAAGTTTTGCGCTCAATAGATCGCGCGCGCGGCTTTCGCGACCACGTCCTTGGGAAGCGCATAGAGCGAAGCGACCACGGCTTCCGCTTCGGGGCCGCTGACGGGATCGATGTCGAGCATCGTCTTGCTGGCATCGGCAAGGAAGGCGGGATCTCTAAGCGTGGCCGCGAACGCGGCGAGCAACACATTCTTCCGGTCGGTGGGAATCCCCGGCGGCGCTACGAAGGGGCGCGCGAGGACCTCATTGGCGACGGCGAAATCGAGGATCTGCCGCTGCTCTGTCGTTTTGGCAAATTCGCTCGCGAGCGGCACATCGGGCAAGTCCGAGGCCTTTGCCGGTGCGGCCTGAATGAGGATGTTGATCTTTTTGTCTTTCACCCAATTGTCATAGCGCGCCTTGACGGTGCTCCAGGAAATTCCGCATAGCCCATCGACTTCATGGCGCTGCATGGCGAGTGTGATATCCGTGGTGCCGGGAAAACCCGTGGCAAGCCGGATCTTGGCGCCGAACACGTTCTTGTAGAGCTTGGCGAAGATGTCCGGATCGCCTGCCGCCCCTTCGCCGCCGGCGGTGAATTGCTTCGTCATCGCGTCATTCCAATTCTTGATGGGAGAAGTGTTCCAGCTAATGCACAGCGTGACGTCCTTCGTCATGCTGCCGAGCCAGGTGAATTTGCGTGCGTCGAGTTTCGCCTGGCCGATGAGCGCCGCACTGGCCATCCCGCGCGCAAAGGTTCCGATGACGGTGCCGTCCTTGGGCGCGACCGAATATATGTAATTGGCGGTCTTGATGCTGCCCGCTCCCGGCATGTTCTGGGGAATGACGGTGGGATTGCCCGGTATGTGCTTGCCCAGATGCTGCGACAGCACGCGCGCATAGAGGTCGTAGCCACCTCCTGCCGAGTAGCCGATGATCACCGAGATGGTGCGGCCTTTATAAAATTCCGCCGGCGTCGCCGCCTGTGCGATGCTTGCGCCCAATAGCATCGCGGAGGCGATGACGGCGGCAGAGCGGAAGCGCAAATGCATCATGTGTCCGCAATCGGGCAAATACAAAGGACACGAAGGATACACGAAGAACCCGGCAAAAAAGGAGACGTTTCCCAGCCGCCGCTCCGGACAAAACATTTTGTGATCCTGGTGCGTCCTTGGTCTTCGTGTCTCATTTCGGCGCCTGTCCGATCTATGCGAACAATTGCGGGAATTTCGCCTTCAGCGTGCTGCGCAGTTTCGGGCTGACATCGACGACAGGCGGGAATGTCCCCTTCAGCAATTTGTCGTACGGGATGCACGCATCGATCAGGATGCGATTGTTGAAATTGCCCGGCAGATAAAGCGGATCGCGCTTGGACGCCCAGGCCTTCTGCACCAGATCGATGTCGGTCATGGGGTCGAAGCGTGTCGACATCGCCCACAGCACCTGGTCGAGGTCGCCCGCGTCGATGTCCTCGTCCACCACGACCGTCCATTTGCCGGCATAGGCGCCGCCCTGGCACGAACAGGCCACGTGCAGCACGTTGCGCGCATGACCGGGATAACGCTGCTTGATCTGGATCGCCGTGAAGCGCGTGGCAGGACCGGCCTCGTGGTTCCACACGCCCAGGATGTCGGGCAGGCCGCAGGCTTCCAGCGCGCGCCACACTTGGGCGGCACCCGCTATGCCTTTCAGCAACCCCGTCTCATCCACCGGTTTGTGCTGCGGCGCGCAGGTGAGAATGGGGTTATTGCGGTGAAGGATGGTTTTGATGTCGAGATAGGGCCGGGGCACCGTGTCGTCGGAATAATAGCCCATCCATTCCCCGAACGGGCCTTCCTCGCGCACCATTCCGGGTACGGCCTCTGCCTCGATCGCGATTTCCGCATCGGCCGGAATCGGAAAACCGGTGTAGGGCCCGCGGATCACGTCGATGGGCTCCCCGCGCAAGCCGCCGGCGAAATCCAGTTCGCTGACGCCTTCGGGGAGGGGGCTCGCCGCCAGCATGAACAGCAGCGGATCCTGCCCCACCAGCACCACCACCTTCATCTTTTCGCCGCGTTCGAAATATTTGTCGCGGTGGATGCGTCCGTGTTTGCCCTCGGTGATCTGACAGCCGATGGTCTTGCCGTCATAGACTTGGTTGCGGTACGTGCCGAGATTGAACCAGCCCGCATCCGGGTCCTGGGTGATGACGCAATTGGCGGTACCGATGTAGCGCGCCTTGTCCATTTCGTGATGGCGCGGCACCGGAAATTTCAGGACGTCGATGGCATCGCCCTCGATCACGTTCTGAAGGATCGGACCGTCCTGCACGTACCGGGGCGGGATGTGCTTCATCGTCTGGATGCGATTGTAATATTGCTTGACGATATCCACTTTCCGCTCGTGTTCCAGCGGCAGGCCGAGCGTCAGGGCCACGCGCTTCACGGATGAGAAATGTCCATAGAGCGTGCGATAGCCTTTCGGATAACCCGGGATATCGTCGAACAGCAGCGCCGGTGCGGTGCCATGGCTATGCTCGGTCAGCATATGGGTGATGGCGCCCATCTCGGTGTCCCAGCTTGCGCCGTGGACGCGCTTGAGCTCCCCCATCTGCTCGACCCGGTCGATCCAGCCCCTGAGACCGCCATAACCGCCCTGCACCAACGTCAGTCCTGCTTCGCTCGCGGACACGGACCCTCCAGACTGTACCAAAATTTGGATTTGGATTGATTTTGGTACGAAGACTATCCTAAATCGGACGCAGAAGTGCAAGCTTCTACGCACATAGACGTGTGGTGCGCTCTCAAATCGCCAGGGCCGCATCGCTGCGATAGAGACCGCCAAGGCGCGGATTTTTCCGGGCGCGGTGACGCAACGTCCGTCATCCCAAAGTCTGCGGGAATGGCTCGCGCGGCCGCACGCAACCTGCAATATATTGTGTCAGCGGAAGTCATAGCTGACGACGGAGGAGTCTATGGCGGGCGGCATTCCGGATAGGAGAGCCAGTGCTCTGATTGCAGGGGTGTTCTCTGCGACGATGCTTGTCTCGCCAGCGCTGCCGGCGTCGCCGAAGGATTCCATTCCGGATTTCTCCGGTTTCTGGGCTCGCACCTCGCTCGGGTTTGAAAGTCCGGCGGCCGGCCATGGTCCGCTTGGCAATCTGAACCATCGCGCCAATGGCGCTTCCAATCTCAGCCTGCTCGCAGGGGACGACAAAGACCCCATCCTCAAGCCTCAGGCGGCTGAAGTGGTGAGAAGGCTCGCCGAGTGGGGTCGCAGGAACGAGGCCTTTCCGCAGCCTTCCAATCAGTGCCTGCCGTATCCGCCGCCTTACATCGCATCGAACAATCAGGAGGTCGAGCTGATCCAACTCAAGGATCGGGTGCTCATTCTCACGATGTTCGACCACCAGATACGCCGCGTGCGGCTGAACGCCCAACATCCCGCGGAATTGACGCCATCCTGGTATGGCGATTCCGTCGGTCATTATGAGGGTGACACGTTGGTGATCGACACGGTCGGCATCAAGCCCGGGCCGTATCCGATGACCGATATGATGGGCACGCCGTTCAGCAGGCAGCTTCATGTGGTCGAGCGTTTTCGTCTCGTCGATGCCGCGGCGGCCAAAGCATTCGCCGAACGCGGCGAAGCCGAAAACGGCGTTGTCGCGGGTTTGAATGGCGATGGCGTGGAGATCGACACGGCGCATCAGGACAAAGGCTTGCAGCTTACCGTCGTGGTCGAAGACCCCGGCATGCTGAACGCTTCGTGGTCGGGGACCGTCACCTATCGCCGGCCGTTGCTGGATTGGGCGGAAAGCGTCTGCGCCGAAAACACGCGCGAATATTATGCCAACCGGGACACGACGATCCCGCATGCGGATAGACCGGACTTTTAGGCGGAAGGGAACAACGATGCACAGGTCCGTGCCGGTCGCGTGCCTGCTCATGGCATCGCTCGTCCTCGGTGAGGGCAAAGGGAATGGGGCGGAGGCGGTTCCCGATCTGTCCGGCGTTTGGGGCCGCAACACCATCGATTACATCGCGCCGGAAACCGGCAAGGGGCCGGTCAAAAACATCTCCGGCAGCCGCAATATGATGGTGGGTGATTTTCACGATCCCATGCTGAAGCCCTGGGCGGCCGACATCGTCAAGCGCAATGGGGAAATCGCCAAAACCGGCGATGCATTCCCAACCGCCCATAATCAATGCTGGCCCGAACCGCCGCCCTACATCCTCGGCAATCAGCAATTGCAGATCCTGCAGCAGCGGGATCAGGTCACGCTGATGTACTCGCATAGTTCGCAGGTCCGCCGCGTGCGTCTGAACGCGACGCATCCCGCGAACGTGATGCCGTCCTGGTACGGCGATTCCGTCGGCCATTACGAGGCCGACGCGCTCGTGGTCGATACGGTTGGCGTCACGGTTGCGCCGCTTTCCAGTCTGGATCGCTACGGGACGCCCCATACCGAGGCGCTGCACGTTGTGGAGCGTTACCACATGGTGGAGCAAACACCCACCGCCGCCGAACCTCTTCGCAATGGCGGATTTCAGGGTGTCAATGACGATGTCATCGACCGCAACTACAAGGGAAAGCTACTGCGCGTGGATTTTACGGTGGAAGATTCCGGCACATTCACCATGCCATGGTCGGGATACGTGGTTTACAATCGCGCCAACGGCCAGTTCATCGAGGATGTTTGCGCCGAGAATATCCATGACTACGTGACAGGGCGCGATTCCGCGGTGCCCACGGCCAAGACGACGCTGCTTTCCGGTCGCTGATTGGCTCCCACGGCTGATTGGCTCCAACGAATGGCTGCCCTTGAATGGGATGTTTCGAATTCCTCACAACCCACCCCTTGGGGCCTTGCACAAGGGCCCTTATATTGTTCGCACCTATTATTGCGCGTGAGGGAAGATGAATCGGGGTGCGCTTCCTTTGGATTCAAACGCGGACGCGCCGGCGGAGAACGACGTTCCGGACCATCTGTCTGAACAGATGGCATTGTACGGCAGCGATGAGCATTTCAGGGGTGTGCTCGAAGCGCTTCCCGCTGCGGTCTACATGACCGACGCGCAAGGCCGCATCACCTTTTACAACAAAGCGGCGCATGAACTCGCCGGGCGTGAGCCTAAGCTCGGGTCCGATGAATGGTGTGTGACCTGGCGGCTT
>DASYEG010000307.1:0-1915 GCA_036499145.1 Micropepsaceae bacterium | reverse complement strand
AATGGGCAGCGACATCCGAAAATCGCCAGAATTGGGGCGCGACCGGCTTCTCGCACATCTGCTTGGAGACCGAAACGCCATAGGCTTCCACCTCGCGGTCGGTGTGATCCGAGCCGGTGCCGATCCAGAGCACGCCTTCAGCTTGCAGCAGCACGAATTCCACCTCGCCGCTCGACTGCGTGCCGAGCACCTCGATGGACGCAGCCAGGGTCAGCCGCGACGCCGCCACGCGATAGAAAATCGGCGTGGCGGCGGGACGCTTCACGCCGAGCACTTCCAATTCCTTGATGTGCTTCTCCACCGCATCGGCATCGCGTCCCGTCCATCCGGCAATCACCGCGTGCAGGATGGCGACCTCGGACGCGCGGACGGCCGGCGCTCCAGCGTGCAATTGCAAACGCAAAACCTGTCCGGACAAGATCCCCTCACAAACGCAGACTTTCGGCGTGAGCCGTGTCGCACGCTTTGAAGGCAAGGGTCAAATCGCGCCCGCGCCGCTCTTTCCAGGGCCTGAGGACCGGCCTACCCTCCGGGTCCGGCGTCAGGTTGAGGGGATAAGGATGTCCAAGCGTAAGGTGCCGTCTTCGGTAACGCGCCGAAGCCTTCTTAAAGGTGCCGCGCTCACCGGCGCCGCCGCGGCCACAGCGCCCCTTCCCTTGCGCGCGCAAACCGCCGCACCCACGCGCAGCGTCTCGCCGCCCGATCCGGAAGTCGAGAATTACCGCGTCGACGGAAGTCCTATCGTGCAGACGACGTCCGGTTCCGATTTCATGCTCGACGTCCTGAAGACGATGGATTTCGAATATGCGGCCGCCACATGCGGGTCGAGCTTCAAGGGCCTGCATGAATCGGTCTTGAATTACGGCAAGAACACGAATCCCCAATGGCTTGCCACCACGCATGAGGAAACCTCCGTCGCCATTGCCCATGGTTATGCCAAGCTGGAAAACAAGCCGATGCTGGTGTGCGCCCATGGCACGGTCGGGCTGCAGCACGCCGCGATGGCGGTCTATGACGCATATTGCGATCGCGTGCCGTGTTCATGATCGTCGGCAACACGTTCGACGCCGCGGCGCGCGAAAACGCGGTCCATTGGGTGCATTCCTCGCAGGACGATGTCGCCATGGTGCGCGATTTCGTCAAATGGGACGACCGCCCCGCCTCGCTCCAGCATTTCGCCGAATCCGCGGTCCGCGCCTACAAGATCGCGACCACGCCGCCGATGGGGCCGGTGATCCTGGCCTGCGACACCGAGATGCAGGAAGGCCCCATCCCCGAGGGCGAAAAGCCCACCATCCCCAAACTGCCCGTGACCGCGATGCCGCAAGGCGAATCCGGCGCCATCGCCGAAGTGGCGAAACTGCTGGTTGCCGCAGAGAATCCGGTCATCGTCGCGGAATCCTATGGCCGTTCGCAAGCAGCCGTCGATTCCCTGGTGGAGCTGGCGGAGCTTCTGCAATGCGGCGTCATCGATGTGTCCGCGCGAATGAATTTTCCCACGCGCCATCCGTTGAACCAGACCAGCCGTGGCGGGCGCGGCACGGTCGGACAGGCCGATGTGGTGCTGGGGCTCGAAGTGGTGGATTTCTGGGGCGTCACCCATCAGTTCCGCGAACATATCGTCTCCAGCTCGCGAGCAACCACCAAGCCCGGCGCGAAGATCATCAGCATCAGTTCGGCCGATTTGTTCATCAAGTCCAATTTCCAGAACTTCCAGCGCTTCGAACCGGTCGACCTCGCCATTGCGGCGGATGCGGCAACCACCATGCCGGTGCTGATCGAAGCGGTGAAACGCGCGATGGACGGCGGGCGCAAAGCCGCGTTCGCCGCGCGGGGGCAAAAGCTCGGCGAGGCGCACAAGACGGCACTCGAGCGCGTACGCACGGAGGCCGCCTATGGCTGGGACGCGAGCCCC
>DASYEG010000306.1:0-6627 GCA_036499145.1 Micropepsaceae bacterium | reverse complement strand
TTCTGGGTAAAGCCTAGCGTGACGCCGCCACGCAATTGATAGGCGGAAACCCACTGATTGCCGCTGATGCCGAGCACATGCTGGTTCATGTCAACCACGCCGAAGCCCGCTCCGATATAGGGCTTCATATGCCAGGCACCTTCGCTGAATTCGTACATGCCCTTCAACGTCACACGCGTCCCGGTAAGACTGCCGCCCGCCGCGAGGCCGCCCAGGCGATCGCTCGCGGCGCCGGTCGCTGTGCCTTCGATCTCGGTCTTGAAGCCATGGCCGAGATTATAACCATAGGCTGTGCCGTAAGAATTGCCGAATCCAAACGATTCCGTTTGCGCCAGTGTGGCTTGCCGCGTGTCCGAGGGGGGAGCCGAAAGCGAACCGCCTTCGGAGGTTACATAGGGGCCCGCCATTTGGGCATTTGCGCTTCCGGAAAGAAGCGCGATCCCAATCCCAACGAGCGTCCAACTCCGCATAGACTTCGTTCCGCCCATCCGCGCCGTCGACTGCGGCGCCCGATCACGAAAACGCG
Source organism: Micropepsaceae bacterium (assembly GCA_036499145.1). Lineage (GTDB taxonomy): Bacteria > Pseudomonadota > Alphaproteobacteria > Micropepsales > Micropepsaceae > CAIYRG01. The sequence goes on along the minus strand of DASYEG010000306.1, from coordinate 6,101 downwards.
CAAAGCGCAAACCGGTTTTGAGGTCACCGGCGTGAATCGCAAAAATTGCCGCCGCCGGAGAGGGATTATTCGTGCACGGACGATGTGGGTTTCTCGATCATGCCGGCGGCTATCCTGGCGACAGCCAAATAGTCTGTCTTGCCCGTGCCAAGCACGGGAACATCGGCAATCGGTATAACGCGGCGCGGCACCGCAAGTTCCGGCACTCCGTGATTTCGCGCCCACACCAGAAGCTCGTCCCGTCCCGCGTCCGGACATGTGGTCAGCAGGACAATGCTCTCGCCTTTTCGCCCGTCCGGCATGGTGATGGCCGCATGGGCATGATCGGGCCACAAGGCCGATGCGCAGTTTTCCACCACGGTGAGAGAGACCGATTCACCGCCGATTTTGGCGAAACGCTTGAGCCTGCCGCGAATGGCGATGTAGCCGTCCGCATCGAGACTGACCACGTCACCGGTGTCGTGCCATCCATCGGGCAGGGCTACGATCTCACCCGGCCGGCCGGGCGAGAGATAGCCCAGCATGATATTGGGCCCCTTCACGAACAACCGTCCGCCTTCGCGGATGCCTTCCACCGGTTCGATGCGCGATTGGACACAAGCCACAAGGCGACCCACGGTGCCCGGCCGGTTCGCGCCCGGCTGATTGGCCGAAAGCACCGGAGCGCCTTCGGTCACGCCGTAGCCCTCAAGCAACTCGAAATCATAATTCCGCCTGGCGAACTGGCGGGTTTCGTCGTGCAAGCGCTCGGCGCCGCAGACGGCAAACCTGAGACTCGACAAATCGCCATCGCCCGCCGCGCGCATGTATTGCGAGACGAACGTATCGGTCGCCAAAAGGATGGTCGCGGCGTTCTCGCGAATCCGCTGCGCGATCTCGCGCGGCTGACGCGGGGTCGGGTGCAGCACGGCCTTGATGCCAAGACAGACCGGCATCAAAGCGCCCACCGTCAACCCGAAGGAATGAAAGGTCGGCAGCGGATTGAACACGATGTCGCTGGCGGTCAGCGGAATGTGCGCCCGCACCTGCTCGACATTGGCGAGGATGTTGGCATGCGACAGCACAACGCCTTTAGGCTCGCCTTCCGTGCCTGACGTGAACAGAATCACGGCCGGTGAATCCGGCGAGGTTCGCGTGGCAATCACGGCCGGGAGTTTCGAACCGATGGCGGCGGCGGCCTTGTCCCAAAACGAGAGCTTCCCGCGGAGATCGTCGAGGTAAATCAGTTCGGCACATTTTTTCAATTCGGTTTCGAGGCTCTGAAACCTGCCCAGTTCGATGAACCGGTGGGCGGTCAGGATTCGCCCGATCTTGGCCGCGCTCAACGCTGCCTGCAGGCTTTGTAGCCCGGCCGTGAAATTGAGCATGGCCGGGACGCGGCCATAGGCGGAAAGCGCGAACGTCGCGATCACCGCGCCGATTCCCGTCGGCAGCAGCACACCCACCGACTCGCCTTTGCGCGTTCCTTTTTTCAACGCATGGCCGAGCGCCAGCGCGGCCAGTTGAAGCTCGCCATAGGTCAGCACGCGGTCGTCGCCGTCGATCAAAATGGCACGCTTGGGACCGAACGCGGCGCTGGCATCGTTAAGCGCGCGAAACAACGTCCGCCGCGCCTTTGTCGGATTGTAGGGAATGGGAGAACCGGCCAAGCTTGTGTCCCGCTTTAGCAGAAGCCTAGCGCGGCCGGACGGCCGCACCAAGCGGGCGCCGCGAAAACTCACATGCTGTTTATGTGCAGAATATTGCCTTCGGGATCCCTGAACCAGGCCGCTCTGAAGTCTCCCGCGATATGGACATCGCCCTCGCGCCGCAGCCCTGGAAAATCGTAGTGTTCAAAGGAAACACCGGCATTTTTCAGGATCTGGACGATGGCCTCCAATTCCTCGCCCACACCCCAGGTCGCCGAGGTGGCTTTGTTCGTGCCGGCATATTGGGACTGATAGACGACGATGGTGGAATTCCCGCTCCGGTAAAGGATCACGCCATCGCTTTCGGAACCGAACGGTTTAAGCCCCAAAATACCGCCATAAAATGTCTTGGCCGTTGCGATGTCCTTCACCGCGATGGTCGCCATCGCATCCTTGGCAGCCAGCATCGCAATTCTCCCCTTCATCATCGGCCGTTCGATTGACGTCCCGGATGCAATAACTGTCCGCCTGCGATTTCGTTGCGGAGCGTATGTTAGGGTTGCAGGGGTGGCCAAGGCGGGCATGCCCATGGACATTCTGGCATCAGGGCGTAGCGCCTCGACGAAAGGGGTGATTTCCTAACCCGCAAGCGTTAGGAATGGATCATGACGGTCATCTACGATTCCGCGACGAAGGATTTAAGGCCGCGCCATCCGGAAAAGGCGAACCGGCCCGATACCGCGCTGCCCAAAAAGCCCGAATGGATCCGCGTCAAGGCTCCTACCGGGCGCGGCTACGCCATGACACGCGATATCGTGCGCGAACATGGGCTGCACACCGTGTGTGAGGAGGCGGGTTGTCCCAACATCGGCGAGTGCTGGGAAAAGGCGCACGCCACCATGATGATCATGGGCGACACCTGCACGCGGGCCTGCGCCTTCTGCAATGTGCGCACGGGGCTTCCGGGTGCATTGGACGCGGACGAGCCGGAAAATGTCGCGCGCGCGGTTGCGAAACTGGGCCTTTCACACGTGGTAATCACCTCCGTCGACCGCGACGATCTCGACGATGGCGGCGCGGCGCATTTCGTGCGGACTGTGCGCGCGATCCGCGCGCATTCGCCAAGAACCACGATCGAGATTCTGACACCGGATTTCCTGCGCAAGCTGGGCGCCGTGGAGACCGTGATGACGGCGCCGCCGGACGTCTTCAACCACAATCTCGAAACCGTACCGCGGCTGTACCTCACGGTGAGACCGGGCGCGCGTTATTTCATCTCGCTCCGATTGCTCGCCCGCGTGAAGGAGATAGACGCGCATGCCTTCACGAAGTCCGGACTGATGGTAGGACTTGGCGAGACGCGCGAAGAGATCATGCAGGTGATGGACGATCTTCGCGCGGCCAATGTCGACTTCCTCACGATCGGCCAGTATCTGCAACCGAGCCGCAAGCATGCCGCGGTGGAGCGCTTCTGGACGCCGGATGAATTCAAGGCCTTGGAAGCCATCGCCCGCGCCAAGGGATTCCTGATGGTGTCGGCGAGCCCTTTGACGCGATCCTCCTATCACGCGGGCGAGGATTTCGCGCGGCTCAAGGCGGCGCGCGCCGCGGCGCATCCTTAAGAACCAATGCCGCTTCATCAGGAAACGCGCATTCTTCCGTATACGGCGGAGCAGATATACGCCGTGGTCGCCGATATCGAGCACTATCCGCAATTCCTGCCATGGTGCTCGAAGCTGATCGTCCGCAAACGTGAGAAGCGGGGCGCGACCGAATTGGTCACGGCGGAGATGGTTGTTTCCTATCATGCGTTGCACGAGCGCTATACCAGCTGCGTCGCTCTCGATCCTCTCGGGCGCACCATCGAGGCGCGCCATATCGAGGGGCCGTTCCGCAAACTCGACACGCGCTGGCGTTTCGTACCCACCGAGACCGGATCGGAAGTGTACTTCCTGATCGATTTTGCCTTCAAAAACGCGCTTCTTTCGGCCGTTGCCAATGTCGGCTTCGGCTATGTGGCGAATCGCATGGCCCAAGCGTTCGTGGATCGTGCGAAGGCGCTCTATGGATCAGAGGATCTGAAGCAGTAGCTTCAAGGCCTCTTCCACGCTGCGCATGCGCACATGGCTGCGTCCGATGTCGCCAAAGCGGCACTCTTCGTGGAGGGTAGTATGTCCTTCGCGCGCGGCGGCCAAATGGACAAGCCCGACGGGTTTTCCAAGGGTCGCGCCGCCGGGCCCCGCGATCCCGGTGACGGAGACGGCCAATTGCGCGGGCGAATGTTTCAGCGCCCCTTCGGCCATCGCACGCGCGACGTCCTCCGATACCGCGCCATGCCGGCGGATCAACTCCGCTGGCACGCCGAGCAATTCGGTCTTGGCGCGATCGGAATAAACGACGAAGCCGCGATCGAACACGTCGGACGAACCGGCAATCTCGGTAAGCGCCGCCGCGATCGATCCTCCCGTGCAGCTCTCGGCGGTCACGATATGAAGTCCGGCGATGCGCGATTCCTCCAGCAAAGTTTTCGCCAAATCGATCACGGAATCGGGAAACATTACGCCAACCATGTCAGCGCCGCATAAAGAAGAACGGCAGCGGCGCATCCCGCCAATATGTCGTCCATCATCACGCCGAATCCGCCGGGCAATTTCTCAGCGGCGGAAATGGGCCACGGCTTCCAGATGTCGAACAGGCGGAACAGGAGAAACGCGACGCCATAGGGCCGCCAGTCGCGGCCATGGCCCAGCAGCACGATGGGAAGCAGCGCGATCCATTGCCCCGCCACCTCGTCGAGCACGCATTCGGATGGATCGTACAGACCCACTTTGCGGGCGTGCACGCCGCAGGCCCAAATGCCGCACACGCTGGCAAGGCCCGCGCCTATGACAAGGGCAGGCCAGCCGAGGCGTATCAACAGCCATCCCAAGGGGAGGGCCGCAGCAGAAGCGCATGTTCCGGGTGCAAGCGGCGACCATCCGATCCCGAAGCAGGTGGCGAGGCGTGTCGAGATCGGCGTCATACAGGCAGCCGGATCGTTGCCACCGCCTGGGCTGCGATGCCCTCGCGGCGGCCGATGAATCCGAGGCCGTCGGTGGTTGTCGCTTTTACGCTCACGCGCGCGATGTCCATGCCGAGAATTTCGGCCATGCGCGCGCGCATGGCATCGCGGTGCGGACCGATTTTGGGGCGCTCGCAGAGCAACGTCACATCGACATGGGAAATGATCCCGCCTTGAGCGCGAACCAACGATGCGGCGTGCGCAAGAAAGAGATGCGAGCCCGCGCCGCGCCAGCGTTCCTCGCTGGGGGGGAAATGCGCACCGATATCGGCCGAAGCGATGGCGCCGAGAATCGCATCCGTCAGCGCATGGAGGCCGCAATCGGCGTCTGAATGACCCTCCAGACCGAAATCATGGGGAACATTCACCCCACAAAGCCAGACGGAGTCGCCCGATCCAAAACCATGGGCATCGAAGCCGGTCCCAATCCGCACGTCCGCCAAGCGCGAGGCCGCGAGACGCTCGGCCAGAACGAAGTCTTCGGGGGTCGTCAGTTTCAGGTTCATCTCTTCTCCAGGCACGCTTGCCAGCGAGAGTCCGCCGCGTTCGGCGAGCGCGAAATCATCCGTGACCGGCTCGCCGGCAAATCTGCGGTGGGCATCGAGAATGGCCGCAAAACGAAAACCCTGCGGCGTTTGTGCCCGGAATAAATCGTCGCGGGGCTGAATGGCGTAGCCCTGCGGCGTCTTTCGCCGCAGCGTGTCGGCCACGCCCAACAGGGGCGCTACCGCATCGGCCTCGTCAAGCGCCTGTGCGACGCGCGCGATCAGCGTTTGGGACACCAACGGCCGCGCCCCATCGTGAATAAGCACGCGATCGGGCCGCAACGGGATAAGGGATTCGAGACCGCGATGGACGGATTCCTGTCGCGTTGCACCGCCGCAAACCGGAGGGGGCAGCGTTAGGCCAGCAACAGCCGATCGATAGGACGCACGGTCCTCGTCCCGGATCACGACCTGCACAGCCGATACGGCCGCATGGCGGAGGAACGCCCCGGCCGTCCATCGCAACACAGGCTGTCCGGCGAGTTCGCTGTATTGCTTGGGCAGGGTGCTGTCACCGGCCCGCCGGGCTCGCTCACCTCGTCCCGCGGCAACGATAAGGGCGACAGTCTGGGTCATGGCTTTCTGTATCCGCCCATCTTTCATGTGGAAAGCCGCGGATTTCGCTTTTTTAGCGATTGCTCATTGAATAGGCATAGCCTATATCTGCCCAAGATATAGGCAAATAAAATTGTGACCGGCAACAAAAGATTAGGCGAAATCCGCGAACCCAGAGCCGCTACTGGGCATAGCGGCATCATTACAGGCGCGCTTCCAATGCCCATCCTTCTGGTTGGGACAGGCGACCGGCTGCTCTATGCCAATCAGGCGGCGGAGCAATTCTTCGACATGGGCGTGGGCCTTTTGCTG
>DASYEG010000305.1:0-7379 GCA_036499145.1 Micropepsaceae bacterium | reverse complement strand
AGCCACGGTCGCTCGCGCACTGTATATTCTATCGCTCGGTCGTATGGTTATCACCGACCGGCTGCATGGACACCTGTTCTGTCTTCTGCTCGGAATTCCGCATGTTCTCCTGAACAATGATTCCGGCAAGAACTGGAATTTCTACGAGACCTGGACGCGCGAGTCGCCACTATGCCGGCTGGCGCGAAACCCCGCGGAAGCCTGGTCGCTCGCGCGCAACGCGATGCCCAAGCTGAGGGAAACGGCAGGCGACCCATGGTCGTGGCAGGGCGTGGAGACGCAAAACCCGTAATGCCGGAACACGCTGACAGGAGGGGCGAAGCTTCAAAAAAATCCTGGAATCCAGCGTTTCACATGGCTCTTGTACGCGAGGTAGGGCGCGCCGAAACGGGTTTCCAGGCGGACCTCGTCGGCGAGCACCCGCTTGTGGAACCACACTATGTGAAAGGCGAGCAGTGCGGCCGCCAGCCATGACGAAAATGTCACCGTCAAACCCAGCATGAAGATCAGATGCCCGAGATACATCGGGTTGCGGAGGAAGCGATAAGGGCCGCGCGCCACAATATGGTCGGGTGGAACGTCCAGACCCGGCCCGCCCCCGCCCAGCCTCACCCGATAAAAGCCCACCAGTCGGTATTGCAGGTAACCCCAAAGCAAAAAAACCACGCCCCAAGCGTGAAACGCCAGCCCACGATGCAGCCCCGATTCAAATGCCATCACTCCGATAGGATAGACGATGAAGGTCCGCTTCGAGGTGCTCTTGAACCAGCGCCTCAATCCTCGCCAGGGGGATGCATTGCGCTCCAACCCGCTCAACCTTTCGCTTGTGCCGAAACGCGGGCACGATGGCCGCTGACCTCTTCGCCGACATCAGGCGACAGGCTGAGAAAGCCTGGAAGGGCCAGCGCACCCAAAACCCCCACAACGACAAAGGCGAAGCGAAAATCTGAAACAGCCAGCGAATCTTCGCCTGCTCCGCGCAAGATCAGCGAAGCCTGTAACGCGATGCTTCCAAAAGCGACGCCCAGTCCCATCCCGACCTGCCAAGTGATGTTGGAAAGCGTGTTCGCGGCCGTGCGCTGGCTCGGCGAGACATCGACGAAGGGAAGCGTGAACAAGCCGGTCAGTCCCAGCGAGCGGAAACCGCCGGTCAGGATGAGCAGCAGCGTCGTCAGCCATTCCGGTGTCGACGCTGAAAGAAATCCGCAAAAGACAATGCAGAGGCTGGACAGCAATGCGTCGGCGGCAAGCGTCACGCGAAAGCCAAGCCGCCGCAATATCTGAGTGGTGAGCGGCTTCATGGCGATATTGCCGATCGCATAACCCAGCGTCAGCACGCCTGCGGCAAAGGCCGTCATGCCAAAGCCGCGCTGAAACAGCAACGGCAGCAGGACCGGCGTCGCGCCAACCGCCATCCGGAACAGGATGCCCGTCCATACCCCGACCGAAAACGAGTGCACGCGCATGGCCGACAGTTCCACCAAAGGATGGTCATGACGCTCCAAATGCCGAACCGCTTTCCATCCCAGCACAATCGCCGCCGCCACCAGCGCGGCCGCGGACCACCACTCGCGAACACCGATTCGGTCGAAACCGTACATCAGTGTCCCGAGTGCCAGTCCCGACAGGGAAAACCCGATGAAATCGAACGGACGTCTCTTTTCGTCCCGGAATTGCGGCACGTACCGCAACACCATCAGCACGCCGATCAACCCGAGGGGAACATTCAGCAGGAATATACCCCGCCAGCTCGCGTAGGTCGAAATAAAGCCGCCCAAGGGCGGGCCGATGACGGGCGCCAGCAGTCCGGGCCAGATGGTGATCGCGGCCGCCCGCAAAAGATCGCGCTTCTCGGTCGCGCGCAGCACCACCAGCCGTCCGACGGGCGACATCAGCGCAGCCGCCGCGCCCTGGGCGATGCGCGCCGCGATGAAGCTGGAAAAATCCGGAGCCAGCCCGCAGGCGATGGACGCGAGCGTGAATGCCGTAATCGCGCCGCCGAAAATGTTACGCGTCCCAAAACGGTCTGCCAGCCACCCGCTCGCCGGAAGAAAGATCGCAAGCGTCAACATATAGGCGGTGATGCCGATGCTGAGCTGGATCGCGCCCACGCCGAAGGATTTCGCCATGTCCGGCAGGGCGGTCGCGATCACCGTGCCGTCGAGCGTCTCCATGAAAAACGCAGCGGCAACGATCAGGGCGATCATCGTCGGCCGGAACGCCGGCGCGAGGTCTGGAGCAGGGGAATCCAACGACTGTCTCTATCGAACGGTTTTACGGCGATTCAAAAAAATCGGATCATCGGACAGCGGCACCGGGATAGCGGCACGGGCCGTCTCTCCTGGCAAGCCAAGGGCGCCGTGAATTTCTTCCCGGCGCCCTTGTATGTACCCACCGATCGGCTGGCGAATCTTTCGCCACAGCCGATCACATCCTGAAGCCGATCAAGCGGACTTCAGATTGGTCGCCTTCGCACCACGCGCATCGGGCTGAATGTCGAAGGAGACACGCTGGCCCTCGACAAGGCTGCGCATTCCCGCCGCTTCGACGGCTGTCGCATGGACAAACACGTCCTTGCCGCCGCCTTCAGGCGCGATGAATCCAAAACCCTTGGTGGCGTTGAAGAACTTTACGGTTCCGATGGTCATTGAACGTTTCCTATGCCCGGTTTCTACAATGGCGACATGCCATGCAGTGCGAATTGTGCGTACGTTCAGTTGAAAGGATCGGCTGTCTCGGCCAGGCGCGCACTTAAGCGAGTCCAGTATTCAACAGGTGCGCTTCATCTGACGGGACGCCATCGCACCGGCAAATTATCGCTAACAGGGCCATTTTGCAATAAGCGGTAATATGTCGAGAGCTAATACCCTGGTGCCCGCTTGGGCTTGGGTGCGCGGGCCTTTCGCGTCTTGGCCTCCGCCTTTTGCCCCTGGAGCTTGTCGGCGGCCTCTTTGTCGGAAGCCTCCTTGGCAAGGCGCAAAGCGCGCAGTTTTGCCGTTTTCGCGGCACTTGTAACGCGTTCCTTCTCGATTTCCTTGCGCACCAGGGCATCGCGCTGCTCGGACGCCGCGAAATGGTTTTGCGCCTTCTTGCGGGCCTGATCCCGGCGTTCTTCCGTGGGACTGGACATGGCAATTCTTTCTGTAAGGCATCCCCGATGCGCCATTGCGCGCTCCCGGAAGCCGGTTAGAGAAGAATAAAACCGGCGGCGCGCCCTCCCCCCAACGCCAGCGCCCTCGCCTCAGGCCTACGATGAAGCCATGGGACGCCTTATTCAAGGGCACCATTCATCCTTAGAGTACCGCCAGCCGCCAGTCAAAGCTCCGAAACAGCGACGGCTGGTGCCCCCGGCCGGACTTGAACCAGCACGCCCGTGAAGGCAACAGATTTTGAGTCTGCCGCGTCTACCGATTCCGCCACGGGGGCAAGTCAGGAAAATCGAACCGGAAGGGGCGGATCATAGCCACGAAGTCCCCCTCGTCAACAAAGTCTCGCAAGTCTGGCGGACAAACCGGCGCAATCCTCCCTATGATAGTCTCACGCGGTCTCCCGAGGTCGGTGATGACGATCGGCAATCTGTTCTGGGTTGTGTTTATATTCCTGGCGCTACAGCCGGTCATCGCGTCGCGCTGGCTGAAGATCACGCGCTCGGCCAAGATCGCCAGCATTCAGAAATCGCGCCGGTCGCGCGTCATCGCGATCATCCACCGCCAGGAGGCGATGCGTTTTTTCGGCTTTCCGATCGCGCGCTATATCGATATGGACGATGCGGAAAAAGTGCTCAACGCCATTCGCACCACGCCGCGCGAACAGCCCATCGACATGATCCTGCACACGCCCGGCGGGCTTGCGCTTGCCGCGCTGCAGATCGCGCGCGCCCTTCGCGCCCATCCCGGCCGGGTCACTGTGTTCGTGCCGCACTTCGCGATGTCCGGTGGCACGCTGCTGACGCTGGGGGCCAATGAGATTGTGATGAGCGAGCATGCGATGCTGGGCCCCATCGATCCGCAGATCAATGGGATGCCGGCGGCATCCATCATCAAAGTGGCGAGCGAAAAACCGCTCTCCGAAGTCGATGACCAGACGCTGATCTACGCCGATATCGGCCAGAAGGCGATCGACCAATTGAAACGCCAGGCTTGCGAGCTGATGCGGATGCCGATAACGCCCGAAGCGGCCGCGGCACTGGCCGAAAAACTCACAAGTGGCCGCTGGACCCATGATTACCCGATCACCGCTCCCGAAGCGCGCGCGCTGGGCTTGCCCGTCAATACCCAAATGCCGCCGGAGATACTCGAACTGATGGAGTTGTTTCCGCAACCGGTGCGCATCAGCCAGAGCGTCGAATTCGGCCCGCGCTCGGATTCGGGTTCGCGTTGAGCGCGCTGCTTACCAATATTGCCGCCGAAATGGAGCGGCTGCAGCAGGCGCATCGGGTACGCGAACTTTCGCTTGGCCATGGCGTGGATTTTACGTCGAACGATTATCTGGGGCTCGCGCGTCATCCGGCACTGCGCGAAGCAGCGATCGCGGCTCTGGAGGCAGATGCCATCCTCGGCGCGGGCGGCTCGCGGCTTCTGCGCGGGCATCATCAGGCCCATGCTCATCTGGAGGACTTCGCGGCCCGCTTCTTCGGCGTCGAGAAGACGCTTTTCATGGGAAATGGGTTCCTCGCCAATTACGCGATCTTCACCACGCTTTGCGGGCGCCATGACGCGGTGGTTTTCGATGAGCGCGTGCATGCCAGCGTCAAGGAAGGCATCCATGCCTCCCCCGCGCCGCGATTCCGCGCACGGCACAACGATCTTGATTCCTTCGAGGCCGCAATGCATCGCGCGCGGGAGAAAGGGGCGCGGCGCGTCTTCATTGCCTGCGAATCGGTCTACAGCATGGACGGCGATCTTGCGCCTCTGAAAGAACTCGATGCGCTCGCCAGCCGCTATGAGGCCGTGCTTCTCGTCGACGAAGCCCACGCGACAGGGGTTTTCGGCGCAGGCGGCCGAGGGCTGGGAGAAGAACGGCAGGGCGAGTCTTGGATCGTGCTGCACACGGGGGGAAAAGCCTTGGGCGTATCCGGCGCCCTGATCTGTGCCAGGGGCGCGGTCATCGATTATCTCATCAACAAGGCGCGCCCCTTCATCTACAGCACGGCGCCGCCGCCGCACCTCGCGGCGGCTTTGCGGCGCGCACTGCAATTGTTGGACGAAGAACCCTGGCGCCGGACGCGCGTGCTCGAACGCGCGTCATTCGCGCGCGAGACGCTCGGAGTGCCGAAGTCCCCTCACCGGCCCGCCAGCCAGATCATTCCCATCGTCCTCGGCGAAGAAGCACGCACGCTGGACGTCGCGCGCGCGCTGCAGGATGCGGGCTTCGACGTCCGCGCGATACGCCCTCCCACCGTTCCGGAGGGAACCTCGCGCCTGCGCATCTCCATCCATGCCGACCATAGCGAAGACGATATTCGCGCACTGGCCGCAGCCTTGCGCATCGCCGCGGCAACGCCATGAAACCACTCGTCGTGACGGGGACGGACACCGATATTGGAAAAACCGTGGTGTGCGCGATGCTGATGCTCGCGCTCGACGCGTTCTACTGGAAACCGCTCCAGTCCGGAGCCAAGGACGGGACGGACCGTCAGCGCATCATGACCCTGACCGGCCTGACGGCCGAACGCTGCTTCGCGGAAGGTTACGTTCTCAGCCAGCCATTGTCGCCGCATCGCGCCGCCGAATTGGACGGCATTCAGATCGATCCCGCCCATTTGCATTTGCCTCAGGGTCCGGAGAATCGCTGGTTGTTGATCGAAGGTGCCGGCGGCGTGCTGGTCCCGATCACGCGTGATGTTTTGCAGACAGCACTTTTCTCACGCTGGCGCGCACCTACGATCGTGGTGGCGCGCACCGCGCTGGGCACGATCAACCACACGCTTCTGACCCTGGAAGCGTTGAAAAGCCGCGCCGTTGACGTCCTGGGTGTGATCTTCGTCGGCGATGCCATGCCGGATACCGAAGGCACCATCGCGGAAATGGGTGCGGTGAAGCGCCTCGGACGCTTGCCCCGTCTGCCGTTGCTCGACGCCAGATCTTTGCGCGAGGCATTCGCCGCCCACTTCAGCCGGAGCGATTTCGAGGAGGCTTATGGCACGTAGCAATTCGCCCATCTGGCATCCCTTCACCCAGCACGGACTGGCGGGACCCGCGATTGAAATTGCGCGCGCGCAAGGCGCCTATCTCTACACTTCCGACGGCCGTGCGATCCTCGACGCGATCTCCTCATGGTGGGTGAGCACGCATGGCCACGGTCATCCCCACATCGCAAGCGCCATTTCGGACCAGGCGGCGAAACTGGAACAGGTGATCTTCGCGGGCTTCACGCATGAGCCGGCCGAGACGTTGACGAAAAAGCTTCTCGCGATCGCACCCAAGGGGCTCGCCTACGCATTTTTTTCCGACAGCGGTTCGACCGCCGTGGAAGTGGCGATCAAGATGGCGGTCGGCCTCTGGCATAATCGTGGAACGCCGCGCCATCGCATCCTCGCCATGGAGCACGGCTATCATGGCGACATGTTCGGCGCGATGGCGGCCGGACATCGCGGAATCTTCAATGCGCCCTATGAGCCCATGCTGTTTGATGTCGCGCATCTGCCGTTCCCCTTGCCAGGGGCCGAGCATCGCACCTTGGAGGCTTTGCAAGTACATTTGCGCGCCGATGCCGGTGCCATAGCGGCGCTCATTCTGGAGCCCCTGGTGCTCGGCGCCGGCGGGATGAAAATGTACGCGCCCGAAATATTGGCCGAAATCGCCGCGTGCTGCCGCCAATACGGCATCCTCCTCATCGCCGACGAAGTCATGACCGGTTTCGGCCGCACCGGAACGATGTTCGCCTGCGACCAGGCGGGCGTGGTCCCCGATCTGATGTGCCTCTCCAAAGGTCTCACCGGGGGCTTCCTGCCCATGGGCGTGACGCTCGCGAGCGCGGAGATTTACGACGGTTTCTATTCCAGCGACCGCAACAAGACCTTCTTTCACAGCTCGTCCTTTACCGGCAACGCGATCGCCTGCGCCGCAGGTGTCGCCAATCTGGAAATCTGGGAACGCGAGCCGGTACAGCCACGCATCGACGCGATTGCCAAGCACCACGCCGCGCGGCTTGAGTCTTTTCGCGGGCGATCTGAGGTCGCCCACATCCGCCAGACAGGAACCATCGCCGCAATCGCGCTCAAGGTCCCCGATGCGGGTTATTTGGCCGCGCTTGGCCCGCGGCTGAACGCGTTCTATCTTGAGCGCGACGTGCTCCTTCGCACCCTGGGGAATGTCGTCTACGTTCTTCCTCCCTATTGCGTGCGAGCAAGTGAGCTCGACAGGATTTATGATGTCATC
>DASYEG010000304.1:0-2299 GCA_036499145.1 Micropepsaceae bacterium | reverse complement strand
AGACGGCCGTAGTCCGGCGTGAAGTTGTTGGTGGGGTCCTCGGTGGTGACGCGGCACTGCAGTGCGTAGCCGTAGAGCGGAATATCCTTCTGCTTGGGAAGGCCGATGGGCTGGTCGTGGAGCTTTTGTCCCTGGGCGACCAGAATCTGGCAGCGCACCAGATCGATACCGGTCACCATTTCGGTAACGGTGTGCTCCACCTGAATGCGCGGATTGACCTCGATGAAGAAGAATTCGCCGGAGTCGGCGTCGACCAGGAATTCGACCGTGCCCGCGTTGTAATAACCGGCCTCACGCGCGAGTTTCAGCGCCGCTTCGGCCAGACCGTCGCGAACTTTCTTCGGCAGATTGACGGCGGGCGCGACTTCGACCACCTTCTGATGACGGCGCTGCACAGAGCAATCGCGCTCATAGAGGTGAACGATGTTGCCGTGGCGATCGCCCATGATCTGCACTTCCACGTGCTTCGCCCGGCGGATGTAGCGCTCCAGAAAGACAGCGCCATTACCGAACGCGGCTGCGGCCTCGCGCGTAGCTTCTTCGAGTTTGCCCGCGAACTGATCCTCCGATTCGACGACGCGCATGCCGCGTCCGCCGCCTCCGAAGGAAGCTTTGACAATGAGGGGGAAACCGACCTTCGTGGCATCCTGCGGATTGTCGCTGCCGGGGACGGTGGGGACACCGGCGCGCTGCGCGAGTTTGCGGGCGGCGGTCTTATCGCCGAGCAATTCGAGTAACTCGGCGCTGGGGCCGACAAACGTGATGCCCGCCTGCTCGCAGGCGCGAGGCAGCGCCGGATTTTCGGAAAGGAATCCATAGCCGGGGTGGATCATATCCACTCCCTTGTCTTTGGCCAGCGCGACGATTCCTTCGACGTCCAGATAAGCCTGGACGGGCCCGAGGTGCTCGCCGATCAGGTACGCTTCGTCGGCTTTAAACCGATGGAGGCCGAGGCGGTCTTCTTTCGAATAGACGGCCACGGTTCGCAGCCCCAGCTCCGTGGCGGCGCGCATGATGCGGATTGCGATTTCGCCCCGGTTGAGAGCTAATAGTTTCTTCATCCCTTAAAAGATTTTGGCATGTGCGTTTGGGGCTGAATGGTGTAGCCAATTCAGTCCGCGATTTCAGCCTGGTCAGAGGATTGCACGTGGCAGCGCAATGCCCGCTGGCCTCGAAACACAAACACTTGGCCTGCAGGTGGCAGTCCTTTTCCTTTTGGCGGTACCTGTTGCCTGCATCGCGTGGACGATTACTCACGAAGAGATTTTCAGGGAGCCCCGGGAATTCTGCGTGGACCGAAGCCGCCGCTGCCGGAATCTTTTACAGCGCAAATTCTTCTACGCGCTGACATGCGAATTCTGTCTAAGTCACTACGTCAGCGCGGCGTGGCTCGCTATCACGCGGTTCCAGTTATTGTTCGACGGGTGGCGCGGCTATCTGATCGCCTGGTTTTCGCTGGTGTGGATCGCCAATGTCTACATGGCGATTTTCGGCCGGCTGAGGCTCGAGATTCAAAGCCAGCGTCTCGACATCGAGGAAGAAAAGCGGCAGTTGGGCAAGAAATAAAAGCGCCCACCCACGCTCTCGGGTGGCGTGGTGCGGGCGCAGTGAATCGTTCTCCGTTACCTGTTCAATGGGGTTTTATAGGGGTGCACATGCAGGGTGGCCGCACTCGCATGAGAGTGAAGTCATGTCACCGGCTCCCTTGCAGAACTCGCTGCAATAGTCGTCGTCTTCACGCGCCTTGCACCTACAGGCGGGGTGCTTGCATTTCTTTGTTTCATTCGCCATGAACGTACACCTCGCTGAATTTGGCAGCATATCGATGGCCATGTGTGGAATCTTTCATTCGGCGATAATCAGGAGATATGAGGCGGGCATGGGTTCTGGGATTGGTGTTGGTTGCGATTGCGTTCGGCGGCTCGCCGAACGATGAGTGGCCGGCGTATGGGCGCGATCCCGGCGGCCAGCGGTTCTCGCCGCTGACGGCGATCAATCGGGAGAACGTCGGGTTATTGAAGGTTGCGTGGACTTATCGGACGGGCGACGGTTATCAGCCAAAGAATGGCCGCGCGACTTCGTTTGAGGCTACGCCGCTCTACATTGATGGCACGCTTTATCTTTCGACGCCGCTCGGCCATGTTCTCGCGCTGAACCCGGTGAGCGGCAAGGTTCGCTGGTCATACGATGCGAAAGTGCCTCGCGATGAGGGGTATGGGGATTTTGCCAATCGCGGCGTTTCGTCGTGGAAGCCGGCTCATGGGAAGCGACGGATTATCGCGGTGACGGTGGATGCGCG
>DASYEG010000303.1:0-23169 GCA_036499145.1 Micropepsaceae bacterium | reverse complement strand
CAGACATGTTTCACCATGTGCCATCAATGGCGGGCCGGCGATCTCTTGATGTGGAACAATCGCGCCGTGCTGCACCGGCGCGACCCCTTCGACGAGAATGCGCGGCGCATCATGCACCGTACACAGATCAAAGGCGCGAATCGCATCGCCTGATTTTATTGCCGGTCTTTTTTGAGGACGAGGCCGTCATATTCGCGGCTGTCGACAATGGCTTCCACGATGGCTGGACCCGAGGCGGCAAACGCCCATTGCAGCGCATCGCGAAGACCCGCGGCATCCTGGGCGGTGCGAACCGGTACGCCGAAAATATTATCGCCGCCGATGGTGCCCGTTTTGCGTACCGGCGTGCCATAAATCGGGTTGGCCTTTTTCTCCTGCTTGATGCGGATGAGTGCCAGATCATTGTCGGTCAGCACGAGCACCATGATTTTCAGATTGAGGCGCATAGCGGTTGCGAGTTCGCCCGCCGTCATCAGGAAGCCGCCATCGCCCACCACGGCACAGACGCTCTGTGCGGGGCGCATCAGCTTGGCGGCGATGGCGGCCGGAATGCCGAAACCCATGGTGGACCAGCCATTGGTCATGATCTGCAGGCCCGGCGCGGGCGTATGCCACAACTGCCCGATCAGATGGGTGTGGGCGCCGACATCGCAGGTCATGATGCCGTCCGCCGGTAGAATTTCACGCAGGATACCGAGTGCCGCCTTCGGTCCCAGCGCGGCACCTTGGGAAGGCTTGGGGGAAGGAGCAAGCTTGGCGAACATCGCGGTCCGCCTTTTTGCCAAAGCGTCGAGGTCCCAATGTTTTTCCGAAGGCGGCAGCGCCAAGAGGGTGTCCAGCGAATAATCGATATCGCCCACCGCATCGACCGCGAGGATGTGGTTGTTCGTGTCGATATCCGCCGGTGCAATATCAAAGCTGACGAGGGGCGCTGTTTTCGGCAGCCAGGATTCATAATTGAACTCGACGGGATCATAGCCGATGCCGATCACCAGATCGGCTTGCGCGTGCGTCTGGCCCACCATGTCGCTCAGCGCATGGAACAGCACGCCGGCATAACAGGGATTGTCTTCCGCAAGCATCCCCTTGGCCATCGGCGTCAGGATCACCGGCAGTTTGTGCCTCTCGGCCAAGCTGCGGATTTTCGCAGCCGCATGCGCGCGCACCGCGCCAAGCCCGACGGCGAGAATCGGTTTTTTCGATGCGGCAAACAGCGCCGCCGCCTGTTCGAGCAGCGCCGAATCCGCATGCGGCGGAGTTTCCGGTGGAGCGAATGCGATGTTCTCCGGCACCACAAGCTCGGCCGACATGCCGGCCGGCAGCCCGACATGGACCGGACCAGGACGCCCTTGCAATGCGATACGCGCCGCATCGAACAGGATCGTGCGAACGCGCGATGGTTCAAGACGCGTGGTCTTCTTGGTCAGGGGGCGGAACAACGCCTGATGGTCGATTCCCATTTGCGTCGTGCGGCCGCGCATCGCCGGCGGCATCTCGTCGGTGAACGCGATCATCGGCGAACGGTCCAGCAAGGCTTCGCCTACGCCGGTGGCGAGATTCGTCGCACCCGGACCGAAGGTGCCGAAGCATACCCCTGGGGCTGGGCCGAGACGTCCGGCGACTTCGGCCATCATCCCGGCCCCGCCTTCATGGGTCGTCAGCACGAACTCGATGCCGTCCGCCTGCCGCAGTGCTTCCATATAATCGACCCAGCCGCCGCTCGGCACGCCGAATACATATTTGACGTCGAGCTCACGCAAGGCGCGCACCAGTTCCACGGCGACATTGTTTGCCGGCGGCGCCGGTTCGGTCGGCATGATGCGGTTCACTCCCGGGCGTTCTGCGGCTTCAGACGCGCGTCATAGGCCGGTGGGGCTCGGGTGGCAACGCGACTGCGATGGAATCGCCCGCCCGCACATGGCCGCCGGCAAGGACGATGCCCATGATTCCACTCTTGAGCGTAATGCGTCCTTGTCCGTCGCGTCCCAGCATCGCCGCCATCAGGCCGGGCTGAAAGCGGTCGAGCTGGCGGCAAGGGTTGCGTAAGCCCGTGACCTGCACCACAGCGCTTTCGCCCAGATGCAGCCGTGTGCCCGCAGGCAGACCCAGAAGGTCGATGCCGCGCGTCGTGACGTTTTCGCCGATCTCGCCCGGTGCAACGCTGAAACCCGCTTCGCGCAATTCGTCGAACAGTTCGCAATGGATCAGATGGACCTGGCGCAGATTGGGTTTGGTGGGGTCTTCCCTCACGCGTGCCAGATGCTGCACCGTTTCGCCCAGATGGGCATCGTCCGCGACACCCAATCCCGCGACAAGCTGAATCATGGGTTCGTTCGGCTTGCTGAAACTGTGCGCGGCGCTTCGGCTGACGGCGATAATCCGACCCATGATGCTGTCTCATTTATCCGAGATGACCGACATGGGCTTCAAGCAAATCCCAGGCGCGCGTTCCGATGTGCTGTTTCCATTTCGGATAGAACGCCGTCAGCGTCGGGCGGAACGAGGCTTTGTCAACCTCGTTGAACATCATGCCGCGCTTGGTGAGGTCGGCCCGCAGCGCGTTGTTCAGGGCGTCATTGTCCGCGCGCTGTAGCGCCACGAATTTTTTCGTGTTGATTTCGATTACCCGCTGAACGTCGGCAGGCAAACCCTGCCAGACTTTCGCGCTCGCCAGAAGATTGTAGCCGGACCAGGAATGTTCCGTCGCGCTGGCGTATTTCTGGAATTCGTAGAGCTTGAACAATTCGATCACGTCCCAGGGATCGTCCTGGGCCTCCGCCATCCCGGCTTTCAGCCCGTCATAGAGGCGTGTGAGATTCAGCGTGACGATCTCCGCCCCCATCGATTTGAAGAAATCCTGATAGACCGGCGAGCCGGGAATGCGGATTTTCAAGCCCCGGAAGTCCGCCGCCGTACGGATGGGACGGCTGTTGGACGTGATCTGGTGCATGCCGTTCTCGAAGCATCCGTTGGGGATCGCGTAAATGCCTTTGGCGCGCAATTCGTCACGCAAATACGCGCCGAGTTCACCGTCGAGCGCCGCGTAAACCTGGGCGGGATTGCGGAAGCCGTAAGGCGTCGCTTGTACATCCGCTGCGGGCACCAGAGAGGAGACGTTGTTGCCTGCCAGGGTGATGAACGCGATGCCGCCCTGCACCAGCCTGTCCAGACCGGAATCGTCGCGGACGATCTGGACGTCCACGCGTCCGCCGGTTTCGTTCCTGACCGCGGTCCACAATTGCGTTGCGCGCTTGTGCAGGGGGCTTTCCACGGGGAGATTGTGCGCGTGTTGCAAATTGATTTCGGCGGCTCGCGCGCCCCGCGATGCCAAGATGGCGAAGCCGGCCGCTAATCCACGATTCACCTGCCGCCGCGTGAATTTTGAATCGGACATCTGTGTCTCCCCGCAAATTATTTTCGCAAAGTTACGCTGGTTTCCGGCAACAGTGAAGGGAGCCAATCGCCTCGCGCGGATCAGATCAGGATCAGCAGCGCGGCCCCATAGATCAAGCCCGCGACCATGAAGGTGACGATGGTGAACCCGAGCACGCGCTGGATGCCGATGCCGGCGATGGCGACCACCGGCAGCGCCCAGAACGGTTGCAGCATGTTGGCGACCTGTTCGCCCATCGCCACCGCCATGGTGGTGGCCGAGACCGAGGCGTTGAGTGCCGCCGCCGCCGGAATGGTGAACGGGCCCTGCACCGCCCAATGTCCGCCGCCGCTCGGGATTACCAGAGAAATCAGGATCGACGACAGGAAGCTGAGGATGGGCAGGCTGTAGGCCGATGCCGATGCCGCAATGGAGCTGGAGATCTGTGCGGCGAGGCCCGTGGCCGTCATGATACCCATGATGCCGCCATAGATCGGATATTGCAGGATCATGGATCCGGTCTGTTTGGCGGCGTTCTTGACGGCATCGGAAAAATTCAGCGGCGATCCGTGCAGCGCGAGCCCCGCGATCAGGAACAGGAAGATCACCATGTTGGCGTCCAGCGTCAGGCGGCCGCTGGTGAAGGCGACCGCGACATAGGCAACGCCGATCGCCACCAGGAATAGGCTTGCCAGCGGCGAACGCTCGAGCGTGCGCGCGAAAGAGGGCGCTGACGATTTTTCCGCTATTGGCGCTTCGGCGGGGGGAATGAACGGCTGCACCTCGCCGGCGCGCGGCCGCATCAGCATGAGCACGAACGGCATGACGAGCAGAACGAGCAGCGTCGGCACAAGGTTGAGCGTCGTGAAGATCGACTGTGTATAGGGCAGGGTGTGGCCAGTGAATTTTTCCACGATGTTCAGCGCATTGCCGGGAGAGGCTTGCGACAGCGGGATCGAACCTGACGGTCCGCTGTCATAGATGACGAAGCCGGAATAGGCGGCAGCCACCAGCCAGGCGAAATCGACGCGCACCTGTTTGGCCACTTCGCGCGCCAGCACCGCGCCGATGACGAGGCCGAAACCCCAATTGATCCAGGAGGCCAGCGCGGCGATCAGGAACGTAACCACGACCGCCTGATTGGGCGTGGCGATGTTCAGCACGAGCCGCTTGAGCCCGCGCTGAACGGGGGGCGAATAGGCGAGCGCATGGCCCGAAACCAGGATCAGGATCATCTGGAATGCGAAGCCGAGGATGTTGAAAATGCCGCCATACCAGCCGGTTAGGATCGTTGTGATCGAACCGTCGGTGGCAAAGATAGCGGCGGCGCCCGCGACGATGGCGGTCAAGGCGATGGCGAGCACGAAGGCGTCCGGCATCCATCGCTCGAACATATCGACGGAAAACGAGGCGAAGCTTCGCCGTTTGGCAAGCGGGGGATTGTGCGCGCTCACGCGCAGCCGCCTTCGGCTCGCAATCGCGCGATTTCACTTGCGCTTAAACCGGCCTCGCGCAGGATCTCATCCGTGTGCTGACCGAGTGCGGGGGCGGGATGCCGCCACACGCCCGGCGTCGCCGAAAGCCGTGGCACGATGTTGTGCATGGGGAGTGCGCCCAGCTCCGAATCTTCGACATCGACCAGGATTTCGCGTTCACGGAAATGGGGGTCGTTCACCGCGTCGGCGATGTCGTAGACGGGACCGGCCGAGACGCCCGCGCTGCGCATTCCGGCCAGCGCCTCGTCGCGCGTCTTGGCGGTGAACCAGGCGCCGACCGCCTCATCGACTCTTGCGCGATTGCGCACGCGGTCACTGTTGGTGCGGAAGCGCGGGTCTTCGATCATATCGGCGCGGCCGATGGTTTCGAACACGCGCCGCGCCATCGCCTGGGTCGAGCCGGAGAGGGCAACGTATTTGCCGTCCGCGCAAAGGTAGATATTGCGAGGGGATGAAATGCTCGTGCCATTGCCGGCGCGCTCCCTGACCACGCCGGTCTGCCGGTAGATCGCGGCCTCCGGCCCCAGCGTGGAAAAGAGCGGTTCCAGCAGCGACAGATCGATCACCTGGCCTTTGCCGGTGCCGCGGTCGCGTGCGAACAGCGCGGTCACGGTCGCCATGGCCCCGGACAGGCCGGCGATCATGTCGGCCAGCGCGAGCGGCGGCAGCACCGGCTCGCGGTCGGCAAAGCCGGTGCGCGCGGCAAGCCCGCTCATCGCTTCGACGAGCGTGCCGAAACCGGGCAATTGCGCATAGGGTCCCGTCTGGCCGAAGCCGGAAATGCGCACGACAACGAGACGCGGGTTGCGCGCCATCAGCACATCGGGCGAAAGCCCCATGTTCTCCAGCGTGCCGGGGCGGTAATTTTCGATGAACACATCGGCTGTGTCCACGAGGCGCAGGAGCGCGGCTTTTGCCGCGGCGTTGCGAAGGTCCAATGCCACCGACATCTTGTTGCGGCTGTAGGTTTTCCAGAAAAGCTGCTCGCCTCCTTCGCGCCAGGCGCGCAGCGGATCGCCATCGAGTGGCTCGATCTTGATCACCTCGGCGCCGAAATCGCCGAGCTGCAGCGACAGCATGTTGCCCGCGACCAGCCGTGAAAGATCGAGCACCCGAATGCCCGCAAGCGGTCCCTTCGCGTGCGGCGAAAAGCGAATGGGCTGGGATGCAACGGCTGTGTCGCCGGAATGGGAAGCCACGATTTGCCCGTTGTCTCAATGTTTGAGGACGTCAATCCGCTGATAGCATGAAACCGCGGCGAGGGGCACGTTCGTCACATTCGGCAATGAAGGGTGATGCGATCTACGTAGGTTCACGTATGGGCCTGCGACATTCACGCGCCCACTATCAATGCATTCTTAGGTCTTTGACGCGTAGCCTTCGTCCTGTGATTTGAAACAATTGTGGTGCGTATCCAGACGATGGCGATGACCAACAGGGTTTAAGGAGTGAATGTCATGGCGAAGGGGAAGCTCGCAATCTTCCTTTGTGTGTTGGCGATTTCAGCGGGGGGCAGGGCAAATACCCCTTCTAGAGCCGCAAGCCCGCACGAATGCGCCGGAACTCCTCGCGATGCCGTCACAACACTCCCCGCGCCTTTGCGCAAATGGGCGCAAATCGCCTGCACCCCTTACGGCGATGCCTTGGGCAGCCGCAAGGGCTCGATCTGGGCCGCTCTCGACGACGCCCGGAAAGTCATGATTCCGTCAGGCGACCCGCAGGGTAATCCCGATCCCGTGGCGAATGAAACCGCCTATTTCACCGCCATCGACGTGAGCGAATTAAAAGATGACGACCGCAACTTCGCGGTGGAAATCTTTCACGACGGCCTCGACCTCGATGTTGCGAATGCGAAGGTCTATCGGGTCGATCTCACCTCTGAGGCGGGCGGGGTCAACACGATCTATTTCTTCGACTTCGACAAATTCGCCGGCGGCATGTGGTGTCCCGATGGCGGCTGCGTTCCGGAATCGCGCTTCCTGATCATGGAACAGGGACCGGAGGCGAAGTCGGACTGGCCGTCGATCTGACGCAACGAACAGCGACGGATTCAGTGATCGGCTTTATGGTTCCGCGCGCGTTGCGATAGCCAATCCGGTTGGGCGGGTGGAACACTGCGTTCGCCCGCCGCGCAGGCTTCGAGGGCGAAGGCATAGTCCAACAAATCGTCCACCGCGGCGGAGTCCTCGACGATCGCCGCAAGCTGCCGCGCGGCAGCGGCTTCATCGAGGAGTTTGGCAATCTCGCTTGCGCTCATTGTGATGGAAGCCATCGCGGGCCCCGCTCCGTGGGGAAAGTCCTCACGAGGCTTGCAGAGCGCGCCCAGGCCCACAATCGGCGATTGGAAAACCGGTTAATTGCGCCGCAATGTTTAATGCCGGAACGGCTTGGATTTTCAGAAATCCGGTCTGTCTGCGCGCGGCACTTGACCCTCAGCGGATCAGGCGCGCCTTCATGGTGATCTCGGTTCCGGGCGCCAGCAGCCGCGAGATCGGGCAATCGCGTTTGGCGTTCTCCGCCTGTTGATGAAACGCGTCATCTTCGATGCCCGGCACTTCGCCTTCGGTGTCGAGATCGATGCGTGTGACCGCAAAGCCGGCAGGGGTCTTGTCGAAGGTCACAGTCGCGTTCGTGTGCACACGCGTCGGCGTGAAACCGGCCTTCGACAATCCGGCGGAGAACGCCATGGAGAAGCAGCCGGCATGAGCGGCGGCGATCAGCTCCTCGGGATTTGTGCCCGTACCGTCGGCAAAACGCGACTTGAACGAATAGGCGCCTTCATAGGCGCCGCTGCCCAATTTCATCGTCCCGGCGCCGTCCTGCAAATTGCCGCGCCATTCCGCTTGCGATGTCCGCTGAACCATGAGGTCCTCCTTGGATGAATGCGCGCATTATTGACGCCTTATCGCCGCCGCGGCAATCGGACCGATTATTTATGGCGCGAGCAGCTTTTTCTTCACCCGCTCATCGAAGCGCGCGACATTGACGACCACCCGTTGATGGGTTCCTCCGCCGATCAGTTCCTTCTCGTCGTGCACTTCGACGCGGAAGGAGACGTTGCGTCCTTCGACGGCGGTCACCTCGGCGCTCGCACGCACGCGCATGCCGATGGGCGTCGCTGCGATGTGGCGGATATCGAGATGGGTGCCGAGGCTCTGATGCCCCTCCGGCAGGAAGCGTTCGGCGGCGTCCAGCGCTGCGGCTTCGATGAGATTGATCATGACCGGCGTGGCCAGGACCGGCACCAGGCCGCTGCCGATACTGGGCGCAGTGTGTTCGACCCGGACCTTTAGCTCGTCGGTTCCTTTGAGGCCTGGTTTGAGGCTGGAGAGGTCGAGCATGGTCAGGTCCCAGGAGGCGGCGTCATCCCTCGCCTTATGGCAGAGGTGCACGGGTCAGGTCACCGCAACATGCTGTCGCTGGGCCTTTATGTCGATTATATTGGCGCCTCGAGGGTTCTCCGGGAGGGACCGGCTCGATTCTCATCGATGGAGGATTATGCGATGCAGTGCAAATCTGCGTTCAAGGCGTCATGTTTTGGTTTGGCCGGACTGTTCGCGCTCACGGGCGCGGCGTCCGCGCAAGTCGGCGGACCGGGACAGCCCTGGCGCGGCGCGGGCCCGCAACCCTGCTTCGGGGCCATCGACGCGGGCGCCAACAAATGTCCACCGGCCGCCGAGACAACGGCGGTTCGCGCGGGCCATCTGTTCGACAGCAAAACCGGCCAGATGCTGGCCAATCAGGTGGTGCTGCTCAACGGCGACCGCATCGCCGAAGTGGGCCCCGCGGCGCAGGTGAAAATTCCCGCAGGGGCTGTGGTGATCGACCTCAGCCGCGAGACCGTGCTGCCCGGTCTGATCGACGCGCACACCCATATGTTCAACACGCCCAAGCCCGGCATGTCGCGCGAAATGTCCACGCTGATCGCGATCCAGAACACGCAGGCCGATTTGCGCGGCGGCTTCACCGCGATCCGCGACATGAGCACCCATGGCAATGGCTATGCGGATGTCGACATCCGGAACGCGATCAACAAGGGCCTGATCGATGGGCCCCGGCAACAGGTGTCCACGCGCGGTATCGTCTGGGGTCCCCCTGGCGACAATAAGCCCGCCAATCCCTTGGCGAGTGCGGTGGTCCACAATGTGGACGAAGCACGCGCGGCGGTACGCGACCAGATCGAACATGGTGCCGATTGGATCAAGCTGTTTCCAACCGGCGCCTATTCCTTCGCGCCCGACGGCAAGCAGCAATTCGTGCTCACCTATCCGATGCCGGTGCTGCAGGCATTGATCGATGAAACGCACCGGCTTGGCCACAAGACGGCCTGCCATGTCTATGGCGGCGAGGGTGAGAAGAACGCCATCGTCGCGGGCTGCGATTCCATTGAGCACGCCTGGGGCCTCGACGAGGAACAGGCGAAGATGATGGTCGCCAAGGGATTGACCTACGATCCCACGCTCCAGCGCTACACCGAGCCCTATATGGACGACAACGACAAGAAGAACACCGGCGGCAAATATCGCATGATCCCGACCATCAACAACGCCGTTGTCATCGCCTCGAAGACGCCGGGCCTGAAGATCACGGTGGGCAGCGGTGTGGACGGCGCGACCTTCCCGCATGGCAGCCAGGCGCTCGAATATGTGGCCCTCGTCAAGCAGGCGCATATGAGCCCGGCGCGTGTCATCCAGGCGGGCACCATGAACAATGCCGAGATTCTCGGATGGGACAAGGACATCGGGTCGGTGGAGAAAGGCAAATATGCCGATCTGGTCGCGGTGCCGGGCGATCCGCTCGCCGACATCACCGAGCTTACCCGCGTGAATTTCGTGATGAAGGGCGGCAAGATCATCCGCGACGATCTGATGCCGCGCGCGACGGAGACCGCTTCGCGATAGTCCCATCGACTAAGCTGTTTCCGAGTGGCCGGGGTCTGGCCCGGCCACTCATTCGTTATGCCCGCGCGCGTAAGTCTCTCAATCGCCGCGATCCTCCTCTTGAGGGAGGGCGACACAGGATGTCACGGCACCATCGCGCCGACCGTATCGAGATAAACCGCATAGATTGACGTGCTGCCGCAGATGAAGAGACGGTTCTTCTTCTTGCCGCCGAAACAAAGATTGGCGCAGGTCTCCGGGATGTGGATCTTGCCGATCAGATCGCCGTTGGGCGCATAACAGCGCACGCCGGATTCGTTCGGATCGCCGCTTCCCAGAGTGAGCCAGAGATTGCCGTCGATGTCCGTGCGCGCACCATCGGTGCGCCCAACCGCGCCGAACGCCGGAATGAAAATCCTGTCATTGGTAAGCCGTTCGCCGTTGACGTCGAAGACGCGCACATGAGAATCGCGGCCGATAGAGGTCTGTACGCCGGTGTCTACGATGTAGAGCTTTTTCTCGTCGGGTGAAAAGGCAAGACCGTCTGGCCCGCCGAAACCGCTCGCCGCAACGCTGGCGCGGCCGGTCTTCGGATCGAGGCGGTAGACCTGGGTCGGAAGTTCGGGGGTGATGCGGTGCCCCTCATAATTTCCGGCATTGCCGAACAGAGGATCGGTGAACCAGATCGCGCCGTCGGCGGACACCACGACATCGTTGGGGGAATTCAGCGGCTTGCCTTCGAATTTGTCCATCAGGACAGTGATGGAGCCGTCATGTTCCGTGCGTGTCACGCGCCGTGAATCATGTTCGCAGGTGATGAGGCGTCCCTCGCGATCGCGCGTGTTGCCGTTCGAATTGTTTGACGGACTGCGATAGACGGAAAGATGTCCGTCATCCTCGCTCCAGCGCATGATGCGATTGTTCGGAACGTCGCTCCACAGAAGATAGCCGCCGTCACGGAAATAGACCGGGCCCTCGCACCAGCGCAAACCGGCGGCCACGCGTTCGACGGCCGCGTTGCCGATCTTGTATTTGAAGCGCCGGTCCAGCGCTTCGATGTGGGAATCGGGATAACGCGAGCCGGGCAACGGTCCCAGCGGCAATTCGCCGGCGGCAGTCTCCCGTCCCGATGCTGCGGAGGCGATTGCGGCTCCCGCTGCCGTCGCCAGAAATGTGCGTCTGTGCATGTCTCCCCCCTTTTTTGTATTATCGAAATTCGCGTTCCAATGTATCGCCGGCCTCCCGGATGCCATCGAAATAGAGCGTCCAGACCAGAAGGTTCTTGCGGCAGGCTTCGACCACCGCGTCTTCCATGTGCAGGTCTTTCGCATAGCGCGCGATGGTGTTCCAGCCGGCGTTGGAATGTTCGAGATCGGCCGCCTCGTGCATCGCGAACCACACAAGCTGATCCTCGTTCAGCGCGAATGTCTCGCGCCAGCGTCTGCGTTCGGCGCCGCTGCGCCCATATTCGCGATATGCGCCGATTCCATAGCCCGGCACGTTCGGCCGCTCCGCGCAGGTATTGGCGATCACCCCTTCCAGCCAATGTGTGTTCGACATCAACCCGTCCCAGGCCGACCAGCACAGAAGCGTCGAATCGAGCGGGCGTGCGGCGCGCACGTCTTCGATGCGCATGCCGAGAGTGACGCCAAGTTCTTCCAGATGTTGCCAATGCGGCTTGCCGCGGCCGTATTTCTCGTCGGCGATCACCTCGTCGGCGCAGGCTTCGATGATCTGCAAACGGGTGTCCCAATCCGGACAATTGGTGGCGACACGCAGCTTCAGTACCGAATTGCGCTGGCGCGTGTTGAGGCGATGCTGCATCACCCACGCGCGCGCGCGTCCCATGGTGATGGGCTCGTGGAAAAAGCGCGTGCGGCGCACATAATCATGGACGAGTTCGTCCAGCCGGGGGATCACGGATTCGGATTTGTGCGTCACGGGGATTTTCCGTTTCGGTTCGAAAGGCGCGAGATTAGGCAATTGCGCCTCCGGTGACAATTTCAGCGGGGCAATTTCAGGGGCAGAGGCAGAGCGTGCTAGGATTTTGGACATGAAGCAACACCTCCGCTGGGTTGCATATGCGCTCGCCGCGGCGATGCTTGTCACATCGCAAGCGCAAGCCGCGACGCCAATCGCATTCTATCGCGGCCGCAATCTCTTCGTGGTGATCGGCTACACGCCGGGCGGCGGCTATGATCTCTACGCGCGTCTGCTGGCGCGCCATCTGGGGCGGCATACTCCGGGCAATCCGACCGTCGTGCCGCAGAACATGCCCGGTGCGGGCTCACTGAAGGCGGCGAATTACCTTTATACGATCGCCCCCAAGGATGGCAGCGTGATCGGCACTTTCGCGCATGGCATGGGAAGCGCACCCTTGCTCGGGCAGGCAAAGTTCGATGCCCGGAAATTCGCCTGGCTCGGCAGCATCACCAAGGATGTGATGCTTTGCATTTCCTGGAACGGCTCGCCGATCAGGAATTGGAACGATGTCATGGCCAGGCAATTCCTCTTTGGCGGCGTAGCGGCGGGGAATGCGCCGGACATCTATGCCAAACTCTACAATTCTGTCTTTGGGGCCAAGATCAGACTGGCCACCGGCTTTCCCGGCACCAACGATATCGCGCTCGCCATGCAACGCCGCGAGGTGGACGGACTTTGCGGCATCGCCTGGAGCACGGTGAAGGCCCAGCACGGCGATTGGGTGCGCGACGGGAAGGTCAAGGTGCTTTTACAGGCGGCGGCCGCGAAGGCCCCGGACCTTCGCGATGTTCCGCTCGCCGGAGAATTCGTCCGTACACGGCGGGGACGGCAGATACTGGATTTCGTCCTCGCGAGCCAAGTCATGGCGCGTCCTTTTGCGGCGCCGCCCGGCATACCGCCCGAGCGCCAGGCCGTCTTGCGGGCGGGCTTCGATGAGACCATGAAGGACCCTGCCTTTCTCGCGGATGCGAAAAAACTGATGCTGGATGTCGATCCGGTGAGCGGGCAGGCAATCGACACTCTCATTGCGAGGCTTTATGCAACGCCCAAGGATATTGTCGCCGAAGCCACAAGCGTGCTCGTGAACTGAGCGCATTTTCAGGAGATCGATGTGATCGTTTCCCGCCGCCATTCGCTTCTCACGCTGAGCGCCGCCGCAATGTTCCCCGCCGCATCGCGCGCCGCGGTTTCCAGCGCCAATGTGAAGCCCGCGAAACCCATCCGTCTCGTGGTGCTCGATGTCGGCGGCACCCTGATCGAGGATCATGGCGAGGTGCCGCAAGCCATGCACAGCGCGCTCACCAAACGCGGTGTGGAGGTCAGCTTCGCCGAGATCGGAGAATGGCGTGGCGCGTCCAAGCGCGGGATGGTTCGTCACTTCGTCGAATTGCGGATCAAACCCGCTGCCGATCGGGAGGCGCTGATCGCCGCCATCTACGATGATTTCAGTGCACAGGTGAATCTGGCCTATGCGAATGTGCGCGCGATCGCGGGCGCCGAAGACTGTCTCCGGAGATTGCGCAGCGCGGGACTTCTGGTCGCGACCAGCACGGGCTTCGGCCGTCCGCTCACGGACAAGATTTTCGCGCATCTCGGCTGGCGGGATTATTTCGTCGCGACCGTCACCAGCGACGATGTGGTGGATGGGCGTCCGTCGCCCTTCATGCTGTTCCACGCGATGGAGGCGGCTCATGTCGATGCCGTCGCGCAAGTGGTCGCGGTGGGCGACACGCCGCTTGATCTTCAGGCTGGAATCAATGCCGGCATGCGCGGTGTGGTCGGCGTCTATTCGGGGGCGGCGACCGAGGCACGGCTGCGGCAGGAAACCTATACCCATATCCTGCCCAGCGTGGCGGCATTACCCGATCTGCTGCACGCCGAATTCTAAGAATTCAGAAATCCGGCTTGACGGCGGTAGGAACCGCGCGTTCCGGGCCGGTCAATTCACGGGTGTTTTCGGCGCACACCATTTCCGGCCAGCCCGTTTCGGGGCGATAGGTGACGAGCCCTTTCCACGGTGCGGTGAACATCTTGGGATCTTCGACGGTGACTTCGACCTGCAACCCCTTGTGACGGGTGTCCGGATCGAATTCCGCGCCATAGCCGTCGAACCGGCCGGCGGGGGCCGCGGTGAAGCTGCGGCGGTGTTTGCGGATCGCCTCGGCGGCGGCCTCGCCATCGATCAGACGATAGCGTTCCACCACGTGCAGCGCGTCGCTGTGCGGCGTTCCATAGCGGTCCACGACCGGCCAGGGGCTGGGCTTGATGGCGACGGTATCGACGACGAGCGTGTCGCCTTCATAGTGGCCGACGGAATCGCCTTGCCAGGTGGGCGTCACATGGGCGGGGTGCGCTGCGTTCATGCGGATGTGACGCACCTTGTGGTCGTTCACATAGATGAGCGTGACCTCGTCCTTCTGCTGCAACAGAAGGACCTCCAACTGGATGGTCAGCGTGAAGGGGGGCGCTTCGGACCAGCATTGATTGTGCGGGTCGGGGATGGACTGGCCGGTGCGGGAAAATTCGCCGTGCTTGCGCAGGATTTCGGCGGCCTCGGGTTTGAGGATAGGATTGGTGAAGTCACCGACGCGCGCGGTGTCGTCGTCGATGGTGCCGTCGCGCTTGCGAAGCGTATTGCTGATGATGGTGGGCCCTGAAGCCGGCTGTTCAAGATTGAAATTTGTGCGGCCCCATTGGCCGGAGAGCGCGGGGATGGCTGCGGAGGGCTCCATGCCCGCTGCGGATACGATGCTCATCGCCATTGCCGCCGTCGCGGTCCGCCGGAGATGCTTTGCCAAAATGCTCCGCACAGTCGCTCCTTTGCGGTTGGGTGGCGCATACTAACCTCATGGCGCACGGCCTTCCATCAGCCATCTGTCTCCGGCGGCATAAAATCGCTATGCTGGCGGCAGATCGACGGTCCGCCTCGGGCCTGAATCGATTTCACAAGGGAGGGTCAGGGGAGTGGAAAAATTCATCGATCGGCTCATCAAGCAGTTCGAAAGCGGTCAGATCGGCCGGAGGGAATTCTGTCAGACGCTTGCCATGGCCACCGCGGTGTTCGCCGGCGGTGCACAAGCCAATGCGGCGCCCGCCGGGCGGGGCTTCAAGATGCTTGGGCTTAATCATCTGTCCTATCAGTGCTCCGATTATAAGAAGGCACGCGATTTCTATTCCTCGATGTTCGGCATGCAGGTCCTGAACGACAAGGGCAAGGGCCGCGCCAACCTCGCCTTCGGTCCGGAACCGGGCAAGGGCGGCAACTTCCTCGTCGTACACAATCCGGGCGCCAACCCGCTCAAGCCGAGCGAGGCCGTGATCGACCACATCGCCTATACGATTTCGAACTATGACGAAGGCAAGGTGAGAGCGGCGCTGAAAGCGCGCGGCTACGATGCGCCGACCGGACGTGACGGCAGCCGCCACGTCTACGATCCGTTCGATTACGATGTGCAATTTGCCAGTGCGGCACAGGAAAACGCATTCCGGCGTGAGGGGAGATAAGGTCATGGAAAGCTTCTTCGCAACCGAGCTCGACGATTTCGCGACCGGCAAGCTCAGCCGCCGCGCTCTGCTCGAGACGCTCACGCTGGCCGCCACGACCACCTATGCCGCGGCGCCTGCCTCGGCCGCCATGGCGCCCGATCCGGCACTCAAAGTCACGTTGGTCAATCACATCTCGTACAATTGCCCGGACTTCAAAAAGGCCGCGGACTGGTATTCGAAAGTGTTCAACCTGGATCAGGTCGGCGCTTCGAAGATCGACGTCGCGCTGCCCTTCGGGAAAAAGGGCGAGAAGCCGATGGGAGTCACGGCCAATGATGTGCCGCTGACGCATCTCATCATTCGCTCGCGCGACCTGAACGCGCCGGCCGAAGGTGGCGCGCCGCGCCGCAAGAGTCAGGCGGTCATGGAACATATCGGTTATACGGTGGCCGATTTCGATCGCGAAAAGGCGAAAGCGGAGCTGAAGGCGCTCGGCGTCGAAAATGTGCGCGACGGCGGCCTCTACAGTCTGCACATGACGGACGCCTATGGCTACGACGTGCAGATCAGCGGCGTCGCCAACAACGCGCTGTCCGACGGCGCGTAAGGGCCGCGTTCAAATCGATGCGAAGGCCCCGCTTTCACCGGCGGGGCCTTTTCATTGACGGTCCGGCACGGCGGTGATTTCGCTCATGGATGTTGCAAACTCTCCGCGCCGCGCTCGTTTTTCAACGTCTATCGGGGTAGGATCGCGCAAAGAACAACCCATGGGAGGGCAAAATGCGCAAATCGGATTTCGTCAGGCTGGCTGTCATGGCCGCGCTCGCCGCGACGCCGGCCATCATGGTTTCGGCTATATCCGCCGCGCAGGCGCCGGCCGCTCCAAACCCGCTTCCCGTCATCGCGCCGTTACTGCCGCCGTCGAAAACCGTCGATCTGGCTACGTCTGAGGGGATGGCCGCCTTCAGCGCGCAATGGAAGAACATGGACGCCAAGATCATCGAGGTGCCCGCGATGCCCGATGCCGGCCCGGCGTGGAAAATGACCTACGACCTCACGCCGAAGGCGGGGGAGGCGAACTTCAACGATTCCGCATGGCCGACCATCGAGCCCAAAGGAATCCTGGAGCGGCGTGGGGGCGGACATTTGTTCATGACCTGGTTTCGTTCGAACCTGACGGTCCCCGCCAAGATCGGCGACTTCGACACCACCGGCGCACGGATGGCGATCTCCTTCACCATCGACGATTACGCGGAGGCCTGGGTCAACGGCCAGATGCCGCGCGCGGCGGGGCGTCCGAGCCCGGCCACCATCCAGGGCTTCAACATGCCGAACCGCGTCATGCTCAGCGAGAGCGTAAAGCCCGGCGACAAATTCCAGATCGCGATTCTGGGCATCAACGGGCCGATTTCACTTGCGCCCGCGAACCCGGTTTTTTTCCGCGAAGCGAAAATCGAATTCTTCAAATAAGCGAAGACCGGCCATTATTGTGAAAAATGGCTGTAATCATGGTAAGGGGCCGGCATGAACGCGGTCGTTTTCGTCACGCTCGATCTTTTCATTGCGTTTGTCTTCGTTTACATCGCGGCACGCATGGCGAATAAACGGGGCAGGTCCGCCAGAGGCTGGATGTGGGCGGCGGTCATTTCTGGACCGCTCGCCATTTCGGTGCTGGCGATGCTGTCCAAAAAATCAGACTAGTTAATCCGAGGCGCACGACATGAAGGAATTCCGAGAACCGAGCTTTGAGGACCGGCGAATCGCGGCGGCCAAGGCCCGGCAGGCTCAACTCGAAAAGGCGCGCGCGAACTCTCCCGCGAACGATCCGAATTTCGCCCAAAAGCAAGCAGAGCGCCTTGCCGCGAGTCAGGCGCGCGAGGCGCGCGTGGCCGAACGCAAGGCACAGAAGCTTGCCGAAGAACAGCGCCGCGCCGCCGAGAAGGCCGCGGCTGAGGCCGCACGCCTGGCGGCCGAACAGGAAGCCGCGCATGCCCGTGCCGTCGCCGCGAAAGAGGAAGCTGACCGCGAAGTCGCTCTGATAGCCGCGCGCAAAGCCGAACGTGATGCGCGCTATGCGGCCCGCAAGGCGCGAAAGAAATAAGCCCATCCGGAAAGGTCTGTCATGGCCCGCGAAGCGGGTCATCTCATTCACCACGCGAATGCGCGGCCGTAAGCCTGCGTGGTTCTTAGTATTTTTGTGTTTGAATTTGGCTGGCCTAAACAAAGGCCGATCCAATCATCCGTGCGGCGATGTTGCTCGCGCGCGTGGCAATTGGACCAAAGCAGACACAAAGGGCACGAGGGGACGCACAAAGCGTAGCAACCAATCCTCGGTATCTTGGATGGCCCCTTTGGCGGGCCATGACGGATTGAGAATCCGAGCGACCTTAGCTCTTCTCGGGTTCGCTGGATTCGTCGCCGCGCAGAGCCTTGCGCTTGGTGGATTCCTCCTCGCGGCGCCGCAGCTTTTCCTGTTTCTTCGCATCCTTGGTGCGTTCGCGGCTGAGCCGCTCCTGCCGGTAATTGGGTTTCATCGCCATGGCGTGTCCTTTTCCGTTGCGCGAGCTTACGCTTAAGAGCCGGATCGCGCGCGGCGAGGTTTGCGCGGCAGGAATTTGATCTTTTCGTCAGTGTTTTCGAGCGCCGGATCGGGCTGTTCGGCCTCTTTGGCAAGGCGAAGCGCCTTGAGGTTCGACATTTTGGTTGCCTCCGCCGCGCGGCTCTTTGTCAATTCCGACTTCACGAGCGTGTCCAACGCCGCCGCTTTCTTTTCCCGCACGCTGGCCCCGCCGATGTTCTTTGTTCGCATCATCTCCTCGGAATCGCTTGAAGGGAAATGGGGATCGCTTGAAGAAAAAACAGGCGGCTGCACATTTCGGTGACAGCCGCCCGTTGAGACGGATCGGGGTTTAGGCCGACTTCAGATTCACGGCCTTCGAACCGCGCGCATCCGGCTGGATGTCGAACGACACCCGCTGGCCCTCTGCGAGGCTGCGCATTCCGGCCGCTTCGACGGCGGTGGCGTGAACAAACACGTCCTTCGCGCCGCCTTCCGGGGAAATGAATCCAAAGCCTTTGTTAACATTGAAGAATTTTACAGTTCCGATAGTCATTACATTGCTCCTGTGCGCTTTCGCGCGCTGATAAACGCTTGAGCACGTGCTCGCGCGCGCGATCGTGACGCAAACATCAGGTCGGGAAGTTTGGCTGTCTCGTCCAGCGCGCACGAAGTACGGGTCGGGTGGATACAGTGCGCTTCATCTGACGGACGCCGTCGCGACGCTGATATAGGCCTTAAGACGCAATATTACAACCCAAACCGGAACGGCTCCGTCTTGCCAGACAGTGGGAAAAAAACCATCCTGCCCGCCGAACCGGGTCGAAAAACCGGTCCGTGAACAAGAGCGCCCTGATGAAGACTTCCGCCGGGATTTTGACGCTGTGCCTGTCATCCGTGGCGATGGCTGCGACGGCCTACGCCGCGGACCTTCCGAGATGGGCCTATCCGCTCAATCCTCCGGTAGTTCCCGGCACGCAGCCGCCAAAAGACGACGGCACACCGAAACATGTTCCGGGCAGCAACATCGCGTTGACCCGCACCCAGATCGCGGGCCGTGATGGCGTTCCGGACTGGCATCCCGACGATCATCCCACCATGCCCGATGTGGTGAACAAGGGCCGCATGCCCGAAGTGCGCGCCTGCGGCTATTGCCACACGCCGAGCGGCGCCGGACGGCCCGAAAATGCAAGCCTCGCGGGGCTGACGCCAGCTTACATCAAGCAGCAGGTGATGAATTTCCGGAACAGCGACCGCAAGGGTTCGGAGCCCAAGCGCGTTCCGCAAAATCTGATGATGGGGATCGCCCAGCACGTGACGGATGCCGAAGTCGAACAGGCCGCAGCCTATTTCTCCTCTATCAAGCCGGTGTCCTCTGTGAAGATCGTGGAAGCCGGCACCGTTCCGAAGACGACGGTGGTCGGCGGCATGATGGCCAAAGCGCCCGAAGGGGGCATGGAGCCGATCGCGGGTCGCATCATCGAAGTGCCGGACGATACCGAACGCGCCGAGCTGCGCGACGACAAGACCACGTTCACCGCCTTCGTGCCCTTGGACGCGCTGAAGAAAGGCGAAGCCCTCGTCGCCACCGGCGGCAACGGCAAGACCTTGCAATGCGGCATCTGCCACGGCGCCGATCTGAAGGGCCTCGGCGATGTGCCGCGCATCGCCGGACGCAGTCCGAGTTTTTTGATGCGTCAGCTTTACGACATCCAAAACGGCACGCGTTCGGGATCGGCCGTGTTGATGAAACAGGTGGTCGCCAAACTGGACAATGACGACATGGTCGCCATTGCCGCCTATGTCGCGAGCCGTGTACCCTGAAATTAGAGATTGGCGGCGGGAGCAAATTCCCGCCGATGATGAGGTCGAAACCTAACCGGAGAAAAAACATATGCTTACAAAGAAAATCCTTCTCGCCGCGGGCGGTATGGTCCTGGCGTCCTGGGGCGCCGTCGAACTTGCCCATGCGGCCACGGCGCCGTTCAGGCTGATGTCCAGCACGTTCAAGGACGGCACCATGATGCCGGCCAAAGTCGCGAATGTGAGCAATCCCGCGATGCCCAACCCCAATTGCGTCGGCCAGAATGTGTCGCCGCAATTGTCGTGGAGCGGCGCGCCGGAAGGGACCAAGAGCTTTGCCATCGAGATGGTCGATCCCGAAGGACGCGGTGGTCTCGGCGTGTTCCATTGGGTGGCCTATGGCATCGCGCCGAACGTGACGTCCTTCGCCGAAGGCGAAGTCAGCAAGGTTTCCGATAAATATATCGGCGGCAAGAGCACGCAAGGCGTGGGTAGCTATTCGGGCCCCTGCACGCCGCCGGGCAGCCCGCATCATTACACCTTCAAGGTGATCGCGACCGATCTGGACCCGAAGGAATTGCCGCCGGGTCTGACGCTTCCCGAACTGGATGCCAAGCTCGCCGGTCATGCCAAGGGCGCGGCCGGTCTCGTGGGACTGTTCGTGAAGCCGTAATCGTCGAAGTCCGAAACGCGAAACGCCCTCTCCGGCCGGAGAGGGCGTTTGTTTTTGCGCGGAAAGGCTGCGCCGGTTATTTCGCGGCGGCGGCGGCTTTCTTCTTTTCCTCCTCCAGGCCCTTGGCGATGCGCTCTTGCGCCTGGGCGATGTTTATTTTCCACGAGGCCGGGTCCACGAATGGATTGGGCTCGCCGGGCTTGCGCGCCGCGAGTTTCGGGAAGCGTTCGAACAGCGAGCCGTTGGGATAATCCGTGCCCGGATTCCAGCCATGGTTCGGCAGATACACTTCGATGCCCTGGAATGTGGCGACGCGCGCAGAGCTTTTGACCGCGTCTTCGAAGCCCTTCACGCCGTCGCGTCCGCCAAGCCCGCCAGAATAGAACGCCTTATGCGGCACGCCATTGTCGAAGACGGTGAATTCCGTCGACATCACGCCCGGCGTGTGTCCGGGGGTGACATACAGTTTCAGCGTCGTGTCGCCCAGCGTGAAGGTGTCGCCGTCATGCACGATGCGATCGCGTTTGGGCGCGCGCGGCGGCGGGGCTCCGTTGCGTCCCGGCTTCGAGGCGGTGTCTTCGATCATCTTCCAATCCGCTTCGGTGGCATAGACGGGCGCGCCGGTCAGTTCGTGCATCCGGTCGATTCCACCCCAATGATCGATATGGCCGTGGCTGATGAAGATGGCCTTGATGTCCTTCAGGTCGGTGCCGGTCTTCTTGATGCTGTCGATGACGTGCAGCACCATGTCGGGCTCCTCCGACGCGTCGATCAGGATGGCGCCGGCCGAGGTCTTGATCAAATAGCAGGAGACGTAGCCCGGCCCGACATACCAGAGATTGTCGAACATCTTGACGGGCGGCACCTTCTGCACCTCGACATCCGCCTTGCCCTTTTCCCGGTACATCTGGCTGATGGGGCTCGTCGGGCTTTTGGGAAAGCCGGTGTAGACGGCCTGTGCCCAGACCGGGCTTGCCAGCAAGAAAGCCGCAGCCGCGGTGGTCAGCGCGAGCGCTGCGATTCGTTTTGTCGTCATGGATGCCTCCCGTCGCCTCTGGCTGACGCCCATGCGCCACCGAAGCCTGGC
This sequence comes from Micropepsaceae bacterium, assembly GCA_036499145.1. Taxonomy (GTDB): domain Bacteria; phylum Pseudomonadota; class Alphaproteobacteria; order Micropepsales; family Micropepsaceae; genus CAIYRG01. The sequence continues at coordinate 1,831 of DASYEG010000303.1, read as the reverse complement.
TCTCTATAATACAGAGCGCCATGTCTCGGGAAGGATGATTGGAAAAGCCTTACAGCATGCTGGTGCTGACTCGCGTGACCATGCTCGCCTGACCGCACACCGAACAGGTCGCGCGGTATTTGCAGTAACCGGGTTGGCAGAACGACAGCCGGCTTGTCACCGCCTGGACATTCTTGCGGATGGGCTGCCGCAGCTCCGCGGCGATGCAATTGTCGCAAACACACTCACCCCGCCGGTTCTCCAGCCAGGCTTCGACGCGACGCGCGAGGGATAGAGGTCTCATGGTGCGGTAACGCACAAAGAAACGCACGGTTGCGTACAAATCATGAACGAAACCCACGGCTTGCGCCACCATCTCGGAACGGGGCAGCATCCGTGCCATTAATGCGTTATGCCCTTGGGGCCTCAGAGGCCGCATCATGCTCCCGAGTCTGCTTGGCGAGAAAGACGAGGCCGTTCCCCTCAGGGTGAACGGGGTGGCTTCCTATGCGAAACGTCCTGGCTTGGCTATTTCCTTTGTAATTCATGGTCTTGTGGCGTTTTTCCTCATCTTTCACATGAGGGCGGCGCTGCCACCCTCTCCACCGCCCGCCGTGCCTGTGGATCTCGTGCAGCTTGCCGAAGAAACCATCGCCCCGGCCCCATCGCGCGACCGGGCTCTGCCGCAGCGGCCCCAGGCCGCCACCCGCCAGCGGCAGGCCTCTCTCACGCCGCCGCGCGCGCCTCAAGCCCGCACCATTGAGCGGCCCGCCATTCCCAATCCGCCGGCCGAGACGGCCCCGCCCGAACAGCCGCGCGACGAACTGGAAACCAAGCTCCAGGGCCTTGCCAATTTGAAACAGCCCTCCACCGACCCGCGTCTTTTGAACGGAGCAGGGACCGCCGGCATCAATGCGAACGGCAATGGCGCGCCCGGTCCCTATGCCGCCTATAGCGTGAAGGACTACATCCGCGCCCAGGTCGAACGACGCTGGAATCTGAATACGGAAGAATTGGGCGCGCGCAATTTCACCATTCCCATCCATGTGGTGCTGGCCGCCGACGGCACCGTCACCAAGGCCGAGATCGTCGACCAGAAACGCTATATCGCCGATGTCGCCTACCGCTCCATCGCGCTCAGCGCGCGCAATGCGGTGCTGCTGTCCTCGCCTTTCGCTCTGCCATTGGGGCAGGTCGCAAGCCAGGGTGGGGTCATGGACATGACCTTGGATCTCAATCCGCGCGATACGCTGAAATGACCGCGCAAGGTCAAGGCAAGGTCCGCGCGACGCGGAATCCCGCCAGACTCGAATAATCGAATTCGCCGCCATTGGGCGCGCTGCCGCTGCGGGTCGCGGCGCGCACAAAGACCGGCACATTGTCCCACGATCCGCCGCGCACGACATGCTTGATGCAATCGGCGCCAAGCGTCCAGGCGCTGCCGTCGGCAGGCGCGCCAGCATAGCTCTCGTGCCAGCAATCCTCGGTCCATTCCCACGCATTGCCGAGCATGCCGTAAAGCCCGAACGGATTGGGCGGGAAGCTGTCGACGTCCGCCAGCACGTGATAGTCGAATTTGCTGCCGCAGCCATTGCAGTTCGCATGGCCCGAGCCCACCGCATCGCCCCACCAGCGCGCCGTGACGGTGCCCGCGCGCGCGGCGTATTCCCATTCCGCTTCACTCGGAAGGCGATAGGGCGCGTCCACCAGGGTGGGACGCGCCGCCATGGCCTTGCCGTTCAGCCAGACGACATAGGTTTTGGCGTCATTCCAATCCAGGCACACCGCGGGCCAGTGCGGTGGCTCGACGGAATAGGGCGGAAAGGCCTGTCCGTGGCCGGGCGAACGCCAG